>JAYVDI010000301.1:0-73644 GCA_043749505.1 Schlesneria sp. | reverse complement strand
TGTGTTATTGGTCATGGGTGCTGTGGGCGGGAAGCAGCACGGTGAATGTTGTTCCCTGACCAAGATGACTTTCAACCGTCAAAGTCCCCTTGTGGGATTGAACGATCGACTGGCAGATGCTCAGGCCGAGTCCGTTGCCGCGAGCTTCGTCGCTGCGTTGGCGAGATTTGTCCACTTGGTAGAAGCGGTCGAACACGCGCGGGATCGATTCGGGCGAGATACCGATCCCGGCGTCGGTCACGGTCACAATCACTGTATTCGTCGCCAAATCTCGCTGGGAACGAATCGACACCGTGCCATTGGCGGGTGTGAACTTGATCCCATTATCGATGAGGTTCGTCAGCAGTTGCCGCAATTGACTTCCATTGGCTTTGATCGTCAGCGGGGTGAGATCAATGGCCCGCAAAACCACGCCACGCTCTTCGGCCACCGGAGCAAACATCTCAACGATCTTTTCGATCAGCAGATGTAGCGGCACCTGTTCGTGCCGCTGATCGGTTTCACCCGCTTCACTTTGCGCGAGTTGCAAGAGCTGGTTGACGAGTTGCCCGAGATGGCGGCACTGATCTTGGAGCATAAAGAGCACCTCTTCGTACTCTTTCGCCGGACGCGGTTTGTCGAGTGTCACTTCGACCGCACTTTGAATGGCCGCCAGCGGAGACCTCAATTCGTGCGCGGCATTCGCGATGAAGTCGCGATTCTTGGCGAGGTGGTCGGCGATCTGATCCAGAAACGTATTGATCTTCGTCGCCATCTGATCGAGTTCGTCGCCGACGCCGCGCACCTGGAGCCGCTCGTCGAGATGACTGGGTCTCAGCCGCTCGGTCGTGCGGATGATTTGCTGCAACGGCTCGATGGCGCGTGTCGCCAGCAACAGCCCCCCCAGCGGAGCCAACAGAAAAATGAAGAGCCCGACGGGCGCGAGGATGTTCGTCAGCCGATCGACATCCTCGCTGATGAACTTGGTGGGCGTGCCGACGCGGATGAAATCTTTCGGCAGGCCGGGGCGGTTGAGCTGGCGTTCGATGGAGCGATACTCGTCCGACTCCCAAACATTGTGGCCACCACTCGAACTGACGAATTTTTGCAGTGGCTGCGGTGGCGCATTGGCACTGGCCCAGATGGTTTGACGGCGGTCTTCACCCAGCCAGCGAATGTGCCAGCCCCGCTCGCGATGCCCTTCGGCCTTCCGCTCCATCTCGGCCACGATCTGATCGCGGTGCGGATGAAAGGCTTCGACCGCCAGCAATAACTCACGGACTTCGTGGTCGAGTGTCGTGTCGGTCTCCAGCAACAGATAGAACCGCAACGCCTCCCGCACCGAAACGAGGGCAATGATGACGACAATCAACACGACGAACGTGTTCCAAACCGTCAGGCGCACCTTCAGCGACCGCAGAAACACAAATGAACCGGTGGGAGTAGTGGTTGGCATCGCGACTCGTTCTGATCGGATTAAGCCTCTTCATCCTTCAAGCACAACACCGATTACTTTTCAAAGTCCTTCCACAACCAGCGAAGCGAGTCGGGAAGCAACATGCCGCCGTGCTTGCCGCTGTGGCCACCATCACCGTACTCGAACTGATAGTCGTAACCTTTGAATTTCAGCGACGATGCCATCTGCTGATTGGCCAGCGGCCAGTTGCCGTGCAAGTTGTCGAGATCGCTCGAGCCGTCTTGCAGGAAGACTCGCAGCGGCTTCTTCTCAGTCTTGCGAATCAGCGCGGAGTAGACGTGTCCGCCGCGAATGTTGGTGAAACTGCCGATGTGACTGATGACCCGGCGAAACTGATCGGGCCGTTCCCACGCAACGGTAAAGGCGCAGATGCCTCCCGAACTGATGCCACAAGTGCTGCGGCCTTCCGGATCGTCGGTCAGCTTGAGTTGATGCCGCTCACACAGACCGGGCAGCGCTTCTTCAATGAGAAATCGCGCGTACTGATCGCCCAGTGAGTCGTACTCGAAGCTGCGGTTGCTGCGTCCCTTTTGGCCGGGCTGCGCGGCGGGGAGGTTGCCGGGATTCAAGAAGATGCCAATCGTGATGGGCATCTCTCGCTTATGGATCAGATTGTCGAACACGATCGGTGCCCGGAATTGTCCGTCTGCTTTGGCATAGTTTCCGCCGTCTTGAAAGACCATCAGGCACGCCGGCTTCGAGCCGTCGTACTGCGCGGGGACATAGACCCAGTAGTCACGCTCCGTACCGGGAAAGACCTTCTCGCTGACCCACTTCCCCTGCGTGACCTTTCCCTGTGGCACTCCCACCTGGACCTGCGAATCGGGGCCAAGTTTGTAGTCATCCGCCGCGAACAACGGCGAGGCAACGAGCAGGGCAAAACAACAGCAACGGACAACGGACTTCGCAATCATCGGCGTGAACCTCTGGAGATATGCGGACAGGTCGGGGGGACGCAATCACGGTAGGCAGGCGAGCATATGAACGCAACGACGGGTTCATCACCTCACTTAAACACCGTCCGCTTGCCAGCGAAGCGTTTTAGTTTGTCAGGGTCGATGTCCACGCCGAGACCCGGTTTGGTTGGGATCATCAGATTGCCCTTGGAGTCGATGGTGAATGGCTCGGTGGTCAGTTCATCAATGTAGGCGCACGGCGTCAGGTATTCGACGTAGCGCGCGCGCGGGATCGCCGCACTGAATTGCAGGTCGGCGGCGAGGCCCATCGCGGTGTTCCAACCATGCGGAACGAGCGTGATGTTGTGGTCGAAGCAGAGCCACGCGAGGCGTCTCGATTCGGACAGGCCGCCGTTTTTCGTGCAGTCGGGCTGGAGGATGTCCACCGCGCGGCGCTCGATCCACGGAATGAAACTCTGTCGCCGCGTGAGCACCTCGCACCCGGCGATCGGCACCGGCGAGACGCGCGTCAGTTCGATGTAGCCCTCGATGTCGTCGGGCGGCAGCGGTTCCTCGAACCAGGTGATGTTGAAGTCGGCCAGCATCTTCGCCGTCTCTCGCGCCCAGTTCGTGCCGTGAGGCCAGAACTGTTCGCTCCCTCCCGCATCGACCATCAACTCGACGCCATCGCCCACGGTTTCTCGGGCCGTTCGCACGATCATCTGATCGAACGCGCGATCGCGCCGGCCGAACGGACGCCAACCCATCTTGATCGCTTTGAACCCGCGCGCCACCACACTTTCGAGCATCAGCTTCAATGGCTCGGGTTCGTCGAATAGGATCGAGCCGTACGGCTTGATCCGGTCGCGGTAGTTGCCGCCTAGCAGACGCGACACCGGCTGACCGCACGCTTTGCCCATGATGTCCCACAGCGCGATGTCGATTCCGCTGATGGCGTGCTCAACCGCGCCACCTCGACCCTGCCAGAAGCTCGCCTGACGGAGCGTCTCGGAAACCCGTTCGGGTTCGACGCCCGACTGACCCTTCAGCAGCGGCCAGAGTAGAGCCACGGCACCCTCGACGAGCGTTCCTGACGTGAAGCAGCCTCCCCACCCGTACAGCCCGGAATCGGTTCGCACTTGCACGAGCGTATGCAGGTTCTCTTGAGCCTCATGCCCCTGCGGCCAGCCGCCATCGACGGTGGCCCCGGTCAGCGGAATGACTTCAATTTCGACGATCTTCATGGTGCCGGTCCTGAGAGAGCATTTCAAAAATAGTGCTTTGTCACGTCTTGATTTGGGGGTTCAGCAAATCAGCCGGAACGCGCTAGCATCTGGTTCTAACCGTGGGCTAGCGCCCGGCGGCTGATGGGTTCAACCCAAATTCTTAGCCGTGACAAGGCACTAGCCCGACACGCAAGCGAGGGCTGAACATTCGATGTTGGTGAGGCCCTCGCTTGCGCGTGGGGCTAGTTTGTCCAGGCAAACTCGGTTTTGAAATGCTCTCTCGTTTAAAGCCGTTATCGAGCGGAGCACTCGTCAGCCACCGATTGCCATTCCAATCTGATACACGATGAGTGCGGCGAGATATGCCAGCGTCGTCATGTAGACGAACGTGAAGAGCGGCCAGCCCCACGAGTTGGTTTCGCGGCGAATGACCATCAGCGTTGAAGCACATTGCGCACAGAGGGCGAAGAAGACCATGATCGACAGCGCGACGGGAATCGAATAGACGGGCCGACCATCTGGCCACTTTGAGTCCCGCAGGGCCTGTTGCAAGCCCGAGTCGGACTCATCGACCTCGCCACCCAAGCTGTAGATCGTGCCAAGCGTTGCGACGATCACTTCTCGCGCGGGGAACGACGCGAGAACACCGACTCCAATTCGCCAGTCCCAACCGAGCGGCCGCACCGCCGGTTCGATTCCCTTGCCGAACCGACCGAGGAAGCTGGTTTCAAGTAGTTGTTCCGAGAGGATATTGCGCCGCGCGACCAGTTCGTCCCGCTCGGCTTGAAGGCTTGGATCGTCTGCCAGTTTTGATTCGACCTGTTCGATCTGAACACTCGTTTGCTGTTCCAGCGTGTGATCGCCGGGAAAGTAACTGGCGGCCCAGACCAAGATTGAAGTGGCGAAGATGAGGGAACCGGCTCGCAGGACGAAGGCACGCGCGCGGTCATAGACTCGACTGGCAACGATCCTCGGTGACGGCCACTTGTAGCTCGGCAGCTCCATCACGAACGGTGGCGTCTCACCTTTGAAGAGCGTCTTCTTGAAGAGCCACGCGACGGGGATCGCGACCGCCGCGCCAAAGAACGTCATCATGAACATCATCACGCCGTGCAGCGTGATCCAACCACCGGCCCAGGCGACCGACGGAAAGAACGCGGCGATCATCAGCGCGTAAACGGGAGCGCGGGCCGAGCAACTCATCAACGGCGCGACGAGGATCGTCACCATCCGGTCGCGGCGGTTCTCGATCGTGCGCGTCGCCATGATGCCGGGAATCGCACACGCAAATGACGACATCAACGGCACGAACGACTTCCCCGACAAGCCGACTTTGACCATCAGCTTGTCCATCAGGAAGGCGGCGCGCGCCATGTAGCCGCAGTCTTCCAAAAGGGCGATGAATAAAAACAAGAAGCAAATCTGAGGCAGAAACACCAAGATGCCGCCGACTCCCGCAATGACTCCATCCACGATCAAACTGCGAAACGGGCCGGGCGGTAGCAGTGAGCCGACTTGCGAACCGACAGCCTGTTGAAGAGCCTCGCATAATTGCATTAGCGGCGCGGAGAAGGTTGAGATCGCTTGAAAGACCGCGAACATGATCACCATGAACGCGGCCAGTCCCCAGACCTTGTGAGTCAGCCAACGGTCCAGCCCATCACTGCGATGGACCGCCCGCTCGGTCGGGAGTTGGATCGCTCCGCTCAGAACTTGCCGCGCCCAGGCGTAGCGTGCTTTGGCTTCTGCGGCGGGAACCTTCAGGCCGATGGCCTTGAGTCGTTCGCGAGCCTCGCTCAGGGCGGCAGGCAGTTTTCCGGAGTGCCTCACCGAGAACGTCGCTTCAAACTGACCGCCCACGTCGAGCAGCAGTCGCTCGGCGACGTAGAAGGGGACGTTGGTCTCGCCCCATTTCGCGAGTTGCGATTGGAGCTTGAGGCCCTCGTCATAGAACTCGGACGGAAAGACGCGCGGCGCGGCGGGAGGCGGCTGCGAGACGACCGAGACGATGGCCTGCTTCACCTCTTCGATGTGGCGGCGACGATGGGCTTCGCACGGGATGACCGGGATGTTCAGTCGGCTGCGAAGCTCTTCCACGTTGATGACGATGCCGCGCTGTTCGGCCACGTCCCACATGTTGAGGACCAACACGGTCGGCAACCCGAGATCGAGGACCTGGCTGACGATGTACAAGTTCCGTTCGAGGTTCGACGCATCGGCAATGCAGACGACGGCGTCGATCTTTCCGACATCGCGCTGCTGCCCAAGCAGCACTTCCACCGAGACCATTTCATCGAGCGACCTCGGCGACAGGCTGTACGTCCCCGGCAAATCGACCAACTGCACCGAGCGACCTTCAAAAGTGAACAGTCCGGTTTTCTTCTCGACCGTCACACCGGGATAGTTTCCGATCCGCGAATGGACTCCGGTGAGCGCGGTGAAAAGCGTGCTTTTACCGGTGTTCGGGTTGCCGATCACGGCGACCGTCAGTTGCGCGGCGGCCGACGTTGAATCAGAAGCAGTCATGCGAGCGGGGGCTTTCTTGAGGCAGCCCGCGGGGCGGGATTATCCAACGTCATTCAAACTCTAAGAACCTGTCCAAGAATCACGCCGCCGTTTGTCGTCTTTCGCGGAGCGAAAGACGACATTGTTTTTGGACAGGTTCCTTCGCGATCAGCTCAGAACAATCATGGCTTAAGCCATCCTACTCCGATCAAAGCCTGACGCGCGAGCGAAACATTGAGTGCCGCGCTCCTTTGCCCGCGCGTCAGGCTTCAATTTGGACTCGTGCCGCTTCGGCCTTGCGGAGGGAAAGACGATAGCCTCGGATCAGGTACTCGGCCGGATCGCCCAACGGGGCGAAGCCGAGCAATTGGATCTCTTCGCCATCGATCAGCCCCATTTCCATTAGTCGCACAGAAATCGCGTCGTCGCCGGTCACTTCGACGATTCGCCCACGCTGGCCGACCGCGCGCAACTCGCACAGCGTCATCATCGTGCCAGCTCCACCAGCACGGTCGCGCAGTCGTCGAAGCGGAGCGAGAATCGGTGCTCGTTCACCGCGAGAATGCAGGGCGAACCGGTTTTGACCATGCGAACCTTGGCACCTTCGTGCAGGCCCATCTCTTGGAGACGAACAACGAAATCGGGGGAGCCATCCACATCGCGAACACACCCGTGTTCTCCGATGTTCATCATTTCGAGCGGCACGAGTTGCATCGCAGTTACCCGAAGGGCAGTGATTGACACTCAGTCTCAAGTCGTGGACGGATTCTAGCCAAGTCTAGCTCCAATTCTCAACTCGACAAGGCGATCGGACGTGACTGGCGGCAGTTCGTTGGTTGCGATAGTTTCCCGAATCGACCGAACAATCCACTTTTTTCCCTCCATCGCGCCAAGGTTTTCCACATGCCCAAGGTCATTTGCACGGCTCTCAACACCAATGACGGCCCGCACATCAAGATCCTCCACGATGCGGGGTTTGAAGTCATTCCGGTTCCTAAAGGGATCAATATCTACGAAAACGCCAACCTGATCCCGCTCGTTCGCGACTGCGTGGCTGTTGTCACCGGGTCGGAGCCTTGGCCGGACAACGTGCTGGCGGAATGTCCGAAGCTGCGTGTGTTGTCTCGCACGGGAGTCGGCTTTGACGCGATCGACATGTCCGCCGCCGATCGCCGCCGAGTCATCGTTGCGACGACTCCCGGTGTCAACCATCACGCAGTCGCGGAACACACGATCTCGCTCATGTTCGGAATTGGTCGGGGGTTCCCGAAGCAAGACCAGCAGGTTCGGAAGTGCGCGTGGACGCGCGAAGCCACACCGCGAATTTTGGGAACGACACTAGGACTGGTCGGACTGGGCCGCATCGGCCAAGCCGTGGCGACACGGGCTGTCGGCTTGGGGATGAAGGTCGTCGCGTACGAACCCTTTCCCAATCGAGAGTTTGTCGAAAAGTGGGGATTGGAATTACTGAGCCTCGATCAGCTTCTCGGTCGTTCAGACTACGTCTCGCTTCACTTGCCAGTCGGTCCCGAAACGAAGCACATCATGAACGCCGCCACCTTCGCTAAGATGAAACCCGACTCGGTCATCATCAATACGGCGCGCGGGCTGCTGATCGATGAGACCGCTTTGATAGCCGCGCTGCGGTCCGGCCATCTGCGAGGTGCAGGCTTGGATGTGTTCGAGGTCGAGCCGCTGCCGTCCACAAGCCCTCTGCTGACGATGAGCAATGTCCTGATGAGCGGCCACGTCGCGGGGCTCGATCACGAATCGCACCGTGACACGCTTACAATGTGCGCCGAGACGATCGTGTCTCTGTCCCGAGGCGGCTGGCCGAACGAGTGCATCCGTAACATGGCGGGCGTCACCGATTGGAATTGGTCCGAGAAGGGCTGAATGGAAAGAACGACGTGAATTCAAACGACTGGCAACTCGCGGCGGTGATTCCGTGTGTCGCACTGGCGGCGTGGATGATTGTTCGTCGCGTGATGCGACTGTTCCGCGAGTCACCTTCCCCCGGCTGCGGCTCGGGCGGATGCTCGGCCTGCCCAAGCAACGCGACGCAAAATAATTCGACCGAGAGTCGCTCACCGGGGCAAGGCTCTCCTGCAACAGATGGCTTCGTGTCACTTCAGACGCTCGTGCAATCGAGCCAAGCGGTTCATGAGTCACACCCACCCGAAGCGTGAGCAAGGACGGGCGGTTGATCGTCCTCGCTCACGCTTCGGGTGGGTGTTGTCCACCGCGACACTCACTTTCGGCTCAGACTTTCACTTCACCTCACACTACGAAGACCCTCATGGAAACGATTGCCGGACATCTTTACGACTATCCCAAGTACTACGACCTGATTTTCGGATCGGACTGGGCCGCCGAGTTCAAGTTCCTCAAAGCGGGCTTTGAGATGTATGCGAAGCGGCCGATTAAGCGGCTGTTTGAACCGGCCTGCGGGACGGGGCGGCTCATGATTCAGTTCGCCAAGGCGGGGTTTGAAGTCGCGGGAAATGACCTCAATGAGAAGGCCATTGACTACTGCAATCAGCGGCTGGTCCGACACGGCTTCCCGGCGACGGCCTTCGTCGGGGACATGGCGGACTTCACGGTCAAGAAAAAGGTCGATGCCGCCTTCAACATGATCAACACGTTCCGGCACCTCCCCACCGAGAAGTTGGCCGAAGCACACCTGCACTGCGTCGCCGAGTCGCTCAACAAGGGCGGCCTTTATTTTCTGGGGCTGCATCTCACGCCGATCAATCCACAGCAATGCACGGCCGAAACATGGTCGGCCACGCGCGGACATCTGTCCGTCGTCTCGAACCTCTGGTCGATGGGAACGGACTCCAAGAAACGTATTGAGCGGATCGGAGTCACCTACGACGTGTACACGCCGACCAGGCAGTTCCGCATCACCGATGAAACGGCCTTCCGCATGTACTCGGCGTTGCAGATGTTCGACTTATTGGTGAAGGAGCCACGACTGCGGCTGCTCAATATGTACGACTTCCGGTACGACATCGAATCGCCGATCGATATCACCGCCGACACAGAAGATGTTGTCTACGTGCTGCAACGTGTCTGAAAAAACGACGCCATCACGAGAGACCGGCTCCGCAATTCGCGCACTTCTCAGCGAACGCGACTTGACTGCCACAGTGACCACATCGAAGCGTGTCCACTTTGTCGGGCGAACCTTGCGGAACTCGAGACATCTGTTCGTCGAGTTGCCGCTCGACGAGTTGAAATACTTTTCCTGAAAGGCTCATCGTCCGAATCACTCCGAAGAGGATCGAGACGAACACAAATCCAAACACGGCCACAAACAGGAAAATCAGGATTCCAAACATTGAAGCGCCTCCGATAGCGACCCAGCGAGACAAACGGCTCGCGACACAGCCTATCGTGCGATCAAGTCCTTGTGCATCGCCAGTTCCGCCGGGCGACCGAGCAGCACCAGATCGTGGTTGCGGAGGAAACTGCGATGGCGCGTCACTTCGACCAGCGGAGTCTTCGTGAGCGCTTCGGCCAGCCGGTTCAACTTGTCTGATCGAGTGACCAGGAAGCCCTGCGGATGTTGCTCAAAAAAGAGGGCGATCTCGTCCGCTTGCCGCAGCCGCTGAATGGGCTGTCCGGCGTAGAAGACTAGGTTTGGCGAGAAGTAATTGAACGTCGCCAGCTTAATGTCCGACGAGCCTGCTGCGTGGCGAGCGGCTGCGGCTAACTTGGGCGAATCTTGATGCAGACCAATGCGGCTCGGGGCGATTGCGACCAGCAGGACCACGAATGAAAAGGCGCTGATCGCGAGGATGCGGATCGCGCGCGGACGCTGTTCGCGCTGTGCGGCCACGTAAGCCAGTGAGGCACCGAGTAGCGGAATCGCTCCGACTAGGAAGAGCCACTCATCACCCGGCAATAGCAGCGACGCGGCAATCGGGGCCACGATCATGAGTCCGGCACCGATTATTGCCAGCACGCGACAGCAGTTGCGGAACGTGACCGTTCCGAGAGCCGCTGGAGCAAATTGCCAGCCGTGTAGATACCGTGCGGAGATCAATGCCAGCGCGGGATACATCGGCAAGACATAGTTCGGCAGCTTCGTGCTGGCGAGCGAGAAGAAGACGAACCAGACTCCCGCCCAACAGGCGATGAAACGATCACTGTCGCTCCAAGAGTCGCCCTTCGTCAGTCGCTTGCTCAGTTGCCACACGGCGACCGGCAGAAAGACCGACCAAGGAAAGCAACCCATCAAGAGCGCGATCGCGTAATAGAAGATCGGCCCGCTGTGGTTTTCCTTCGGGCCGAGAAACCGCCCGACGTTGTGATCGCCAAGAAAACCACGGAGCCACGCGCCGTCGGTCTTGATCCCGACAATGATGTACCACGGCAGAGCGATCACGATTACGACAGCCATTCCCAACAAGACTCGCATCGCGAGACTCGTCGTGAGAATGCGCGATGGTCGCATCACCTGTACAACGGTCACGATGCTGCGTCGCCACCACGGACCAGTGGGTGCGGCGAGCAACTCTGCGTCAAGTTCATTACGGCGACGAGTGACCAGCAACTGCAGTCCGATGATCGTGCAGGGTAACAGCACTCCGATCGGGCCTTTCGCCAAGATCGCGAAGCTCATCGCGGCGTACATCGGGAGCGAAGTCAGCCATGTTTCCGGGAGTAATTCGGTCCACACGGTCGTTGTTGAAACGTGGCTCCCGTCGCCAGTAGTGACTTCGCTGTTGGACGCCGCGCCGCTGAAGTGCCCACCCCGGCGAGCCGCAACCGCCCAAACGTAGCTCGTGAAGGCAAGCGTCAGGCAGAAGATGAGGACCGAGTCGGGAGTCACCGATCGCCCAATCGCCGAGAACATGAGCGACGTGCAGACGATGACTCCTGCCAGCAGGCCGACATCGGGTGAGAAAAGTTTGCGGCCCAAATGGTACGTCAGCAGCGTGGTGCCGATCGCGAGCAGCGCCGATCCGAAGCGGGCGGAAAACTCCGAGACGCCGAACAGTCGAAATGAAACCTGCATCAGCCAGTAAATGAGGATCGGCTTGTCGGTACGAAGCTGTGCGTTGAACGTCGGGACGATCCAGTCACCTCGCTCAAACATCTCGCGCCCGCAGACAGCGTTCTTCGGCTCGTCCTCATCAAACAACGCATACCCGCCGAGGTTCGTGAAGAACACGAAGGCCGCGAGCAAACCGAGCAAAAACTGGTGACGGACTAGCGGGTGTCGTCCAAACGCAGTCATTCGTATTCGTCCCTGAAAATGTTCCGCACAATCCCACCGCCCGAAAGTATGGCATCATGGCGCGGCCGAGCCGCTTCCAAGCGGCGGCGGGTTGTAAGAGAAGTTCGGACGTGCGGCAATTGCAGTCGAACAGGGGAAGCCAGCCGAATTGACCTTGAATCGCGATTCTGATAACCCGCTGCTCCCCACGAGGGCGGGTTGTACGCTGCGGTGAAACGGAAGCGACGGAAATTGCAGAGACACGATCATGGCCGAGCACGTCTACCAATTGTTGGTCGCCGACGACGACGACGCTTTCCGTCGCGCGCTGTGTGAGATTTTCTCGCCCTTCTTCCGACTGATCGAAGCGTCGTCCGGTGAAGAGGCGATGGATTTGGCCGTGCGGGAGGAGGTGCATCTCGCGCTCTTCGATATGCACATGGACCGGCTCACCGGGCTGGAAGCGTTCAAGCAATTAAAAACGCTACACGTCATCGCCCCCTGCATTTTGATGACGGCCGACTATACCGAGGCCCTGCGCGAAGATGCCGAGCAGGCCGAAGTCTTTACGGTGCTGCGCAAACCGGTCACACGGCGCGATCTCTTTGAATCGGTGGCCTGTGCTGTCGAGTCTGTTTATCACGATCACGAATTGACGCACCGGCTACTCTGTGGTTGACGCTCGTCAAAAGACCGTGCTACAAAATTGCCGTTCGTTTTGGGCCGAAGCGGACTACTTCACACTTCCGTTCGGTCAAACTCTTTCAGTCTTGGGAAGGCGTCAATGACGCTCGTGACCATTCGTGTGTTGGAAGGAATGGAGCGTGGGATCGTCTATTCTCGCGAGGCATTGCCCGTCTCCATCGGTCGTGAAGAAGACAACACGATCCAACTCAACGATGACCGGATCAGCCGCTTCCACGCCAAGCTCCAAGACCATTCGGGACGAGTCATTCTGACCGACCTCGACAGCACCAACGGCACGCGCGTGAACGGCCATCCGATTCAGATGCGGGTCATGCAACAAGGTGATGTGATCGCGGTCGGTCGCTGCATGTTGCTCTTCAGTTCCCAGGACACCGACGAAGAGCAAATCACGGATTACCTCGCCGAGAGCGACCCTCGGCGGACGGCTTACGATCCTGGCGGGAGTTCCCCGGACAATTTGGACGTGTCGGACTTTGAGTTCGTCGAGCAACCCGAATTGGGGGTCGGTACTGAACCAGGCGAGTTGTTTCCGCGAGGGCTGCCCGAAGTCCCCGCAAGCCTGTCCGGGTTGGAGCGAGTTCAGGTTTCGGACGTGCTGTCCTATATCCACGAACGGCTGGGAACAGTGATTCGGGATGCGACCGAAGAACTGCACTCAAACCAAGGCCGATTGATTCGCGCCGAATGGTCGAGCTGGATGCGACTCACTTCGCTTCAAGCCGATGTTGCGGCGTACCTGCGCAAGGTCAACAACCCCAACGACTGATTTGCGTTCGTCGTCCGGGCTACACAGCTCCCGGCCCTTAGGAAAGGGCCGCAATTACTTCCCGAAGTTAGGGAGGCTGCTATCAGCCGTCGGGGCGCTAGCCCCGGTTCAGAGGACACAAGCCGGGGCTAGCGCCCTGCGGCTTATCGGGAAGTGATTGCGACTCTGTTCCTTAGGACTGGCGCAGGAATCACTGTCGTGGCGGATGCTGGCAGCATCCGCCACGAAGGAACACTGATTGATGAGCCGGCCCCTTAGCGCGATGTGGCGACGTGCCTGCACGCGGACTCTTCGGCCTTGTCGATACGACCATTGCAGTGGCCTCAACCGTGCGATGCGTTTTCACCGGTAGCATCGTTGATTCGTATGCCAAACGCCGTGTCGCATTGCTGCTCCGTTTCGGAATGGCATCACTCATACGGGCTTTGTGACCTAGCCTAGCTGCGGAACTCTTCGTGAACGCGATGGCCGGCCGATCGCGCGGCGTGACACGTCGCGAACGGCGGTCTCGTCCGCGCTCGAAGGGGAGGTTTGTTCCGAGGCACGGCAGCCCCGTGGTTGTTGAGGTTGTGATCCCGATGATTGATCCGACGAAAATTTGGTCGATGACTCAGTTGCCTTCGCTGCCGACGGTCGCGGTCCGACTGTTGGAGTTGACGCAGGAAACGGTCGTCGAACAGCGCGACATTGTTCAAGCGGTTCAGACCGATCCGGCCATGTCGGCACGGATTGTCCGTGCGGCGAATACGACCTACTTCGGCGTCCGTCAAGATGTCTCCGGTGTCGAGCAAGCGGCCGCGATTCTGGGAGCGACGGTGACCAATGCCCTCGCCCTCAACTTCAGTCTCATGGAAGACAATTCCAGCGAACCAGAACTGTTGATCCATTACCGCAACTGCTGGCAACAGTCGCTCGTACAGAGCGCCGCCGCTGCGATTATTGCCGAAAAGACGGCTCCCAACTCGATCGATCAATACTCGTTTTGCGGGCTGCTGCTCGACGTGGGGCGACTGGCGCTGCTGTCCACTTTCGGAGCCGAGTACCGTCCGATTCTCGACGCGGCTGCGAATGAAGAAGAGCCGCTCGACCAGCTCGAATTGAACGGACTCGGCCTGCAGCATGCCGATGTCGGATCGCGACTGATGGAGCGGTGGAAGCTGCCCGCCGAGATCGTCGAGGCCATTCGGTGGCATCACGTTGCTCCCGAGTGGCTGCTCGCGAGAAAGAGTGGCTCCAATTTCCGATTGCAGGCGGCGATGGCCCTCGCCTCGCGCGCCGGCGATTTAATCTGTGCGACGCGGCGCGAGTCTGCGTTCGAGCGATTGCAGCACTTGGCAAGCGAGCTCTTTCACTGGTCGGAGAATGAGACGCGGGAGTTCGTGGCCGAGACGGAACTGCGGGCATGGCGGCAGGACTCGTTCTGCCAGTTGGAAACGGTTCCAGCCTCATCGGTGTTGACCGCACAAGCCAACGATCAACTCGTGAAGTTGACGCTCCGAGCACACGTCGTCTCCGTCCAGGCAACCCTGCGCCAGCAGGCCGCCGAGAAGGGGACACGCGACCTCGAATTTGAAAACCGCCAGCTTCAGAAGCAGGCGCTGCACGACCCGCTCACCGAAATCTACAACCGTCAGTTCTTCGATGAGATGCTCGACACCGAAACGAAGCGGTGCCTGCGATGCGCTTCGCCAATGGGGGTCATCTTCGCCGATGTCGATCACTTCAAGCGGGTCAACGACACGTATGGCCATCAGTTCGGTGACTATGTGCTGAAGCAGATCGCGCAACTGTTCTCATCCACGATCCGCACTTCGGACGTGCTGGCTCGATTCGGCGGCGAAGAGTTCGTCGTGTTGGTAAGCCAACCGACTGAGAAAGGTTTGGAACGACTCTGCGAACGGATTCGGACACGCGTGGAATCCGAGGTCTTCCTCTTCGGCGACGTGCGCGTTCCGGTGACAGTCAGCCTCGGTGCGGCCGTAGCCGTCCCCGGTCGCAACGAACGCGACTTGGGCACACGCTTGATCGCCAGTGCGGATGAGTGCCTGTACGAAGCGAAGCGTGCCGGTCGCAATCGCTACTGCGTCCGATCACTCGTGGACGAACACGAACGCGTCTTGCTGCAACAAGTTCTGCAACACCGTTTTAGCCGCTGGCTGGTCTCGCATCGACTGCTCGATATCCCCGCCGTCTCGAAAGCGCTGCTCGATTGTCGTGGCGAACCGGTGCGTGTGGGCGATCTCGCGCAACAATGCGGCTACCTCGACAACGAGCAAGTGACACACATCGTCAAAAATCAGGAAAAGACGGGCGAACGATTTGGCGTGGCGGCCGTTCGGATGGGATGGATGACCGAGAATCAACTCGTCCATCTCCTCTCGCTGCAGCAAGAGAACCCGAAGCAGTTGGCGGGAGCCATCATTCGACTCGGCCTACTCGCCCCCGATAAAGCGGCCGAAGCGCTCGACGATTACCTGCATTCCGAGACCGCTCATTGGAATCAGAGCCACACGCAGGAACTGATCGCCGCGACATGAACGCGCGTCGGCGGATTGGATAAGCAAGAACTCACCTTGTAGCTGCCTCTCGGCAATTGCGTCGCGACGAAGCGATCGACTACACCCCCCCCGTCCAGCTTCTTGAGGAAGTGGACGAAGGGCCGATTCGCATTGAAGTGAGACGCATGAGAGAATGCCGTGAATGGACTCTGTTGGCTTTGCTCGTGGTGTCGTCGTTGATTTTCGCAGGCTTGCTGCCGCTGGCCGACGATGAAGTCTATTACTGGTGCTGGGCGAAGCCGCTCCAGTTCAGTTACTTCGACCATCCGCCGATGACCGCGTGTCTCATTCGAGCATCGACGACGATCTTCGGTGACACGCGTTTCGGTCTGCGAGTCCCCGCGTGTCTGGCCAACGCCTTCGTCCTGTTTGCGATCGCGCGGCTGTCGCGATCGCGATCGCTCCTGCCGTGGATCGCCTGTACTCCGCTCTTCACGTTGGGATCGGTCCTCATCACTCCCGACGCGCCGCTGATGATGTTCTGGGCCGCTTACGTCTGGTGGTTGGTTGAGGTTCATCGCCGCCTGTCACGCACGCGCACAGAAGTGACTTCCCGCAACTCACTCCGATCTCCAACAATCCCTTGGCGGCTTTGGCTGTTAGGCGGAGTCCTCTTGGGAGCGGGCGTGCTCTCCAAGTACACGATGGCGTTGGCTGTTCCCGCTGGGTTCGCCAGCTTTCTCTTTCTGAGCCGTCGCTGGCGCGAATGGCTTCCTGGCTACGTCTTTCATGGAGCCGTCTCGTTTGTCGTCTCGTCGCCGATTCTCATCCACAACATTCAGCACGACTTCGTTCCGCTGCTGTTTCAGTGGCAGCACTCGATGGGCCGAACACAGTCCGGCCTGAAGCCGTTCGCCGAGTTCATTGGCGTCCAGATGCTGTTGTTCGGGACATTGCCGCTCTTCTTGTTTCCGTGGGTGCTGAGAAACTTCCGCCGGTTGGCGCGAGTCCCTCTGCTGCGAGTCTGTTGCTGCATGTATGCCCTGCCGTGGGCGTTTTTTCTCTACAAGGCGACTCGCTCGCCGCTCGAAGGAAACTGGGCACTCGTGAGCTTCATCGCCTTCTGGCCCTTGGCGGCGACGTGGTATTCGATTGTGAGGAAATCGCGTTTCTGGAGGCGATCCGTGGTGTCGTCGTTCATTCCACCGATCGTCTGTGTGATCGGCCTCGCGCTGCACTTCGTCCACCCGCTCCCGATCATTCCGATCAACGGGGATCGCATCTCGCGCCAAGTCGCACGCACTGCCGCCGTGCGACAAGCGGTCGAAACGATTCGCGAACGAGGCGAGAATTTGCCGGTTTATGCTCCGACCTACCAACTCACTGCGATGCTGCGGTTCCACGGCGTGGAGGCCCGACAGATCGACGGGTTGACTCGACCGAGCCACTTCACGCAACAGCCGCGACGCCTCGACGAAGTAGACCGCGCCTACGTCGTGACTGAACAGACGATCCCCGACACACTCACCGCCCGCTTTGCTCCTGCCGAGTTGATCGCGAGCTATCCGATCACCGTGCGAGGGACTGTGACGCGAACGTTGCTGTTGCAGCGATACACGAGGCGGCGGACTGTCGAGCGTACTGAACACACAGCCTCGGAACTCAGCGGCCGAGAAACTCATCCAACTTCGCGCGCGACGGCATCGCCGTCTGTGCCCCCGGAGTAAGGCACGCGAGCGTTCCCGCTGCACTTCCGAATCGCGCAGCATCCACCAAAGTGCAGCCTTCAACCAAAGCCACCGCAAGAGCCGCCGTGAAGGCATCGCCTGCCGCCGTCGTGTCGATCACATCGACCTTCGTGGCGGGAATATGCTCGACTCGCCCCTCAGCGGTACAAATCATCGCGCCCCAGTGCCCGAGCTTTAACGCAACCTCGCGCGCGCCGAGTTCTTGCAAACGCCGCGCGGCTCGTTCCGCTGAAGCGAGGTCATCGACGACGATGCCTGTCAGCAACTCGGCTTCCGTTTGGTTCGGGCTGATCACATCGACTTCCATCACATCCGGCGGCAGCGGCAACGAGGGTGCGGGAGCCGGATCGAGAATCGTGCGCACTCCCGCCTGCCGCGCGATTCGGATTGCCGTCACCACAGTGTCGAGCGGCGTTTCCAACTGCACGATGAGCGCGTCGGCTGATCGAATGACCTCAGCCCGCGACTTGATGTCCTCAGGCATCAATCGGCCGTTGGCTCCCGCCACGACGGTGATCGAATTGGCGCCATCATCACCGACGCCAATCAACGCCACGCCACTCGAACATTCTGGCGTGACGAGGACTTGCTCCGTCACAACGCCACTCCCCGCCAGCGACCGCAGCAGTGTCTCTCCAAACGAGTCCTCTCCCACGCGACCGATCAGCGTCACGCGCACGCCCAAGCGAGCGACCGCCACAGCTTGATTCGCCCCTTTGCCGCCGGGGATTGTCTGAAAGTTCCGACCGTGAACCGTCTCACCCGGCCTCGGCAACCGAACCACCCGTGCGACGAGGTCCATGTTAATCGAGCCGACAACGACAATGTGCAACGCTGACATGAGTCCCTCCGACCGCGATGAATACCGAGTACGACTGTCACTCCATCATGCCGACCTAGTGAGGCAACTCACGCTCGTGAACAACACTCCCCAGATCAACCGATCACGTCGATTCCAATGCGAGCCTCGGTGGCTAGAATCCGCAGCCGCACTGAAGCCTAACCAACGGACCTCCTCGCCCCAACAACACAGACATGCTCCAACGACTACGTCATTTACTGGAACTGATCCGCTTCAGCCACACGGTTTTCGCGCTGCCGTTCGCTCTGCTATCGGCGGCCCTTGCGTGGAATCGCCCCGACAGTCCGTTCGATGGCTGGCAACTGCTCGGCATTATCCTCTGCATGGTCTGCGCGCGATCCGCCGCAATGGCGTTCAACCGCGTTGTTGATCGTCGCTTCGACGCTGAGAATCCGCGAACGGAAAGGCGTCACATCCCGGCAGGGCTGCTCGGTCTCACGACCGTCATCGTGTTCACGATGCTCTGCTCGGCAGGCTTCATCGCGGCGACGCTGCTCTTCCTGCCGAACCGCTGGCCGGTGATGCTCTCTGTCCCCGTACTCCTGTTCCTGCTCGGCTATTCGTACGCGAAGCGGTTCACCGTCTGGTGCCACTACTGGTTGTCGGCCGCGTTGATGATGTCACCGCTCGCCGCCTGGATCGCGATTCGAGGCGAAGTGGCCGCGACACCCGCGTTGCTCTCGGCCGTCATCTTCTTCTGGGTCGGAGGCTTCGACATGTTGTACGCCTGCCAAGACGCCGAGTTCGATCGAGGCCAGCGCCTGTTCAGCATCCCGTCGCGCTGGGGCATCCCGTTTGCGTTGAAGCTGGCTCTCATCAGCCACCTCTTCACGATCGCGGCCCTCTTCGCCCTGTGGCACTTCGCGGGGCTGGGCACGGTCTTTCTGACGGGCATCGTCGCGGTTTCGGCTCTACTCCTGTACGAGCACTCATTCGTACGCCCGAATGACATGAGCCGCGTAAACGTCGCCTTTTTCAACGTCAACGCGATCATCAGCGTCGGCCTGTTTGCGGTCGGACTGGTCGATCTCTGGTGGCGGTGAGTGAGGCGTTGCCCACGCGGTTAAACGACGGTTTTCCATCCTCGCTACTTCACGGTTGGCGGCTTCGGCAGGCGAGGATGTTTCGCGCCGGGCTGTTCGAGGAGAGCCGCGTCGTTCATAGAGGCGAGCCAGTCGTGGATGACCTTCACGGCGTCTTGGTCCACGACCTTGGACGCAACGTGAGGCATCCGGCCCAAGCCTTCGAGTTTCATTCGCTCCAAGATCATCGAACGGTGAGGATCGCCGGGAACGATGATCCTCGGGTCGGAGAGTTTGAACGCGCCCTGTCCCGGCTTCGTGTTGACGGCCGCTGTTTGCGTGAGCGGGACCGAAGCGTGCAACTCGAACTCGGCGTTGCCGCCTCCCCAGCGGCGATGGCAGTGGGCGCAGTTGGCGTGGAGGTACGAGCGTGCTCGCAGGTGCAGGTTCTCGTTTGCATCGCGGTAGTCGGCGAGACGCGCCAACTCGGCGGGTGGCTTCGGTAACTTCTCTTGGAAGATGCCGAGCTGCTCCAGCACGGCGAGTTGATTCGCCACCTTGTCGCCGTAGTGGTGGTCCTTGTTCATTTGCAGAGTCGTCACGCCCAGCACGTACTTCGACGCCATCGTGTGGCACAACGTGCATTCGGCGCCACTGGGGAACCGCCACGTTTGTTCACGTTGTCCACCCGGCGCTGTCGCATCCTTGATGACTAGCTTGCGGTCCAGCCCCTCTGAGGGAAGCAGTTCCGCGTCGGACTGATCGTCGTTCCAGACATAGGTGTAGCCGGACCAGTATTGGGCACCGTACTCGTCGTCGTTCCCCGGCATCTTGCGGTACTGCAGGATGCGGGTCTCCAGTCGCTTCAGGCTCGCCGCGTTCCCCTTCTCGGTCTCAATCGCAAACGTCTTCACGAGGACCGTGCCGTCCGGAAACCGCCAACCGACATCGGGGTAATCGGGGCCGTGAGGATAGATGACTTTGTCGAACCCGATTTTCGTGTCTTCCGGCAGCGCGATGAAGCGTTCCTTCTCGGCTCCATCCGACCAGAGTGGCGCATTGACCGAGTACGGGATCAACCCGGTCGCGGGGACGTTGTCCTTGGTCGAAGCAAACAGACCGGTCTCACTCAGCTTGCGCGGGAACGGTTGGGTCGGCTCCTGTGGCGGAGCCTTCACGATCCGATGGAACTGACCGCTGACAAAGTCCACGAGATAAACCTCGCCCGCGCCGTCTTGAGCGAACTCGACGATGCGGACCTGCGTGTCGGCTAGCTCGCGGCTCTCGATTACTTTGCCGGTTGAAGCACTCGCTCCGTCGTACTTCAACGACCAGAGCTTGCCCGTGTCGTAGTCGCCATAGATGTACGCCCCCTTCAACTCGGGCAGGCGGTTCGACTCAAAAGCGTAGCCGCCGGTGATCGACCGGAAGTCGCTGTGCGGATGCTCGACGAGTGGCTTGATGAACTCACCCGGCCCCTGCGGCCGTTCGGGACGAAACGGATGGTTCCCCTCCTTGATGGACCACCCGTAGTTGCCTCCGCGCTGAATGAGATAGACCATTTCCCACAGGTCTTGCCCGACTTCACCCGCCCACAACCGCTGCTGTTTGTCGAACGAGAACTTCCAAACCTGACGATGCCCGAACGACCAGATCTCGCCCCGCGCACCGGCCTGCCCTACGAACGGGTTGTCCTTGGGAATCGCATACGGGCGACCGGTGTTGTGATGATCGACATCGATCCTCAGGATCGAGCCAAGCAAATCGCTGATGTCCTGTCCCGTCTGCAATCCGTCCGCGATCCCGCTCCCATCGCCGGTCGCCAGATAAAGAAAGCCATCGCCCCCAAAGCGAATGCAGCCGCCATTGTGTCCGCCCGAAGGCCATTCGAGGATGACCTGCTCGCTCGCGGGATCGGCCTCCAACTTCGAGTCCACTTTCAACGGCCCGGACTTCGCCTCTTTCAAGGTGAATCGCGACAACCGGCTGCCCGTCGGCTGATCGGGCGCGAGGACTGACGTGACGAAAAACTGTCCATTCGTCGCGAACTGCGGATGGAACGCGACGCCATACACCGTCCGGTTGAGATCGACCAGCACGTCGGCCACTGCGACATCGGGCTTGATCTCAAACGTGACGATCTGGCCGGGCCGCGTCGCCACACCAAACCGATTCCTCCCCGGAACCATTCCCACCGACAGCGGCTCATGCAGCTTGAGCTTCGGGAAGGCGTTCTCCGTCGTGTAAGGATCGGCTGGCTCGGGCGAGCCATGAATGTTGTTCGTCGTCCAGAGTTCGCGCTTCTCGATGTTGAACGGCCTGCGCGGAGCAGCCTGTGCCGCCGCAACCGGCTCCGCCCCGAATGCGGTGACGCTCGACACGCCAACTCCGTCGAAGCTCATCTCGCCCACAACCATCGTCACCACGAACGCGAACGCCAGACGAACACTCTTCATGCCGCACCTCGACCGTGTGAGAGAACTGAGAACATCGTGAGAACCAGACCGCGAATGGGAGCGGCATTCTAGCCGGGCCTCGATCCGCCAAACAAACCACGGGCGGCCGAAGGAAAAGGGGGAACTTTTTCAACGTAGGGTGGGACCAGCTCGCTTCGAGCGCCGGCCCACCATCGTGAATCGTCGAGAATTCATGGTGGGCCGGCGCGGCGAAGCGCCACTGGTCCCACTCTACAAGTTTCGCAGACCCAACAAGGCGATTGCCCTGTCGCCCCCCTCCAGCTTGGTCGCAATGCGGCTGAGAAGTTGGAACAATGCGACCGGCCGTGTCCCATCCGTGACCATGTCTGCCGATTTGTTCGAGTTCCGTTGCCACTCTTGAAGGAGACCTTTCGATGAAACGCCATTCGACCGCTTGCCCCGATTGTGACGTTGTGGATCGCCGTGACTTCCTCAAGTTGGCTGCGGGTGCGGCTGCTGTGGGAATCACGTCGAGTTTCGGGGTTCTCCCAGGAGCCTGGGCCGCCCCGAGTCCGACCAGCGCCGCTGAGACCGCCGTTGGCCGCTTCTACAATTCGCTGTCGGCCGAGCAGAAGAAGTCCATCTGCTTCGGATTCGCCGATCCGCTCCGCCAGAAGGTCAACGCCAATTGGCACATCACCAAGCCAACGGTGAGCAGTGACTTCTACAACAAGGACCAGCAGAGGTTGATCGACGAGATCGTCCAGAACGTCACGTCGAAGGATGGTTATGACCGGCTGCTCAAGCAGATGGAATTCGATGATGGCGGGATCGGTGCTTACAGCATTGCCGTCTTCGGTGAGCCAGGAGCGGGCGCGTTTGAATGGGAACTGACCGGCCGACATCTCACGCTG
Source organism: Schlesneria sp. (assembly GCA_043749505.1). Classification (GTDB taxonomy): domain Bacteria; phylum Planctomycetota; class Planctomycetia; order Planctomycetales; family Planctomycetaceae; genus Schlesneria. Next base: position 51,399 of record JAYVDI010000301.1, on the reverse strand, counting down.
CGCGCCGATGGCAACAGTGTGGACAAGGCGGCGTTCGGTGGCCCGATCGTCTACGGCCACGGCGAAGAGAATCCGAAAGAGAACCTGTTCCTCTATCAGACACAGCAAGTCAACGAAGTCTTCAAGGCGCTCGATGCCAATCAATCGAAGCTGGCTCTCGTAGCGACCGCTCCCAAAGAGGACGCCGTCTCGTTGCAGGGTGAGCAAGGCAAGTTCGCGGGGATCGGCGTCGGACAACTCTCGTCCGACCAGAAGCAACTCGTCGAGAAGACGCTCAAAGTCCTGCTCGCTCCGTACCGTCAAGAAGACGCCGACGAAGCGATGGAAATTGTGAAGTCGACCGGTGGCATCGACAAGCTGCACATGGCCTTCTACCAGCAAGGCGATCTCGGCAACGACAAGGTCTGGGACATCTGGCGCGTCGAAGGTCCGTCATTCGTCTGGCACTTCCGTGGCGCACCGCACGTCCACGCCTACATCAACATCGGCATGGCCGCTCCTGCGAAGAGCTGAGCCAACACCTCCCGATACCAACTCCAGCGTGGGGTGTGTGCAGCGGAGCGAAACACGCCGGAATCACAGCCATCTCGATTCCGGTCTTTTTCGCGTTGCTGTACGCACCCTACTTGTCTGTCTGTTCACACGAGAGACGGTTCCACCATGAGATGCCTCGCACTCGAAGTAATCGCTTTGCTGCTGATTCCGCTGGCGATGGTCGCTACGGCCGATGCGCCACCCAAGTTCAATGATCCCAAGCCGCAGCGGTATGACCTCACCGCGCGGGCCAGTCAAATCGACAAGCGGGCCAAACCGCATCCCGAAATTGAGTTTGTCTTCGAGAAGGATGGCAAGCCGCAGGACGTTCAGCACGCAACGGTCGATACGCGCGTTGAGCCGCAAGGGAAGCTGGTGATCTGGTTGATGGGGAACAGTCCTCAGTTGTTTGAACGAGTCTCCGGCTACGGCTTTCATGCGATCCGCGTTCACTACGCCAACGGTTGGTTCGGCAAGTTTGGCAAGGAGCCGCCTCCAGCCGATGACAAGTTCCTCGGCAAGATTCGGCTGGAAGCGGCGACCGGCGAAGACTTCAGTGATGTGGTGGCCATCCCCAAACCGGACGGAATGTCGGAGCGGGCAGTCCAATTTGTGAAATGGCTCGCGAAGGAAAACCCGCAAGGAAAGTGGCAGCAGTTCCTCACGGCCGACAAGAAAGATCTGCGTTGGGATCGCGTCATCATGGCGGGCAGTTCACACGGTTCGACCACCGCCGCACGGTTCGCCAAGCACCAGCGAGTCGATCGCGTCGTGATGTTCTGCGGCCCGCGCGATCAGTACGAGACGTGGCAAGGGCTGACCTCAGCCACGCCCGCGAACCGCTTCTTCGGATTCAGTCATGTCTTGGACGGAGGCTGGTCCGGCGACCAGTACTGCCGCTCGTGGGAACTGCTCGGCCTGCACGAGTTCGGCCCGATCGTAAACGTCGATCAAACCGCCGCCCCGTATGGCAACTCGCGTCGCCTGATCACAGATGCCGACGTGAAAAAGGATGCGAACCGCGCCCATAGCTCGGTCGTGCCGGGCGGTGCCGCTGTGAAGGATCAGGCCGGGAAGTTCATCCACGAGCCTGTCTGGAGATACGTCTTCACGCATCCGGTTGAGGAAGTCGGCTCGCCATCACCGGCCGATGCCGGTTGCCGCAAGGAGTTGCGCAAACCGGCACCGTGAGAAAACGCCCTCGTTTAACCGCGCGGGCAACGCCCCGCGCGCCGGGTGACGAGCCGAGCATTAACATCACTCGGCGCGCGGGGCGTTGCCCACGCGGTTAAACGAAACGCAATCACCGCTTCGGTGGCAATTGATAGCCCGCGCGGTTAAGTTGGATCCGGTACAAACTCGAACCGGCGGTGATGTAGAGCGTCTTGGCTGAGGCTCCGCGACCGAAGCCGACGTTCGTGGGAATTTCGGTTTTGATGTACGCCAGTTCCTTTCCTTCCGGTGAGTAGACACAGATGCCGAGACGGTTCTCGGCGCGAACGGCCACGTACAGATTGCCGTCCTGATCGACGACCAGTCCGTCGGGGCCATCGAACGGCGCGTAATCGACGAGCGTCTTGCGAAACGTTGCCGTTCCATCGGCCGCGAGGTCGTAAGCCATCAGCGCCATGAAGCCTTTGCGCAACGGAGCGTCCACTTTGTCGGCCTGCTTCGACACGTTCGCGTCGCCCGTGTTCAGCCTCTCAAACCCGCTCGCGCCGTTGTCGTTGCTGACGACGTACAGCGTCTTCTGATCGGGTGAGATCGCGACACCGTTCGGCTTCCCCGCATCGGTGATGATGCGATGAATCGAGCCATTTGTGTCGATCCGATAGACCGCCATGACCGGCTGATCGAGGGACTCGTACCCGAGATAACGCGGGTCACTGAAGTAGATGCGGCCCTGCTCGTCGATCGTGATGTCGTTGCACGAGTTGAAGGGGCGACCTTCAAACATCCCGGCGATGATGAAACTTTTGCCGGTGGTCATGTCGGTCCGAATGATCCGTCGCCCGCCGTAATCGGCTCCCTCGGCGATCAGCATGTTTCCCGCAGCATCGAATTTGATGCCGTTCGACATCCCACTGGGTGAGCGAAAAATCGAGGTCTTCTTCGTCGCGGGATCAAACTTCCAAATGTGCCCGGCCTCGATCGCTCCGTTCTTGTCGCGCGACTTGTGTGAGAACGTGATCTCGCTGAAGTAAACCAGCCCATCGGGAGCGACACAGACACCCTCGGTCAGCACGTTGGTTTCAAACAGCTTCTCCACCACAGCGCCTGCCGGAACGATCGGTTCATCGGCAACGAGTCGATTGCCATGAGACAGCAGCGTCGAACCGGCCACAGCCAAGCCAACGAAGGAGGCACGAATCCAAGAGCGAGTCAGCATGAGGAGTCCTTTTGAAAACGAGAGGTTGGTGAGGTGATTCAACCGGTAAAACGACGCAGTCCTGCCTGCGAAGAACTTATACCCGGCGCGAAACGGAAAGACACTTTTGACGAAGACGGTCGTCTGGCTTTCCCGTGGTCCAACAGCGCGGCTACTCTGAAGTCACAAATTGTTCTCGTTCCTCAACGACCACTCGTGTTGCGTATGACTCCGAAATGAACCCTCTCTCCGATGATGACTCGACACTCTTGATCGGCGTGCGGCGCGGTGAGACCGCTGCGTGGGAGCGGCTCATCGCGCGATACGAAAGGCGGCTGGTGGCGTTTGTCGAGCCGAGGCTGAACGACCGTGCGGCGGCTGAGGATGTCGTGCAGGAGACGTTCATCGGGTTCCTCATGTCACTGCCGAATTACGATGAACAGACTCCGTTGGAATCGTTCCTCTTCGCGATCGCGGCTCACAAACTGACGGACGCATTGCGCCGCAAAGGGCGTCGTCCCGCGTTGTCGCTGGTGTTGCGAGACGACTCGACCAGCGGCAATCCGGCCTACGCAACAGGTGCCGCGCATCGCGAACCGGCGGGGCGCGAGCGCCCGGCATCGAGCCTCGCGCGCAGCGGTGAGCGACACGCGAGTGAAGAGCGGGTCCTCGGTGAATGCTTGCGTGGGCTCATTCAATCGTGGTTCAGCCGGGGTGAGTTCGAGCGATTGCAGTGCGTTGAGCTGCTCTTCGTCCTCGGCTGGACCAACAAGGATGTCGCCGCTCGAATGCAGCTCAGCGAGCAGGCCGTGGCAAACCACAAGAGCTTCGTGGTCGGAAAGCTCAAGTCGGCAGCCGAAGCGGCGCGGCTGCGCGAAGTGAACTGGGACGCGGTTGCGGGGGAATGAGCGTAGGCCATCTTCTTGTTGGGTCTGTGCAACCTGTAGGGTGGGACCAGCGGCGCTTCGCCGCGCCGGCCCACCAAGATTTCTCAACGTTTCCCGATGGTGGGCCGGCGCTCGAAGCGAGCTTGTCCCACCCTACGTTGAAAAGGGCGATGGCCGGACGCGACTCGCAAAGACGGGAACGTGCTTCGCGGTTAGACTCTTCGCTCTCAGTTGAGGAGCACTTTGGTCATGGTCGATTTCCCGCCACTCGAACGATTCACGCGGCCATTGCGCCAGCTTGCGAGACGCGGCTGCGTGATCGCACTCCTACTGTGCGGCTTCGTTGTGGGGACTCACGCCACGCGTGCCGACGAATCGCAAACGCGGTACTTCGATCAGCTTCGTCGGCGCGGGTTGTTCTCGCTGGCCGAGGGCTACGCGCTCGCGCGGCTGGCCGAGTCCACCACGCCACTCACACGGCGCACCGAGCTGGCCATCGAGCTGTCTCGCACGCTGGCGGAACACGCGGAGTTCGCGTCGCACGAGCAGCAAGAAGAGCTATGGCTGCGGGCCAAGTCGGTCATCGACGACGAGCGGACACGCGAACCGAACAACGCGCGCGATGTGCTGTTGGCCACTCAAGCCGCGATGGTTCCGGCGATGGCAGGAGCGTGGTTGACGGTCGAATGTGAGTTGCGCCCATTCGACGAACCACTGATCGCTCGCTGCCGAACTGCCTGCTCGACCGCGAGCACTCTGCTGAAAGAAGTCGAACGGCAACTGGTTGAACCGGGGAAAGACTCCGTGTCCGTGAAAGGGCTGCTGAACGGTGGTCCTTCGTCGCACGAATTGCGAGGCGAGCTGCATCGCGTCCGATTTCAATTGGCCATGTGCCTGAAGCACCGGGCCGAGCTGTCTCCCGCCGACGCGCGCAAAGTCAGCGTGGACCTGATCGACGCCGAGCAGACGTTTCGCAAATTGATCGGCGTCGCGGACGAACCGATGTCGTCGTTGGCCAAACTGCGGTTGGCAGCTTGCTCGCGGCTGAAGGGGGACGTGGAGCGAGCGGACACACTGTTGCAGGCCATCGAAAAGAGTGAGCCGCGTCTCACGGACGCGCTGCTGGAAGAGTTCGTAGTCGAACGGGCGCGGCTCATGCTGATACGACAGCGGGGTGCGGAGGCCGCCGAACTGATCGTGCAGACGCGAGCGAAGCAGAAGCGATTGACCGGTGAGCTGTGGTACTTACAGGTCCGTGCCTTGGCCTCGATGCGCGACGCCGCGCTGCAAAGGAAGGACGACAAACTTGCCGAGCAACTTCGGGAACAGGCCGAGATCACGCTCGAACGGAGCGATGAACAGGTCGGGGGCTATTGGAGTCGGCGATGTCGCCAAGCGTGGGAATCGGTGCGCACGGCGGAGAAGTACGGCCCCACGCTCGATGCGGCGATGCAACAGGCGCGAGCCGATTTCCTCGCGGGACGGATCGACGCGGCGTTGAAGGGCTATGCCACGGCCGAGCAGTCGGCACGAGCGGCGGGGCAAACGGATGTGGCGATTGATCTCGGGTATACGCGGGCTTCAATTCTGCTGAATGAGCGTCAGTTTGAGCCAGCCGCAACCGACTTCCTGAGGCTGGCTCGCGAGTTCCCCGAGCACGCGCGGGCGGCGGCCGCTCATCTCAACGCCGCGTATTGTCTCGAACGACTTTACGATCAGAAGAAAACTCAAGCGCGCCGGGAGGCGTACACCACCGCACTCGACCGCCATGTGGAACTCTTTGCGAATGACCCGTCCGTGGATGACGCGCGGTTCATGAAGGGGCAACTGGAGGAAAGTCGCTTGCAGGCGACCGCCGCACTGCCGCTCTACTTACAGGTCCGCGATGAGTCTTCAAAAGCAGATGAAGCTCACGCGGGAGCGGCCCGCTGTTACGAGTCGATTCTCCTGCGGATGCGTGAGCTAAAACTGAATACGAGTGAATTTGAACGCGAGGCTGTGGAGGCACTCGCACGCTTCGTCACCCCCCTCGCCGAAACGGAAGCCGAATGGGCCGCGCCGCAGGCAGAGGTGGCGTTACACCTGTCTTCATTGCTGATGCTGTCCGAGCCGCCACGATTTGATCGGGCCGAGACTTGGCTTGGCAAAGTCGTCGCTCAAGCCGGTCGTGCGACCGAAGCGGAACGGAGCGACGCGAAAGATCAGCGATGGCAGCGCCTCCGTCCACGAGCGGCCGCACTGTACGCGATCGCTCTCGCGGGAAACGGTCGATCGCTGGAGGCCGAACGCATGATGCAGTCGTTCGCGACGGCATCGCCTCAGGACCTGTTGGCGATTGTCGAGCGACTCGCGCCGTTCATCGCTTCAACTGATCGCAAGCAACGGCTGCAATTTGTCGAACTTCAACTTCGGGCGGCGAGTCGCCTGAACGAACAACGGGTCGCGTTGACGAAGCCGGAACAGGAGTCGCTCGATCAGTGCCTCGGCCGCGCGTACCTCGCCAGCGGACAACTCGCGAAAGGGGTTGAGCTGTACGGTCGCTTGGCCAGCGAGACTCCAAAGGATGCCGCTCGACAACGCGACATCGCGCGGATGTTGGATCAGTTCGATGACCGCCCGTGTCAGTCACTCGCCCGTCAATGCTGGCGGCGCATTGAGGTCTCGACCAAACCGGGTTCGTCCGATTGGCTACGCGCCCGACTCGGCCTGATCACCACGAGCAGCAAACTGGGCGAACAACTGCTCGCGCGCAAGCTGCTCGAAACCACCAAGGCACTGCATCCCGCACTTGGCGGCCCAGAGTTGCAGATGCAGTTCGAGGCCATCGACCGGCAACTTGACAGCCCCCTCACCTCTACTAAGGCAACACCCGGCAAATGATTTACCCCATCGAAGCCTGACGCGCAAGCGAAGTCCCTCTTCGCTTGCGCGTCAGGCTTCGATGGGCGGGTACGATATTTCGCCGGGGGTGCCTCAGGAGTAGAGTTTGCTCTGCAGTCACTATCGCAATCCGGTGAGCGGGGCGACATCAGTCTAATGGCACTCACTTTGTAACCCGCAGCGTCAGACGCGAACCAAACCACGAGCACGGAATGAAACAGGAGCCGCGATCATGTCCCCAGAAAACGTCAAACCGATCCCCGACGGGATGCACTCGCTCACGCCGCATTTGATTTGCGCCGGTGCCGCCGACGCGATCGAGTTCTACAAGCAGGCGTTCAACGCGGTCGAGATCATGCGCCTGCCCGGCCCCGATGGAAAGTTGATGCACGCTTCGATGCGAATCGGCAACTCGAGGCTCATGCTGGTGGACGAGAACCTCGAATGGGGCTGTTGCGGGCCGAAGACATTGAAGGGATCAGCCGTCTTCATTCACCTGCAAGTGGAGAATGTCGATGCCGTCGTCGCGCAGGCGGAGGCTGCCGGAGCCAAAGTCACGCTGCCCGTCAGCGACATGTTCTGGGGTGATCGCTACGGTCAGTTGGAAGACCCGTTCGGGCATCGTTGGTCAGTCGCGACGCACACCCGTGATCTGACTCACGCCGAAATCCAACAGGGAATGACCAAAGAGTGCGGCTGAGATCGCTCACCACAACGGATCGTGTTCTTGACGTGACCGACAAAAGTCCGAATCAGGTGAGCCGGGCGGCGTCAGCCCAATAGCACTCACTTTGAGCGCAAAGTAGCAGGCACACTCCGTGTGCCGTCTGCAATTTCGCCGGTTACGGCACATGGAATGTGCCTACTACTTTCTAAAGTGAGTGCCATTGGGCGTCAGCCCCCGGATTCTGAGTTGCAATCGCAAGAGTCCGGGGCTGACGCCGCCCGGCTCACCACTTCTGTTGGAAACGTCTTTCTTCAACTTCAACTCATCTGAGGCCCCACATGCCACGACAGAAAGTCACACCGTTTCTCTGGTTCGACAACCAAGCTGAAGAGGCCGCAAAGTTCTATGTGTCGCTCTTCAAGGACTCAGGGATCAATCGCGTTGTTCCGGGACCGGGTGGCACGGCGATGATCGTCGAGTTTCAATTGGCGGGTGTCGCATACATTGCGATGAACGGTGGCCCGCACTACCAACTCACGGAGGCATTTTCGCTGTCGGTCAATTGTGAGTCGCAGGCCGAAGTCGATGAGTTGTGGGAGAAGCTGTCCGAAGGTGGCTCGAAAGGCCAATGTGCATGGCTCAAGGATCGGTTCGGCCTCTCGTGGCAGATCGTCCCCAGCTTGCTGCCGAAGCTGATATCCGACCCCGATCCCGTCAAAGCCGGTCGCGTCATGCAGGCCATGATGCAGATGACGAAGATCGACATGGCCGCACTGCAACGAGCGTATGACGGCCAGTAGGTCACTCGTAGCAAAGCCGGCTCGCCTGTGATTTCACCGGGAGCATTGTCGTCTTTCGCTCCGCGAAAGAACGTCCTTTCGCGGAGCGAAGGACGGCACTTGTTGAAACGCCGTTCCCAAACGAAAGACTGATTCGATGCTGATCCCAACCCTCATCACGGTTGCTGTCGTCGTGGTCCTGTTCGTGATCGTGGTGATGCTCAAGTCGAATGACTTTCAGGTCAGCCGTTCGATCAATGTCACCGCGCCGGCGTCGCAGGCGTTCGAGCAAGTCAACGACACGCACTTGATGAATGTGTGGAACCCGTGGCTGAAGCTCGACACGAATCTCAAGCAAACCTACGAAGGAGCCGACTCCGGTGTCGGTGCGATCTATGCGTGGGACGGCAACAACCAGGTGGGCGCGGGCCGTCAGACAATCGTCGAGAGCCGACCGAGCGAACTTGTCCGGATGAAGCTCGAATTCTTTCGCCCCTTCGCCGGGATTAACGAGGTCACGTTCACGTTCGTCCCCGCTGGCAATCAAACCGTCGTGACGTGGGACATGACAGGCAAACTCAACTTCATCGCCAAGGCCATGGGGTTGTTCATGAGCATGGACAAAATGTGCGGCGACAGCTTCGAGAAGGGGCTGGCCGACATGAAGTCGATCGTCGAATCGTGACTGCCGAAACAGGACTCATTCGCGACAACTTTCGTAAACGAAGAACTCTAACGCGGAAATCCAATCCGTTCAGAAAGAGCCGTCATGCAAACTCCAGAACCGCAGCAAGAACATCAATGGCTCCAACGACTCGTGGGCGAATGGACCTACGAAGGCGAATGCGGCATGGGGCCGGATCAGTCACCGATGAAGTCCACCGGCAAGGAGAGCGTTCGATCGTTTGGCGGACTGTGGACCATCGGTGATGGCTTGAGCGAGATGCCCGCCGGTGGTGAACGAACGGCGGCTAGCGCCGTGCCGCTCACAGAACCCCAATTCTTAGGGACGACGACGCACTAGGTCGGCAAACCTTCGCTCACGCTTCAGGCTTTTATTTTCAACAGACGAGCCGCCTGTTCTACAAAGTTGTTCAACCACAGGAGTCCGTTCCATGAAGGTCATGGTCATCGTCAAAGCCTCGAAAGAATCCGAAGCGGGCATCATGCCCGATGAAAAGCTGCTGACCGAGATGGGCCAGTACAACGCCGAGTTGGTGAAGGCGGGAATCATGCTGTCCGGTGAAGGACTGCATCCGAGTTCCAAGGGAGTCCGCGTTCGGTTTTCCGGAACGAACCGAATCGTGATCGACGGCCCGTTTGCCGAGACGAACGAACTCGCGGCGGGCTTTTGGATGTGGCGTGTGAAGTCGATGGACGAAGCGGTCGAGTGGCTCAAACGCTGTCCGAATCCGATGCTCACCGAATCCGAGATCGAAATTCGCCCCGTCTTTGAAGCGGAGGACTTCGGCAATGCGCTCACGCCCGAACTCCGTGAACAAGAGGCCGCGATTCGCGCACAGACATTGGGATTGGCGGCTCCGCGATTCGAGAGTGGCCGCGAGTTACTGATTGCCGGGACAACGGGAAGCTACACATCCGCAACGATTGGCAACATTCCGTCGCAATGGGAACGCTTCGCACCGAACATCGGCCGTGTCCCCGGACAAGCGGGTGGGATGATGACTTATGGCGTCTGCCTGTGCTGCAATCCGGAGGGCGGCTTCGACTACATGGCCGGTGTGGAAGTCTCGACCGCCGACGGGCTGCCCGCCGAATTCCAGAGCGTGCGATTGTCTCCGCAGCGATACGCGGTCTTCACTCACGGCGAATCGGTAGGCTCCATCGCCAAAACCATCGACGCCATCTGGAGGCAGTGGCTCCCCGACTCGGGACTCAAGACTGCGGCGGCTCCGTGCTTCGAGCGTTACACCGAAGAGTTCAATCCGCAAACCGGCATGGGTGGCATCGAAATCTGGATTCCGATTCAGCAGTAGGCGGATGTTGGCCAAGCTGGGCCACGTCCGTGACCCGATCCCCGATTTGATCGCAGCGTGAGCCACCGCCGTCCTCGGAGATCGGACGCCTTCATCGGGACAAATCACTCCGCTCGACAAGCAAGCGGACGTGGGCGTCCATTCTACGGGAACCGAGCAATACGAAGTTGTCCGATCGCGAACATGAAAACAGCCCGCTCTCGCGGTCACTCCCACTCGATTGTGCTCGGCGGCTTGGAGCTGATGTCGTAGACGACGCGGTTGACGCCGCGCACCTCGTTGATGATGCGGGTCGAGATCGTTCGCAGGACATCGTGCGGCATCGGGAACCAGTCGGCCGTCATGAAGTCGTCGGTCTGAACGGCTCGCACCGCGATCACCTCTTCGTAGGTTCGGCCATCGCCCATGACGCCGACGCTTTGCACGGGAAGCAGGACCGCGAACGCTTGCTGAATCGCTCGGTACAGACCCGCGCGGCGAAGCTCTTCCAGCACGATGGCGTCCGCTTCACGCAACTTTTCCAAGCGTTCTGCGGAGAGATCCCCGAGGCATCTCACGCCGAGACCCGGTCCAGGAAACGGGTGCCGCCAGACGAGTTCTTCTGTGAGGCCCAACTCCAGACCCATGCGGCGGACTTCGTCTTTGAACAGATCGCGTAGCGGCTCGATCAACTCGAAGCCGAGTTCTTTCGGCAGGCCACCGACGTTGTGATGCGCCTTGATCGTCGCGGCCGGTCCGTCCACGTTGGCTCCCGATTCGATCACATCTGGATAGAGCGTCCCTTGGGCCAGGAAGTGTGCGTCGGGGATCGACTCCGCCTCTTTGCGGAAGACTTCAATGAAGACACGCCCGATGATCTTGCGTTTTTGCTGTGGCTCGGTGACGCCCGCCAGTTCATCCAGAAAGCGGTCTTTGGCATCAACGACGTGCAGGTCTGTCTTGAAGTGGTTTTGAAAACGATCGCGGACCTTGTCGGACTCGCCTTTGCGCAGCAGCCCGTTGTCCACAAAGATGCACGACAATTGGGAGCCGATCGCCTTGTAGAGGATCGCTGCGACGACCGACGAATCGACCCCGCCTGACAGTCCACAGATGACCCGCTTATTGCCGACTCGCTCACGAATGGCAGCGACTTCGCGTTCGATGAGCGAACTGATGCGCCATGTTCCTTGGCAGCCGCAGACGTGCTTGACGAAGTTCGCCAGTAACTCACTGCCGTGTTCGGTGTGAGTCACTTCGGGATGAAACTGCAGTCCGTAGATCGGCTTTGTTCGGTGTTTGATTGCTGCGAACGGACACGTCGTCGTTCCCATCAACTGCACAAACTGCCCGGTGGCGTCGTGAACTTGGTCGCCGTGACTCATCCAAACCGTCATCGACGGGGGGAGTCCTGCGACGAGCGGATCGGTCGCCGTGACTTGGCAAGTTGTCCGGCCGAACTCACGCTTGGTTCCCGGTTGCACGCTGCCGCCGAGCGTCTGGCAGGTGAGTTGCATCCCGTAGCAGATGCCGAGAATTGGAAGCCCCAACTCAAACAGACCGGGATCGACCTTGGGAGCCTTCTCGTCGTAAACGCTGGCCGGACCACCGGAGAGGATCAGTCCCTTCGGGTTGAGTTCACAAATTCGATCGAGCGACAAATCGTGACGCACGAGTTGGCAGAAGACGTTTTGGTCTCGCACGCGGCGGGCGATGAGCTGCGCCGTTTGGCCGCCGAAATCGAGGACCAGAATCAGTTCTTCCCGGTGAGGCTCGACAGTGACAGGACGGAGAGACGGCGGAACCGACGAGGTAGTTTCAGGCATTCACAAGACCGGTCAGAGAGTGTGTCTGTCCGCAAACGGCGAACAGGGAAAGGGGCCGATTCTATCGTCGGTTCAGGCAGAAACAATTGTCGCGGTCACGAAGACAACGACACCAACCCGCCGCGTAAGCCAGGCAGGCGGTGATCCGACTTCCTTGCTCATGGGTGGGTCGGTGTGGGTTGGACAGCCCGTGCCAGTCACGTAAAGGGCCTCGTTGACAGCGGTTGTTCGGCGTCGGTACAAACGATTTGGAGAAGCTGGTTCGAGTTGGTGGTTTGCGGCGGTGGATACCGCTCTTCGGACAGTCGGCGTCAGGGATGAAGAGACGCGCGAGACTGTCACCCGAGTGGAAATGTCTTCAGTTTTGAGGAAGATCGAAAAATGCTGCGTCTTGCCAAGTTTGCTTTTGTGTTGGCGTGTGCCATCGGAACAAGTAGTCCCTCCTCCAGTGACGCGGGTGTGATCCCGTGGGCCTACGATGCGGTCTTCGGCCCTGTCGGGAGCATGCAGCGTTCCTATTACACGCCGTACTACGCGGGCTATTCGGGATACACCGGTGCGAGCTACCAGCCCGCCGCTTACTCCACTGGGTACGCGACCAACGGGTGCAGCAGTTGCCAGCAATCGTCGTACTACGCCTCGGCTTACGATAGCTGCGGATGTTCGCCGTGCGGTTCCAATTGTTCGAGTGGTGGCTGCGCTTCCGGGAATTGTGCGTCAGGCAACTGCACCACGAATTCGGTCCCAACCGACGGCCTTAGCCCCGTGGCCGATCCGAACAACCACTCGCGCGGCACCAATTCCAGCGGGATCGAAAGCCGGCTGGAGGCGATCGAAAAGCAATTGAACATCCTTCCGCCACGGGATCGTACTCGGACCTATGACCCTGAAGACAAATTCACTCCGCGAACGCGGACTCAGCCAAACGACGGCTTGGGTAGCGGGAATTCGGTCCCGGCTCGCCGCCGCCCTGCCGGTGGAACGGTCGTCGATGATGAAAACTTCACGACTCCCAACGTCCGCAATCCCGCCCACGGAACGACGCGAGACCCCGCTGACGATCTTTACCCCGCGAATCCTCCTGCACGGACTGGAACAGACGGTGCCGCATCCGGCGCTCGCGAAACGTTCAAGCCCAACACGGAAAAGCTCAATCCAGTGAAGCCCAACACCGATCAGCCTGCGAGCGATCAGGGCGAGGCTGGCAAGAGCGATTCAACGTCCAATGACACGATCAACGCTCCGGATCCCGATTTGGTGATCCCGGCGCGGAAGCCGGCCACGACGGGGACCGCCATCGAAGGATCGAATCGACCGCTGACACTCGACAGCCGCATCACGTCACGAGCCGTCTCGCCACGCGAGCGACAAGTGATTGCGGTTGGCTTCCAAAAGTCGGTCGTTGCCAGCACGAAGCCTGTTGCTCCCGCCAAGAACTGGGCGGGGAACGCCAAGTCCACGGACTTGGCTCAGCATCGCTGATGGCGACCTGATGGATCGAGAAAGAGTTTGATTTCAGAAGGGTGCGAGACAATCGTCTCGCACCCTTTTTTCAAAATGAGCGAGCCGACGGATGCGGCGGACTCCTGCGTAGACGAGTCACTCCGTGACTCGACGTTTCCAGTCACAGAGTGACTGGTCTACTGACGTTGATGGCCGAATGCCTTCCCCAACAACAAGGTTCTTTCATGCCTCTGCTTCGACGAATCGCCTGTACGGCACGAGCCGCTCTCGCCGCCTTCACTCTTTCATGCTCTGTTGCGGCCGCTGCCGAGTTCGACGCGGCTCAACTGAAAAAGCTCGACGCGGCGATGCAGAAGTACGTGGATGACCACACGGTGGCGGGGGCCATCGCCGTGGTTGGCTCGAAGAATGGAATCGTCCACCAGACGGTCGTCGGTCAGATGAACGTCGAAGAGCAGCGAGCCCTGTCGCCGAACGCGCTCTTTCGCATCGCGTCGATGACCAAGCCGATCACCGCGCTGGGACTGATGATCCTGGCGGAAGAGGGCAAGCTGTCGATGGACGATCTCGTCGAGAAGCACATCCCGGCGTTCAAGGGTCAGATGCTGATCGCCTCGCGCGGGGAAGACAATACGACGACCCTCAAACATCCCTCGCGTCCGATCACGCTGCGCGATCTGGCAACGCACACGTCGGGTCTGCCGGGTGGCTTCCCCGAGGGGATCAGCGACCTGTACTTCTCACGCCAATTGACTCTCTCGGAAGCGGTGTGCGTGAGTTCACAGCGACCATTGGAATTTGAGCCGGGTTCCAAATGGTTTTACTGCAACGCGGGGATCGACACGCTGGGGCGCGTCATCGAAGTGGTCTCGGGTCAGTCTTACGAGTCGTTTCTCGCGAAGAGAATCTTCGAGCCGCTCGGCATGACCGACACGTCGTTCTATCCGACCGACGAACAGCTCATGCGACTGGCCGGACTGTACGGCAGCAAAGAGGGGAAGCTGGTTCCGATTGGGTACCAGTTGCTCGGCCCGACGAAGAACGCCAAGCATCCCATTCCCGCTGGCGGTCTCTACTCGACAGCCGCCGACCTCGCGAAGCTCTATCGCGTGCTGCTGCATCGCGGCACGATCGGCTCGACGAAGATCATTTCGGAACCGAGCCTCACCGAAATGACGAAGGTCCAAACGGGAGACCTCAAGACGGGCTTCACCGACGGCATGGGCTTCGGGTTCGGTTTCGCGGTGACTCGCAAACCCGAAGGCGTTCACGAAATGTTGTCAGCCGGAACGTTCGGCCACGGCGGCGCGTTCGGGACTCAGGGCTGGATCGATCCTCATCAAGACCTGTTCGTGATCCTGCTCATCCAGCGGACCGGCCTCGTGAACGCCGATGCCTCGGACATCCGCCGCGACCTCCAGAAGGTCGCGGTCTCGGCACTGAAGAAGTGACGGGATGAAACTCCGCGTGCCTCGTGCTACTAGGTCTCGAAATCCCGTCTTACGGCGCGCATTTCCGTCTTCAAAAAGTAGCCTTCATCGCTCCGCGTGAAGGAAGCCGATGGGGAGTAGACGTTGCTGATGTCAATCGATACTGGACTCGCGCTCGGCGACCTTCACGCGGAGCGATGAAGGCTACTTTGGCTGCGGCTACGCCGCCTCATTTCACCGCGTGGGCAACGCCCCGTGTGTCGATGTGCGAATCAGGCCACAACACCACTCGACGCGCGGGGCGTTGCCCACGCGGTGAAACGAGGAGCAGTTGAGGCTCATCACCGGCTCTTCAGCCGCTGGTGGAACTCCGTCCACGGGAGCGCGTTGGCGACATCGTGTTTGGTGAGTCCCGCGCGGCGGGCTTGATCGACGCCGTAGGTCAGCACGTCGAAGCCGTTGACCGAGTGCGAGTCGGTGTCGATCACGATGGGGATGCCGCGCGATTTGGCGGCGGCGGCTTGAATGTCATCCAAGTCGAGACGTGACGGGCAGGAGTTGATCTCCAGCATGACGCCGTGTTCCGCAGCGGCATTGAGGAACGTGGTGTAGTCGATGTCGGCGGACGGGCGGCTGCCGATCAATCGGCCCGACGGATGGCCGATCACATCGACGTGCGGGTTGCGGATCGCGTTCAGCAGTCGCTGCATGATCTGATCGCGCGGCTGCTTCAAACCGTAGTGCAAGACGGCGATCACCCAATCGGCTTCGGAGAGGACTTCATCGTCGAGGTCCATCGTCGCGTCTTCGAGGATGTCGCATTCGATGCCGCTCAGAATCTCGATCCCCGAGATTTGGCCGCGCACCTTGTCGATGTCGCGCCAATGTTGCCGCAGCCGCGTGGCGTCGAGTCCGTTCGCCATCGTGACGCGCTTCGAGTGATCCGTGATCGCGATGTACTTCAACCCGCGCGCCTTCGCCGCCTCGGCCATCTCCAAAATCGTGGCTGCTCCGTCCGTGGCGGTGGTGTGCATGTGCAGGTCGCCCTGAATGTCAGCCAGCTCGATCAACTGCGGCAGCGAACCCACTTCGGCCAGCTCGATCTCACCCCGGTTTTCCCGCAGTTCGGGTGGAATGAATGGGAGGCCAACCGCCGCGTACACGTCCGCTTCGGTTCGCCCCGCGACGTACTCTTCACCGCGAAAGACGCCGTACTCGTTGAGCTTGAGTCCTCGTTCTTGAGCACGCCGCCGAATGACGATGTTGTGTTCTTTCGATCCGGTGAAGTACTGCATCGCCGCGCCATACGACTCGACCGGAACGACGCGCAGATCGAGTTCGATCCCGCCGCGCAGCTTCACGCGCTGCTTGGTCTCACCGCGCGCCAAGACCTTCTCGACGAGAGGATGCTGTGCGAGTCGATCCATTGGCAGCGTCGAGTCCTCCGCGATAGCAAGAATATCCAAGTCGCCACACGTCTCTTTACGACGACGGCAGCTCCCCGCGACCGACACCTGCGACACGCCCGCCAACTGCGCGAGATCGTTGACGATGGCTTCGGCCGACGCGCGCGCGATGGAAATCGAGACCCGCTGCCCCGCCTCTTCGACATGTGCGATCCCGTCCAAGATCGACTGAGCCGTCTTCTTGCCGAAGCCTTTCAATTCCGCGACACGACCGCTCTCACACGCGGCTTTGAGATCAACCAGCGTCGTGAGACCCAACTCATGAAACAGCGTCGCCACCTTCTTCGGCCCGAGTCCCGAGATTCGCAACATCTGCACGACACCGGCCGGAACCTGGGTTCGCAACTCCTCCAACTGGGGCAATGCACCGGTCTCAACGATCACCTTGATCTTGTCCGCCAAGTCTTGGCCGATCCCGTCCAGCTCGGTCAGGCTGCGACCGGTCGTCGTCACGATGTCGGCCGCCGATTCGGACAAATTCTCCAGCGTGCGAGCTGCGTTGCGATACGCCCGCACCCGAAAGGCATTCGCTCCTTGAATCTCCAGCAGTGCTGCCAGCTCTTCAAACAACGAGGCGATCAATGTGTTGTGCATCTCGAAGTGATCCTGCTGCCGGGGCGTTCAGAAAGAGAAGGGCGACCCATCGAAGCCATCGACACGGTTAACCGGGCTGCGGCGAACCAACACTGCCTTCAGGAACCGCGCGGCTCGCAGCTTCGGTTGAACCGTTTGCTATGTCGTTTTGCGGAACAAAGGTTCGAGTTTTGTGGCTGGGAATAACTGCCAGCCTGCCTCAGTCTGAATTTCCATTGCATGCCAACGATCGTCGTGGATGCGCCCGCGCAACGCATCATCAAGCGTGTCGAGGATAGAAACATCGAACCATCCGTATGCGGCAGCCAACATCGGAAACCGTTGGCGAACAAAAGCTGTCATGCTCCGAAGTTCTTCCGTAAATTGAACCGTCCAATCTACCTCTCTGCCATCATCAAACGGATAAGCTCCGACGTTCCAGTCAACGGGAAATCCACCCATGGGAACGCCAGCGTATATCCAGAGGCCATCCTCACCGCGGATCGTTGTATGGACGAATGGCGACAGTTGTCCGTCCACATGGCGATAATGACCTACAAGCTGCTCGCAACCGTCATCGCTGAAGTCTGGAGCTACTTTCAATTGTGAGGCCGTGGGAATATGCCGATGCCGGTAAGGTCCATTAAGTTGCTGGAACGACCAGACTCGTTCTGCGATCTGGAGTGCGTTCTGAACCGAGACCTGCCCGAAGTACATCAATGCGTCAAACTCTCCGCCTGACCATGAATCAAGATTTTGGAAATGGTCAATCATAGAACGGCCTAACAAGCCAATGGCCTTCGCTTTGACCAACAACCGCTCACTCCGTCGGCATCTCGTGCAGCGGCAGTGGCTGCGATGGGAAACGGCTGCGATAGATCCAGCGTTCCCACCAGCGAGCAGTTCGAAGTCGGGGGTCATCGGCCGAGACCGTGTGCTGCTTGCCGCGTCGCGTCACCAGTTTAAGCGTTCCGTCCGACAAGACTTCGGCGACGGCCCAGAACTTATCAACTTGGTACGAATACCATTCACCATGCTGTGACGGGTGAACTTCTTGCGCGCGTGGACCAGGATCGGTGCTGGTCTTGCAGACTCGAAAGATGACCGGATCACCCGGCTGAAGACTGGGGCGCATGTCTGACAAACCTTTCGACAAGCCCTGAAATCGTGAACGGAAACTGTACCGACAACATTAGATCTCGAAGTCGAATGTGACAAGACGTGAACTCAAAACTTATGAAAACGACCGGAGGAAACCGGTGAGCGGCTCAATTGGACGGCTGGAGCCGTGATACAGGATGAGCGTTGTCGCGAGTTTCCATTCCCTCGATTGAACAGGTCCGCTATGAACCGCACTCACTCCAACGCCCGATTTGGCGGGACGGTTCTACTCTGTCTTTCGACCCTCAACCTTCATGCGAGTCACCCATGGCGGAACGGATTCTGAGCATCTCTGGTTTGCGAGGCATCGTCGGCGATGGTCTCGATCCCGAATACGTCACCCGGTTCGCGGCCTCATTGGGGACGATGTTGAACGGTGGAACGGTTGTCTTATCGCGCGACGGACGGTCCACGGGTGAGATGCTGCGGCACGCGGTGCTGTCGGGGCTGATGGCGACGGGTTGTCGCGTCCTCGATTTGGGAGTCGCCTCGACCCCGACATGCGGAGTCATGGTGACCGCTCTCGGTGCGGCGGGCGGTTTGCAACTGACGGCCAGTCACAATCCCATCGAATGGAATGGGCTGAAGCCGTTCTCGGCACAGGGTTCGGTCCTCGACAAAGGGCTGGGTGAGCAACTGCTGGCGGTATTGAATGGCTCGCCCCGCTATCGAAGTTGGTCGGGACTGGGATCGGTGGAAGCGATCACCGATCCGAGCAGTGAACATCAGCGGTGCGTCTTCCGGCTGGTGGATGTGGCGGCAATCAAGGCTTGCCGATTCAAAGTTGTACTGGACTGCAATCATGGATCGGGATCGGTCCTCGGGCCGAGCCTGCTCCGCGATCTTGGCTGTGAAGTAATCGTGATGGGCGAGGTGGCCGATGGGAATTTCGAGCATCCGGCCGAGCCGTTGCGCGAGAACCTCACGTCGCTGATGTCGGCCGTGACGACGCAGGGTGCCGATGTTGGTTTCGCTCAAGACCCGGATGCGGATCGGCTCGCGATCGTGGACAACACCGGCCGCTACATCGGCGAAGAACTGACGCTGGGAGTGTGCGCCGATCATGTCCTCTCTCGTCGGAAAGGCCCTGTCGTCGTGAACGGTTCGACCAGCCGCGTCACCGCCGATCTCGCGGCGAAGCACGGCTGCGAATTCCATCGGTCACACGTCGGTGAGGCCAACGTCGTCTCGATGATGCGCGCGGTGAACGCGACACTGGGTGGCGAAGGGAACGGGGGCGTCATCGAGCCACAGGTCGGTTACGTGCGAGACAGCTTCGTCAGCATGGCTTACGTCCTGGATGGCCTAGCACAACGCCGGTCTTCGCCGCACCCGCAATCGCTCGCCGAATGGGTCGATACGTTGCCTCGCTACACGATCGTTAAGGACAAACTGCACTGTCCGCGCGAGCGAGTGGACCTCGCCTGCGCCGCGCTTCGATCCACTTTCAACTCGGCCACGCCGACGGAAGGGGACGGCCTGCGTCTCGACTGGCCCGACCGCTGGGTTCAAGTTCGAGCGAGCAACACGGAACCAATCATCCGCATCATCGCCGAAGCCCCCGATGAAGCGCTGGCGAAGTCACTCTGCGCCGAGGCGGTCGAGCTGGCGAAACGCGCTGTCATGTGAAGGGGCGGCAATACCTCGCGCGGTTCTGTTGTGAATCCTCCGAGCGGGGCGGCGTCAGCCCCCCGGTTGAATTGGCCCACACCAACCCGCAGCGTGAGCGAGGACGAACGCAGGAAGGCTATCGACACATCATCTGTTATCCGACTGAATTCCATTGACTGACAACGCACAAATAATCTGGACGGACTACTACGCCCGCATTCGTCGCCGACGGATCGCGGAGGCTGAGTTCATCGTTGCGCAAATGCGTGACGCTGGGGTGTCGGCCGATACCGTTCTTGCACTTGACTTTAAGCACTTTGGCACTGTCGAAAGCGATGTCCGCCGGCTTTCGGATCAACTGTCAAAAAACTACTCGATGGACGTGCTGATGTCCGATGATGGGAAAACTTGGTTCGCTAACGGTACAACGCGACCATATGGCGTTGACGGTATGATTGGCGACCAACTGAAAGAGTGGGCCGCATTCATGTGCGACGTTGCCAACTCCTACGCATGTGTCTTTACGACATGGAAACTTGTTGACACGCAACGTGAAATGGAATGGGCCACCGACCATCTCGACATCGACCCTGAAACAGACGGCGGATAACAAAGCGTTCCACACGGAGCCGCGGGCCGCGCGGTTTTTTAGTCGCCGCGGCCCGGTGACGCCGCCGATAGAACGACTTCGCCCTCGCTTACGCTGCGGGTTGGTAGGGAATGCAATCTCTCACTCTTGTTCGAGGCGGTCGGGGGAAATACCGTACCGCCCCTTTGAGGCTGGAAGTTTGGCCGAATGCTTCGTGCCGCTCGCCTCATTGCTAGACTTGCCGCCGCACGAACTTCGTCGGTCGAATCCGACTCACCCGCCGAACCGTCTCCACCAAAGCTCGCATCATGACCACGACCTCCGCCACACTGACGCCCTCCGCACTTGAGCCTCAATCGACAGCTCCTTCCGACGAACAAGAGCGGTCTCAAGCTGTCACTTCGTCTCCGGTGGCCGACTCGCACAACGGCAAACTCTTCATTGAGACGGTCGGCTGCCAGATGAACATGCTGGACAGCGAACTGGTCGTCGGAGCATTGCGCAAACAGGGCTACTCGTTGACCGACGATCCGCGTGAGGCAGATACGATTCTCTTCAATACGTGCAGCGTGCGCGAACATGCCGAGCACAAGATTTACTCGGCACTCGGACGGCTCAAGTTCAGCAAGCAGGCTCGCCCGAATCAGGTGATCGGCGTGTTGGGCTGTATGGCGCAGAAGGATCAGGAGCTGGTCTTTCAACGCGCACCCCACGTCGATCTGGTGGTTGGGACGGGCCAGCTTGCAGAAGTCCCCAAGCTGATTGACGCCGCACGCTCACGACGCGAGCGGTCTCTCGCGGTGAGTCTCGACCGCAAGGAAGCGGGCCGCGCGGCAGTCAGCGACAGTTTTCAAAGTTATGATCCGCTGCGCGAACCCGCGATGCGGCCGACTCCGCATCAAGCCTTCGTTCGGATCGTCATCGGCTGCGACAAGTTCTGCACCTATTGCGTTGTCCCGATGACGCGCGGTCCCGAGCAGAGTCGTCCGCCGCGCGACATCCTGCACGAAGTGAAAGTCCTGGCCGATCAGGGCGTCAAAGAAGTGACGCTGCTCGGCCAGACAGTCAACAGTTACAAGCACACTCAGGACGGCAGGCTCTTTCGGTTGTCAGACCTGCTCGAACACATTCACGACGTGGACGGCATCCTGCGGCTGAAGTTCGTCACCAACTTTCCAAAGGACATGTCGGACGACCTGCTGTGCGCCGTGCGCGATCTGCCCAAGTGCGCTCAGTACCTGCACGTCCCGGCGCAGTCGGGTTGCAACGAGGTACTCAAGCGCATGAAGCGCGGCTACACGGTCGAAGACTACCGCGAGATGTTCGGCCGCGTCCGCTCGACGTTACCGAAGGCGGCCGTGTCGAGTGACTTCATCGTCGGCTTCTGCGGTGAGACCGAAGAGGCTCATCAGAAGAGTCTCGATCTGATCCGCGAATTCCGGTTCAAGAACAGCTTCATCTTCAAGTACAGCCCGCGTCCCGGCACGAAGGCATTCGAGTTGCACGCGGACGACATCCCCGAAGAAGTGAAGCGACGGCGCAACGCCGAAATGCTCGTGCTGCAGAACCAGATCAGCGCCGAAGACAACGCGGCGTTCATTGGCGAGGACGTGGAAGTGCTGGTCGAAGGGCTGAGTAAGACCGAAATTAAACGTGGTGACACGTCTGCATCGACCGGCCCGGTCCAACTGACGGGCCGCACCTCGTGTGACCGAATTGTCGTCTTCAACGGCAACCCGCGCTTGGCCGGATTTCTGGCGACGGTCCAGATCGACGACGTGACTCCGACCACGATGATCGGCCAGATCGTCACGCGCGAGGTTCAACACGGCTCGTCGTTGTTCTTGCCGATCTTGGCGTGACGATGTTTGTAGGATGGGCACTCTTGCCCGTCTTGCTTTTGCCCGCAAGCAGGGCGGCAAGAGTGCCCATCCTACGACAAGTCGGTTTAGTTTTGAGCCGCACGTGTCCGGCGGCGACCGTTCTTCGGGCTGGCCGGGAACGGATGGATCAGTGGCTCGTTGTCTGGTTCGACGGCACTAGATACGGCGACCGGTTCCGACTTCGGAGCCTCTTCTTCTTCAGCGAGAGCGATCTTCCGTCGGCGGTTCGGACGGCAGCACAGCAGTGCGGGAAGCAGGACCAATTCACCCAGCAGCGATGCGGCCATCTGCGCGGCCATCAACAGGCCAAAGCGGGCGGTCGGAGTAAAACTGCTCAGGCACAATGCGAGTAGGCCGAGGCTCGAGATGAGCGTCGAGTCGAGCATCGGCTCGCCCGAATGTTCGAGTGCCTGGGTACTCGCTTCGCTCGACGAGCCGGTCTGGTCGAACGTCTGCTTGTACTGAATCAGGAAGTGGAACGTGCAATCGACGGAGATCCCCAGCGCGATGCTGCCCGTCATCATCATGCCGATATCGACCGGCATCCCGAGGAAGCCGACTCCCCCGAAGACCAGCCAGATCGGAATGATGTTCGGGACCATGGCGATCAACCCGGCAGTGAATGATCGAAGCGACAGCACCATCACGACCGAGATCGTCAGACAGGCCGCCGAGAAACTCTTCCAGAAGCCCTCGAAGATTTCGTGCTGCGCGTTCTTCAATAGGGGGGCCATCCCCGTGAAGTAAACCGGTTCTTTGGAGAGGGATTCGGCGAGGTCGGCGAGGACTTGGACGGACGTTTGCTTCGTGTCGTGCCTCACCCGTGCCGAGATCCGCCACATGCGCTGCCGGTCGGCGACCAAGCCGTCCTCACCGCTGTAGGACTGTGCTAGCCCGAGCACGCGCGCGGTGGCGAGCGGACTGTCGGGCATTTCTTCGGGGAAGAACGAGGCGAGTGACAATGTGTGGCGGATGCCGGGATGCGCCGCGATCGCGGCTTCGATCTTGCGGACTCGTTGAAGTTGGTCGAGGAACGCGAGACGCTGCCCGTGGAAATCGACGACGGCCTCGATCGAGTCCACGTTGGTGAGTTCGTTCTCGACACGGTGCAGATCGGCCAAAACCTTGCTGTTGCGTGGCAGGAACTCGGTGGGGTTGATGTCGGGTTTGAGACGCATCAGCCCGAAACTCGTCACGAACAGGAGTACGGCGGCTCCAGCAAGGATCCGGTGTCGGTGTCTCGCGACACCTTCGCCCCACGCTCGAAAATTGAATTGAATGTTGCCGCAACGGACCGCTCGGCAGGGAATCATCGTGAGGAGTGCGGGAGTGATCCCCAGCCCGACGAGGAGCGCCACCACCGAGCCGGACGCGGCGGCGTAACCGAACTGGCTCACGGGAAGAATGCTGCTGACATTGAGCGACACCAAACCGAGCAGCGTCGTCACGGTCGAGAGGACGCACGGGGCCAGTGATTCCCACACGGCATACGACAGCGGATCGGCCTCACCCCGGTCGCCCGCCGACGTGTGGTAGCTGACGACATGCACCGCAATCGACAGCGTGAAGATCATGACCATGATCGACAGCGATCCGAGAATGAAGTTCATCTCACCGCCGCACGCCGCCATCACCGCTTGATTCAGGAAGATGCCCCACAGAGTGACGCCGAGCATCGCCAGCGACAGACCCATGTGGCCGAACGAGTAGTACAACAGGCCGAGGCTGATCGCGCAGGTGATCAGAAAGAACTGCTTGCTCGACTTGGAACTGCCGAGTCGGTCGAGTTCGGTGACGATGATCGGTGCCCCGGTGAGCGCGATCCGGTCGGCATCGAACCGGCAATACTTCAGCACTCCGCGCACATCGGCTGTCGTCTGTGCCCGATCCTTCACGCCGCTTTCAGACAACGCCGCGACAACGCCGACCAGCCCACCTTTCGGAGCTTGCAGCAATCCGTCGATGCGGCGCGAGGCTTCCTCTTCCGCGACTCCAAACTCGACCATCCGCTCCATCATGCGGGCGGGAGTCCAACAGCGCCGGACGCCGGGAAGTCGATCCAGCCGACCGGCCAGCGACTCAACCGCTTCGGCCGAAGCCTCGGCTGCGGGGAGACCGATGACGATGACTTCTTCCGCGCCGAAGTCCTGTTTGAATTCCTCGTAGGTCTTCCGGACATCGGTGTTTTGCGGCAGCCACGTCTCAATGTCGTTGTTCGACTTGATGCTCTCGGCGAAGTACCACAACGGCCCGAACGAGAGGAAGACAATCCCCAAGATCAACCGACTGTAGCGGCGATAGAAGTTCGAAATCATGAGGCTTCGTCTCAGAGGCATCGGTCGGAGTGTGGCCGAGCGACATTTGTTGTCGAGCAGACGCACGCCTAGAGAATCTCGGCGAAAAATGGCCACGCGATCACGACAAACGGGAACGATTGCTCATGGCGATCAGGTCGCTGACGAGCAAGGCGTTGGCGTAGACTTTTCTGCCTACGAAGAAATCGTTGACGGATGGAGAATGAAGTCACTTGCCGCCCTCCGGGCTGTTACGCGAATCAATCTGGCCCCTCGCTCCCACGACTCAGAACGGAAACATGAAGGGCGTCAGCGCCACGGCGATCGCCATCATCAGCAGATCGAGCGGAATGCCGATGCGCAGGTAGTCACTGAACCTGTAGCCGCCGGGGCCGTAGACCATCAGATTGGTCTGGTAACCGAACGGCGTCGCGAAGCCCATCGACGCGGCGATCATGATGACGATCATGAACGGCTCGTAATTGACCCCGAGCGATCTGGCGACGGCCAACGACAGCGGAAACATCAGCGATGCGGCGGCGTTGTTCGTGACGAGTTCCGTCAGAACCATCGTCATGAAATAGACCATCGCCAACTGGACCCAGGCATCGCCCCCCGCCAGTCCGACCATTTGAGTCGCGGCGATCTTGGCGAGGCCACTCGTTTCGATGGCCTTGCCAATTCCGAGCGAGGCACCGATCACAATCAACACCGACCAATCGATGCTCCGCACCGCTTCACTCGCCGTGCAGCAGCGTGTGGCAATCATGACGAGAGCCGCCAACAACGCCGCCGGAAGCAGGAAGTCCCGTTCTGGTAGTCCGCCGGGCACTGCTTCGCGGCTGAGCAGCGTGGCGAACACGATCATGCCGACGAGAACAGCCAGAGCAATCCAAGCGCGATCGTGCCGTGGAGGAGTTGAGTTCTCGACGTGGCTCACGAGAAAGAAATCGTTCGAGTTTCTTTGCTGGCGAACGAAGTCGGTGTGGGCCTCCAGCAACAATGTGTCGCCGGGTTGCAGCACGATGTCGCCAATTTTGCCGGTGATCTTCTGGCCGTTGCGTGCGACCGCGATCACCGCCGCATTGTAGCGCGAACGGAAGCGACCGTCGCGAATGTTCATCCCCACGATCGGGCAACGGCTGGAGACAACTGCTTCCATGAGGCAGCGTTCGCTGTCGGTTGCGTTGAGTTTGAAGACTTGATCGGTCGCGGGCACGAGTCCGCGCATCTTCCGCAGATCGACCACGGATTCCACGATCCCCACAAATACGAGCCGGTCGTCGGCTTGTAAGCGTTCGCGCGGACTCACCGCCGCGATGACTTCGCCGTTCCGTTCAATCTCTGCCAAGAACAGCCCCGGCAAATGACGCAGCCCGGCTTGCTCGACAGTTCGGTTTACGAGCGGTCCGCCCGCTTGAACCACCATCTCCACCGTGTACTGCCGAGGATCATCGCTCAAACTGATCGCCGGACGACGGTCGGGCAGGAGCCAGCGACTGAAGATGAGCAAATAGACCACGCCACCAATCGCGCACGGCAGACCGACCCACGCGATGTCAAACATTGCGAACGAGCGCAGCCCCTCCTGCGACATCTGCGCTTTTACGACGAGGTTCGTACTCGTCCCGATCATTGAGCAGACGCCGCCGAACGTCGCCGCGAATGCCATCGGCATGAACAGCTTCGACGGACTGATCCGCGACTTCTTGCAGATGTCATCCACGACCGGCATGAACATCGCGACGATCGGTGTATTATTCAAGAACGCACTGAGCGTCGTGACCGGAATCAGCAGACGAACCTGCGCTGACAGCACGGTTTTGGGGCGTCCGAGAAATGGCTCGGTCAGCAGGTTCATCGCACCGGTCTGCATCAAACCAGTGACGATGATGAACAGCACGCCCACGCTGATGAGCGACTCCTTGCCAAACCCTTCAAACGCCTGCTTCGTAGTAGGCAGCAACTTGGTGTCGAACAAGCCCTGCGCGATGACCAACGTCAGCAGGCAGCCTACGGTGAGGGCATCGGGCGGGCACCATTCGCGCGCCAGCGCGTAGACCATCGTAATAACGACGAACAATACCAACCAAGCTTCCCAGCCCATTCCATGCCCCATTCAGAGAACAATCACCGCCAGCGACCGCACCAGCCAAATCAAACCAGAGAACTCAACCCCGTCGGCAAACTCTTCGCAATCGAATAACTCGCCAAGAGACGGCAAAGAGTGTTTGCCACTCCCTTTTATGTCAATCGTCAAAACCGTCCCGTTCGCTCAACGAACTTCCCGCGAGACGGCACGGTCACTCGCGCAGTGATACCTCGCGCGGCCCAAGCTGAGAGGATGGCGAGCCGCATGCCGTCAGGCTGCGGGTTCTGGATCTTCACAGGAAACCCGTGGCCTGACGGCACACGGCTCACCTTGAACATCTCACTCATGGCCGCGCGAGATATAGCTTGGATCGCTCAACCGCTCGAACAACTCCCCACACGGCTAAGGACCGGCGCAGCAATCACGGTCGCCTCGTGTCCGAGCCGACGCTGGCAGCGTCGGCCACGACAGTGATTGCTGCGCCGATCTTAAACGAAGCGGTCTTCGACCAGTCGTACTGTCCCTGCATAGTAGTGGCGGAGCTGTTCTCCATCGCTGACGAGCAGCGCTCCGTCTGCGGCGATACCTCGACAGTCGCCCGTGCATTCGAGTTCAGTCGCCGAGACCCGGATTCGACGATCACGCAGCACGCAGAACCGAGTCCACCGCGCGGCGAGGTCGAACGATCCCTCCGCCAACACCGTCAGGTTTGCCTCCCAACGCTGAAGGAAGCAACGCAAAATATCGGCTTCATCGAATGTGCTGCCGGACGTGTCGCGCATGGAAGTCGCGATGGATCGCAGTTCATCTGGCGCGGAGGCGAATGCCGTGTTGACGTTCCAACCCAGCCCGGCCACCAATCGGCCGGGCATTCGAGGGGGCTGTTCGATCAAAATTCCGCAGACCTTGCGACCGGCGAGCCACACGTCGTTGGGCCACTTCAATCCGACGGCCGACTGCGGCAGGAAGACTTCGATCGTCTCGGCCACACTCAGACCGGTTACGAGCGAAAACTGCGGCCACAGATGTTGAGCGATCCCCAAGGCGGTCATGTCGAACAGGACCGAGAACATCAGCGTCCCTTCGCTGCCGTACCAACGATTGGTGCCTCGGCCTCGACCGTCACTCTGTCGCGTCGCCCCGATCAAACAGGGTGTGACAACACTCGAATCGTTGGCCCATTGCAGCGCGAGGTCGTTCGTCGAGCCGGTCTCGTCCAGCCATTCCGCTCGGCGCAAGAATGTCGTCGCGAGCAGTGGTTCGGTATCAATCACGTCGTCTGACCTCGGAAGGGAGCGTTCGTTGTTGGAATTGGAGTCGGTCGCGCGATGAGGGAACCCCGGCGCTCTGGCCCCGACACTCTCTGAGTGAAGTTAGCCAATCCATTCGCCAACCCACGCGGCCCGACTATAACGTCGGTACGAGTGACGGACTGGTCTGCGAAGGAGTGAAGTCGTGCCGATGATGTGTCGCAGTGGTGTTGCCATTCTGTTGAGCCTGTTCACGGGACAGGCGATCAGCGTGATGCGTGCCGAAGAAAATCGAGCAGTCGCAGGGAAACAATCTCCTGCCGCGCGAGGCTACTCGTCGCTGAGGACTCATCCGTTCCTGCCTCCCGATTTTGATGAGGCGGTGTTGTCGTCGCTCTGGACCGTCTGGCCTGAGCCGGAGAGGTCGCGGGCGGAGCAAGCTGATCAGACGACTCGGCGACGGCTGATCTTTGCTTATTACGGCATCATGCCCGACCCCGATGCGGCTTCCGCGATGCAGCCGCTCGGTTATGTCGTCGATGCAAACGGCACTTGGACCATGAATTGTTTGGCCTGCCACGGCGGCAAGGTCGCGGGGCGAGTCATCCCCGGCCTGCCGAACTCACACACCGCACTGCAAACGTTGACCGAAGACGTGCGCCTCGTGAAGTTGTCGCAAGGCAAGAAACTCGGACACCTCGACCTCGCCACATTGCAGTTGCCGCTCAGCACGACCAACGGTACGACGAACGCGGTGATGTTTGGAGTCGTTCTCGGGACGTATCGCAATCTCGACATGACCGTCGATACGAATCGCAAGCTGCCGAAGCTGTCGCATCACGACATGGACGCGCCGCCGTTCTGGAACGTCCGCAAGAAGCGATCACTCTATGCGGATGGCCATTCCCCGAAGACGCCCCGCCCCCTGATGCAGTTCATCCTGCTGCCGCGTGTCTCTCCCACAACGCTGGCTGAGTGGGAGCCGCAGTTTGCCGACTTGCTGAGTTGGATCGAGTCGCTCGAACCTCCCAAATACCCGTTCGAGATCAACCGTGAACTGGCTTCGCGCGGCGAACGAGTTTTCGTCGAAAACTGCTCGCGCTGTCACGGCACCTACGGAGAGACCGGCAAGTACGAGCAACGCACGATCGCACTCGATGAAGTCGCGACCGATCCGCTGCGATTCCGGTCGCTCACGGTGGAGCATCGTCAGTGGGTGAAGGACGGTTGGCTCAGCCGCTTCGGAGCCGATCCGGTGGAAGTCGATCCGGTCGGTTATGTGGCCCCGCCGCTCGACGGCATCTGGGCGAGTGCCCCGTACTTCCACAATGGCTCGGTTCCGACGTTGTGGCACGTCCTGCATTCGGACGCGCGGCCAGTCGTCTGGAAGAGAACCGAGGACGGGTATGACCACGCCAAAGTGGGCCTCGAAGTCGAGACCTTCGACAGCGTCCCGCGCTCCGCCAAAGTGGCCGCTCATCGCCGCCGCTACTTCGACGCGAAGCTGCCCGGCAAGAGTAACTCAGGCCACACGTTCCCGAATGTCCTTGATGAAGTCGACAAGCGGACGCTGCTGGAGTACCTCAAGACGCTTTGAGGCTCGCGGAGCGATGATGGCTACTTTGGCCTGAGCAAGTAGGGTGCGTGAAGTCTTCGGAACGCACCGATAGGAAGTCGGCCGTTCGCAAGGCGGTGCGTTCCGAAGACTCCGCGCACCCTACCGCTTCAACAACCGTCGTCAGTCGATGATCTTGCTGATCGGATACTCGACGATCCCCTTCGCGCCGGCCGCCTTCAGACGCGGCACGATCATGCGGACATACGATTCATCGACGATCGTGTTGACATCGACCCAATCGGGATCGGAGAGAGACGCGACGGTCGGCTTTTGCAGTGCGGGGAGTTCCCGCAGGATTTGCCCGAGATCAGCACGGCGGACGTTCATCATCAGTCCGACCTTGCCTTCGGCGGCAAGGCACGAGTGCAGCATGAGCGCGATGTTTTCGAGCTTCTCGCGTTTGGCGGCATCCTGCCACGAGGACTTGTTCGCAATGAACCGCGTGGTGCTTTGCAGAACTTCCTCGACGATGCGCAGGTTGTTTGCTTTGAGCGAACTGCCAGTCTCAGTCACTTCGACAATGGCGTCGGCCAGCTTGGGCGGCTTGACCTCGGTGGCTCCCCACGAGAATTCGACGTGCGCTGTGACACCGTGCTTCGCGAGGTAGCGCGTCGTCAGCCCAACAACTTCAGTGGCGATCCGTTTCCCTTGCAGGTCTTGCACCGATTGAACCGGCGAATCGTTTGGGACGCACAGCACCCAGCGCACCGGGCGGCGGCTGACTTTGGAGAACATCAGCTCGCACACTTCATGGACTTGGGCTTCATTTTCCAAGACCCAATCGTGACCGGTAATGCCCGCGTCGAGTACACCCTGCTCCACGTAGCGGGCCATTTCCTGAGCGCGGATCAGCATGCACTCGATCTCCACATCGTCGATCTCGGGGTAGTACGAGCGCGATGAGAACTTGATCGTGTAGCCCGCCTTCTTGAACAGTTCGGCGGTCGCGTCTTGAAGACTGCCAGCAGGGATGCCCAATTTGATCAGCTTGTCGGCCATGGTCTGGTTTCGATCCGAAATGGGGTCTGGAGTTTGACCACAGATTTCACAGAGGACGCAGATCAGAAGGAAGTTTCGAGCTGAAGCCGTTGCAACTCTTCCGTTTTATCCGTGCCCATCCGTGTGATCTGTGGTCGAATGGTTTCTGGTCTTGGTCTACTTCTTGTAGACCGCCTTGGGGTCGAAGAGTCGTTCGCCGAGCGTGGTGACGGCACCGGTGGCCGGGTCGATCTGGCGAAAGAAACAACTTTTGAAGCCCTCGTGGCAGGCCGCTCCGCCGACTTGATTGACCTTCACCAACAATGTGTCGGCGTCACAGTCGTAGAACAGAGCCTTTAACTCTTGGACGTTGCCGCTCTCTTCGCCCTTGCGCCACAACTTCTGGCGGCTACGGCTGAAGTAGCAGACTCGACCGGTGCGAAGTGTCTCGGCGTACGCTTCCGCATTCATGTACGCGAGCATCAGCACATCGCCGCTCACCGCATCTTGAGCGATGACGGGAAGCAACTCGGACTTGGTGAAATCGGGGCCGTTGGTCTCAAGCATGGATCGTGTGAACCTCAATCAACAAAGGTCGCTTACTGTAGGGTTGTCGCTCCGCCGACAAGCCGTCCCGTCGGCGGAGCGACGGGACTACGGTGCGGCGTTGTGTCAATTTCGCCCGAGCGAGGTATGGCTACTGAACGGGCGACAAACTACCAGCTTGCACAATGGTAAGCCAGTTTCGCAATTGGAGTCGGTTCAGCCGAGATAGGTTCGGGACATTGAGGGTGCCCGATGCGTAGAGCGCGGCTGTTGCCACACTGTTGGAACTCGGTCACTGCGCCGACGGAGCGGAGGATTCTTCAAACCAGCCTGTCGCGCGGCACAGTTTCATTTGGGCGACGTTGTGGTCGATGACCGCGTTCAGATAGTCGCGGCGAGATTGGGCGAGGGCTTGGACGGATTGAAGGGCCTCGATGGGGAGGCCCTTCGCATTTTCGATTCGTTGCAGGTTGAGGTCGTAGGAACGTTGAGCGGCTTCGATCCCGTGCCTGGCGAGTTCGATTCGTTTGCGGCGTGACTCGACCTGCCCGTTTGCTTCGACCACTTCTTGGGCGATGCGGTCCATCACGACCACCTCGCGCCATTGTGCCTGCCTGAGTCGTGAGGCGGCTTCACTCCGAATGGACTGCTCACCGAAGCCGAGATTGCGGACCTCCCAGTACGCGATCGCATCACCGTCGAAGCGATCCGCCGTGTTCGTGATGTTGCTGCCCAGTCCACCACCGAACCCGCCGTAGCTGACGCCGAGCAACACGCTCGGGATTAGCGGTGCATACTTCTCGCGCCGCAAACGTTCGCACGCTTCGCCGACAAGTTGGCGATGTTCGGCCAATTCGGGGCGGCGGCTGAGTCCCTGCGCGACCAGCTCCTGCGCGGTGGAATCTGGCGAAGTGAAGCTCAACGGAATCACCACCGGTTCATTCGTCGTGATGGCCACGCTCGGGTCGGCGTGGATCTGAAAAGCGAGCTTGGCCGAGGCCGTCTGCACGAGTTCTTCAGCCTGCGAGAGGTCGCCGTCCCGCGCAGCCAGTTCCGCGAGCGACCGGTCGTGATCGGCGGTCGCTCCCTGCCCGACGCGAGCGAACTCACCCGTCAGCGTGACGATGCGGTTCGTTTTCTCACGCGCTTCGCGGGCGATGGCGAGTCGCTGCTCGGCACGAAGCAGTTCGAGATACGCGACGGCCGAATCGCACAGCACATCGTTGCGAGCCGACGTGGCCGCGAACTGTCGCGACGAAGCGTGATGGCGAGCGATCTTTGGTTGGAAGATCGCGTCGGTCAGATGGAAGTTGGCGACGAGTCCCGGCACTGACGGCGAACCCGCTCCGACCGCTCCCGCTCCGAGACCGCCGTAGAGCGCCCCGCGGCTCGTGTTGAAGACGTTCCCGGCGACATCCTGAATCGGCCCTTCATGTTTGTTGTAGTTCATGCCCGCTCGCAGCGATGGCAGCCACAACACATCGGCCCGGTCCACCTGGGCATATGCCTCATTGATCCGCTCACGGGCGAGGATCACTTGCGGATTCTGTCCGTCCGCGAGGCCCAGCACTCCCGCGAGGTCGAGCGGATACGAATCGGTTTGAGCGGCGATCTCGCTCACCCTGGGATTCGGAGTTGATGACGAGATCGCTGTTTTCGCAGTCTTATTCGGTACATCTTCCACGGCGGCCACTGGCGTAACGCGCGACGAGGCTTCCGTTTCAGCGGGCGATGTTGGCGCGAGACTTGATCGTCCGGCTGCGGCTCCGTCAGTTGAGGTGGCCGATTCAGCAAGGGCGTCTTCAACCGGCGGCTTTTGCGTAACGCGAGCAGTTCGTGTCGCCGAGCAACCCAGCGGCAACGCAACCAACAGCACAACGACACAAACCGCCCGTCTTCCATGACGGAGCAGCTTCTTCATGACCGGCTCTCCAAAGGCTGTATCCCGCACAAGGGGCGATCCGTGTCCCTTGGCCCATGAGATATCGTCCGTGCCGCATTCAACACGGAGTCTGAATGCGCCGCGTGAGGCAGTCGGAGGCAGGTCGCCTCAGTCGTACCCGTCAGGCAGACTCTGCGGGCACCGTATGTAGGAGGGGCACTCCTGCCCGTCCGGTCTTGGCTTTGAGAAGCGGACGGGCAAGAGTGCCCCTCCTACAGAACTCCTTTGCCGGTGCGGGCACCGGTGCGACGACCTCAACCACTTGTCCGTCCTTGAACGCCGCCGAGTTCGCGCCGATCACTTGTTCGTCGCCGGTCAGACCAGATTGAATTTCGACTTCGGCTCCGCTTTGAATGCCGAGTTGGACCGGAGCGCGCGAGACTTTGCCGGTCGTGTCGATCACATGGCAGAACGTGACCTTGTCCATTGTGAGGACCGAGGCACGCGGCAGCGCGAGGACGTTCTCGCGCACGGCGGCCTTCAACTCGGAGGTGACGTACATTCCCTGCCGCAACGCTCCCGAGGAATTGTTCACGTCAATCTCGACCCGCAGCGTGCGCGTCCCCGGATTGAGCGACCAACCGGATCGAGCCACCTTGCCGGTGAACGTTGTGCCGGGCGATGAGGGAACCCGCACGGTGGCCTCGCAGCCGTCTTGGATCAGGACCGCATCGGCTTCGGGGACATCCACTTTCACGCGAACCTTATCGATTCCCACGACGACCAGCAGCGGTGATTCGTTGCCACCGGCAGCCGCACGCACGAGGTGCCCGATGTGAATGTGGCGGGCGGCGATCCGGCCGTCGAATGGGGAGCGGATGAGCGTGTAGTCGAGCATCGCCTTCGTGCGTTCGGCCTCAGCGACGGCGACCTTGGCTCTGGCTCGAGCCGCGATGAGATCAGACTTGGCTTTCTCAATCAGCGCCTTCGCTTCGTGAATCATCGCGGTGGCCGAACGAACTTTCGCGGCGGTCTGGCGGCGGTCGGCATCGGCCGCTTGAAGCTGGCTCGCCGTTTCATCCGACACTTTTTGGCTGAGCGATCCCGATTTGACGAGTTCCGCAATACGAGTTGCCTCCGACTTCCAACGGTCATAGACCGCCTGATCTCGTTCTGCCGCCGCTTCAGACTCGGCAACCTTTGCGTGCGCTGAGGCCGTCCCTGCTTCGGCCACTTGAATCCCCGAGACCGCCTGCTGGACGTTGGCTTCCGCCTGTTCGATCAGCGCGAGCTTCTGCGCGTGCTCCTCGTTCAGTTCCGGAACAGCCAACTCGCACAAGACCTGTCCCGGCGCGGTCAGCTTCCCCGCCGCGTCGTATTTCGGCCCCGTCACCTTGTCGCCCAGATCGACATGCAGTTTTCGCACATAGCCGGTCACCTTGGCAAAGAGCGGAGCCTCTTCAAACGCCTCGACTTGCCCCGGCTGTTCGACCATCCGTACCAGCGTCTTTTTGACGGGCTTGATTGGCGTGACCTTGATTGGTGGTGCGGCGGCGGTGGAATTGGTTGCGGGTGTCGGTACGCCCTGCGTCCGTTCGCAACCCGTCATCACTGCTAGCAGCAACAGTGTGCAGAGAACTGCAACGTCCTTCATGTTTCGATGCCTATCATTCTTCAAACGGTGAGTTGTGAGTCGCAATAGAAACTCGTTGGGTCATCCGGGTCGAGCGACGCCGATTTTGTCGAGGGCTTGCCCATGAGCAGCGCGAAGACGGCTGGCAGCACGAACAACGTAGCGACTGTGGCGGCGAGCAGGCCGCCGATGACGGCTCGTCCGAGCGGGGCTGATTGCGGGCCGGACTCGCCCCAGCCGAGGGCCATTGGCAACATGCCGGCGGTCATGGCGAGGCTGGTCATCAGGATCGGGCGGACGCGCGATGCGGCACCGTGGATGGCGGCTTCGCGGCCGGAGTCGCCTGCGTGGCGGCGCTGCTCGGCGAATGTGACGAGCAGGATCGCGTTGGCCATTGCGACGCCAATGGCCATGATCGCGCCGATGAACGACTGGATGTTGATCGTCTGGCCGGTCGAGTACAGGGCGATGACGACTCCCGCGATGACGGCCGGGGCGGTCGAGACCGTGGCCAGCGAGAGTCGCAGCGATTGGAAGTTGGCGGTCAGCATCAGGAAGATCACAACGACCGCCAGCAGCAGCCCGATGCCGAGTCCGCTCAGCATCTGCCTCATCGGAGGAATCTGTCCGCGCAGCTCGGTCGTCACGCTGGCCGGCCTCTCACCCGACTTCTCCAAGCGGTTGAGGACCGCCAGGATTTCCTGGGACGCTCGCCCCAGATCGCGGCCGACGATGTTGGCGGTCAGTGTGATCTCGCGCTTCATGTTGTAGCGGTCATATTGGCCGGGCATCTTGCCGGGGCTGATGTCGGCCACATCGCGGAGCAGCAGCGCGCGGTCGCCACTGTGATTCACCGGGATCATGCCGAGGTCATTGGCAGTGCGCATGACGGGCTGTGGAATCTCAAGCTGCACCTGATAGCCGATGCCGCTCTTCGGGTCGGGCCAGAAGATCGGCACCAGGAACCTTGTCGAGGACGTTCCCGCCACGACCGACCTCGCAATCTGAGCCGTCGTCGTGCCGCTGAGTCCTGCCTTCTCGCGGTCGATCTGCACGTTGACGGTCGGGTAATCGAGTGACTGCGCCACTTGGATGTCTCGCAGGAACGGTAGCTTCTCCAGTTCGGCTTTGGCCTTGAGAATGAAGGCCCGGTTGTCGTCGAGGCTGCTGCCGCGCGCGGCGATCTCGATCGGTGTGGCCGAGCCGAAACTCATGACCTCGCTGATGATGTCGCCCGGCTCGAATGAGCAGCGCACGTCGGGAAGCCGCTTGGTCAATTCGGCCCGCAGTGTTTCCTTCATCGCTTCCGTACTAACGCCGCTGCCGTGCTTGAGGGAGATTCGCAGCAACGCCTCCTCGGGACCGCGCGACCACTGGTAGACCGCATTGACCGGGAAACTGGGCGGGACGGTGCCAACGTAGCCCAACGTCAGTTCGATGTTCTGGCCGCCGATCTGCTCGCGGATCACGTCGAGGACTTCGAGCGTGATCTGTTCGGTCTTCGTGATGTGCGTGCCGTCGGGAGCGCGCAGCCGCAGGCGGAACTCACCGACATCCACCGACGGGAAGATTTCCCAACCGAGTCGACTGCCAACCGACGCGATGATCCCACCGCAGGCGATCAGGTAGACGATCACGACCAGCGGGCGAAACGTGACGAGGAGAGTGACGAGTGACGAGTAGCAAGTGACGAGGATGGAACGGCGTTCCGTTCCTGTCCCCTCGCCCCGGCTTTGCGGGGAGAGGGTTAGGGTGAGGGGTTCTTCTGCTTTTGTTCCTGCCTTCGGCTCGAAGGTTGATGCTTGTCCGGCGGGTAAGGTGGCGACTTCAGTGGGCGCGTTCTCGCCACTCGGCCCCCTCACCCTAGCCCTCTCCCCCGAAGACGGGGGCGAGGGGACCACTCCGGCCTGACGGCCGCTTGAATCAGCAGCCACTTTGGCCCCGTGATTCTTCATCAGCCATACGCACACCACCGGCACGAACGTACTCGACAACACATAGCTGGCGATCATCGCGAAGCCGACTGCCAGTGAGAGCGGCACGAACAGTTCGCGGGCCGCTCCCTCCATGAAAAAGGATGGGACGAAGACCGCCAGGATGCAGAGCATTGCCAGCAGACGCGGGACAGCGGTTTGCGCGTTGCCGAGCCGGACGGCTCGGGCCACGGAATTTGTGTGATGGAATTGCGTGTGGATGTTCTCGATCTCGACGGTCGCCTCATCGACGAGGATGCCGACCGCGAGGGCCAGCCCGCCGAGCGTCATCAGGTTGATCGTCTGTCCGCACAGCCAAAGTCCGACGACCGACGACATGATCGCCAGTGGAATGTTCAGCACGACGATCAGCGCACTGCGCCAGTCGCGCAGAAAGACGAGCACCATCAGCCCGGTGAGGCATGCGCCGAGCAGGCCCTCGTTCCAGAGGCTATTGATGGCGCGGGTCACATACGGCGACTGATCGAACTCGAACGTCACCTTGATGTCGTCGGGCAGCTCCTTCTGCATCTTGGGCAGGGCCGACTTGATCTCGTCGATCACCGACATGGTTGAGGCTTCGGCGCGCTTGGTTGCCAGGATGTAAACCGCGCGACGACCGTCGATCAGCGCGTACCCGGTGGTGGTGTCGGCCGCATCCTCAATGATGCCGATGTCGCGCAGATAGACCGTGGAACCGCCGGACTGCTTGATCGAGATGGCCCCCAAATCCTGCGGGTTCTTCACCACCGCGTTGGTCGGAACGATGGGGTATTTGTCGCCGATGTGAATGTTGCCGGAGGGACTGACTGAGTTGCCGGCCGCCAGCGCCGTGATGACATCATCGGGCGAGACGCCGTACGAGCGGAGTCGATCCGGATTGGCTCGAATCACGATCGAGCGGTCACTCCCTCCAAACGGCGGTGGGGCCGAGACGCCCGGCAGTGTCGAGAACATCGGCCGGACTTTGTTCAGCGCCTGCTCTTGAATCTCGTTGACGGACTTCGTCGCGCTGGAAAGAACGAGATATCCCACCGGCACGCTGCCAGTGTCGAACCGCATCACAAACGGCGGGATCGTGCCGGGCGGCATCTTACCCCGAGACCGGTTGACGTAGTTGATGGTTTCGGCCATCGCCTGCGCCATGTTGGTCCCGGTATGAAACTGCAACTTCATCAGAGCCATGCCCTGCACGTTGCGACTCTCGACGTGATGGATGTTGCTGATGTAGAGGAAGTGGTACTCGTAGTAATTGGTGAGCAGGCCCTCCATCTGCGCCGGGTCCATCCCGCCGTAGGGCTGACAGACGTAGATCACGGGCAGATTCAAAGCCGGAAAGATATCGACCTTCATCCGCTTGAGAGGCAGTTCGATCCCGTACTTCGCCAGCCACGCATCGCAACTCTTCGGGCGCAGGGCCACACCGCACGACATACCCACGGCGATGATGGCGACCAGCACGGTCAGCGGCCGTCGCAGGGCGAAGACAATCGGATTCATGCGGGTTCCAAGACAGGGGCATTCCATGTGTTGGCGTGAGCCTAACAAGGGGAATGAATCGTTCGCAACAGGTACAGACAACCGCAGTGAAACAACGATCTTGCAGGTCGTGCTGCTTTCATGTCGCCGGGACAGTCCGCAATTGTGGTACTTTGCCAACTCTGCGAACTGGAATTGATCGGCGACCGACATGAAATGATTTACCAGAACACACCAACCCGAAGTGTGGGTTTTGAAGTTGCACCATTTGGGTTTCAGCCCAAAAAGGGCGGCTTCAAAACTCACGCGGCGAGTTAGTTTTGAAGCCGCCTCTCGTCTCAACTCAGGAGCATCTCTATGAAACGTACCGTTGTCGTTGTCGCCATGTTGCTGGTTCTGTTCGCATCGTGGGAGGCACGGGCTTTGGTCATTCCCTCGGACGAAGGGAAGTGGCCGACGAGTTGGCCCAAGGAATTGGAGTCGTTGCGGAAGCGGGCCAAGACGCTCGATGTCGCCACGGGGACGCAGGAGCACATCTACACGATCCCGTTCGAGACTCGCGAGGAGTTCGAGAAGTTCTGGCCGATTCTGATGAAGCTGCGGACGCCCGGTTCGCCGCTCACGCTGTCCAAAGCGGGCGCTGACGACAAGGGTTGGGGCAAGTTTCTGTCGAATGCGAAGCCGTGCGTCCGGATCAAGGGACCGACGGGAGGTTACTTGGGTGGGTCCGCCAAGGTCGGGGGCCAGATTGACCTGAAGGAGCTTGAAGCGGGAACCATTCTGTTTGCCGGGACACCCTGGCCCAAGGAGTTGGCCGGTCCCCACGGTGAACTGCCGGAATATGTGTCGGCCGTTCCGATCGAGGGCGGAAAGCTCACCTGGAAATCGATCGAGCAGATTCCCGAAGAGAAGCGTGGCTTCCACAGCCGCGCCCGCGTGGACATCGAGATCGTCATCGACGGCGCGATCATCAACCTCAACCACATTCGACTGCCGCAGGACGCTCACATCGTCGATCGGCGATTCCCCGAAGTCGTCGCCCCGGACGCCACGAAACCGTGAGCCAATCCACTGCGCAGGGCGGGGTGGCCGACGGGTGGCTGGGTCAGAACGAAGCACTGGCTCGGGATCGCTGGTTCGGAGTCTTCCCGCTGGTTAGACCGCCTCATGGTAGAGCGTAACGATCACTCAGGGGCCAACCGCATCGATTGAAGCCAATCTGCCAGATCCTCGACCGTTTCGTCGCCAGCGGCACGATCACTCCACGCACAAGCTCACGCTGGGCACGTACTCGTACCTGTGTGGATGGCGCGCGGGATGAAGCCCACGGACTGCTGAGCACTAAATGCGAGGCCGCGTGATTGGGCCTCAGACAGTGGAGGTACTACCAAGAGTGGCAACGAAAAAACGCCGCAACGCACGACGAGAAGAGGCGTTTTCAAGAGCCGCCGGTCAGACTCGAACTGACGACCTATGCTTTACGAAAGCATCGCTCTACCAACTGAGCTACGGTGGCACTGTGATCGACTGAAGCAGATCGTTCTGAAACCTCCACCCTCGCGTGTTACTGCGATGGCTTCCGTTACAGCCGCCAGCCCAATCGGGGCGGGATGATAGCAAAACCAAAACGTCGGGCAAGGCAACAAGTTCGTACTCGACGGACCTCATGTGAACAGGGTTGTGGTGAGGACAACTCCGCTTCGAGACTCTCCCGATAACTTCCTTGTGTGCGCCCCAAACGACGAATACCATGTGCCGCCTTACTCGCGGCCGGGTGTTGTTGGGTGTGCGTCCCACGAGCCGCTGCGGCGCTTGTTCTGATTTATTTTGTTCGGAAAGTTCTGCGTCGATGAAGCATGTTTTGTCCGCGATGGTGATGAACCAACCGGGTGTGCTCGCTCACATTTCGGGGATGCTCGCGTCGCGAGCGTTTAACATCGAAAGTCTGGCGGTCGGTGAGACCGAAAACGCCGAGTTTTCCCGCGTGACGTTCGTCGTTGCCGGGGACGACAAGGTGCTGAATCAGGTCCGCAAGCAGCTTGAAAAGATCATCACTGTCGTCAAGGTGGTGGACTATCAGAACCAAGACGTGGTCGAGCGTGATCTGATGCTCATCAAGGTGGCCACGGCTCCGGGCACTCGCACTGAGATTCGGGAGATGGTCGATATTTTCCGAGGCAAGATTGTCGATATCGGGGCCAGCCATGTGATCGTCGAAATCTCCGGCTCTGAAAATAAACTGACCGCGTTCATCGACTTGATGCGCACGTTCGGCATTATCGAGATGGTCCGCACCGGGCGAGTCGCCTTGGCGCGGGAGACTTCGCTGTCGATCGAATCCGCTCTGCAACCACCGCCAACCTACGAAGAATCGGCGTTGGCCTAGCAGTTCGTGAATCACGCAGCCGAGTTTCGCTCGGCTGCAACCGAATGCAGGCTGGACCCCTTGGTCCGGCCGGACCAAGGGGTCCAGCCTACGAGAATCAAACTTCTGTATCGAACCTCTTCCTTTTTCAATCGAGACGAGAACCACGATGGCCGCGAAGGTTTATTACGACGACGATGCCGATCTGTCCCTGCTGAAGGGCAAGACCATTTCGATCCTGGGCTATGGCAGCCAAGGGCATGCTCAGGCTCAGAACCTGCGTGACAGCGGCTGCACCGTTGTTATCGGGCAGCGTCCTGGGAGCAAGAACTACGACTTGGCAGTCAGTCACGGCTTCAAGCCGGTGTCGCTGGCCGAAGCGACCAAGGTCGGTGATCTGGTCAACATCCTGCTCCCCGATGAAGTTCAGGGCGACGCGTACAAAAGCGACATCAAGCCGAATCTCAAACCAGGCGCACTCCTAATGTGTTCGCACGGTTTCAACCTCCACTTCGGACAGGTTTTGCCGCCAGTGGGAACCGACTGTGCGTTGGTTGCCCCCAAGGGACCGGGTCACTTGGTTCGCAGCGAATACGAAAAGGGTGGCGGTGTACCGAGCCTGATCGCTCTGTCGCCCGGTGCTTCCGACATG
Organism: Schlesneria sp.; assembly: GCA_043749505.1. GTDB lineage: Bacteria > Planctomycetota > Planctomycetia > Planctomycetales > Planctomycetaceae > Schlesneria. The sequence continues at coordinate 10,543 of JAYVDI010000301.1, read as the reverse complement.
AGTCGCAAGTTGGCGTTGGCCTATGCCAAGGGGATCGGCGGCACGCGCGGCGGCGTCATCGAAACGACGATCGCGGAAGAGACTGAAACCGACTTGTTCGGTGAGCAGGTCGTGCTGTGCGGCGGCGTCAGCGCCCTCATCAAGGCGGCGTTTGAGACTCTGACCGAAGCGGGCTATCAACCCGAGATGGCGTACTTCGAGTGCATGCACGAGTTGAAGCTGATCGTCGATCTCTTCTACCAAGGCGGCCTGAACTACATGCGTTACAGCGTGTCGAACACCGCTGAGTTTGGCGACTACACACGCGGCCCGCGTATCGTCACGGCCGAGACCAAGCTCGAAATGAAGAAGATCCTCCACGAAATTCAGTCCGGCCAATTCGCCAAGGAATGGATTCTGGAGAACAAGGCCAACCAAGCCAGCTTCCAAGCGATCAAGCGCCGCGAACGCAGCCATCCGATCGAAGAAACTGGCAAGCAACTCCGCCGCATGATGAAGTGGATCAACGCCAAGGAACACTGATCGACATTCTCAGAGTGCTTGGTCGATCAAGATCACACTCAGGATCTCAACCGCCCCCTCCTCCACGACCTCGTGGATCGAGGGGGCTTTTTTGTTGGTATTCGTTACGCTTTCCCCTTGCCCTCGACATAGAGCCGATCCAAGAACCTCTCTCCCCTCAAAGCCGGGGCGAGGGGAGAGGTTTGCGGATCGGCTCTGAATTCCTCGCGAGGTCATGAATGAGAAGTTCTTGGCGAGCCGTGTGGCTACGGGTTTCTCGCGACAATCAAGAACCCGCAGCCTCACGGCATGCGGCTCGCCAGAGAGTCCTCTTTGACGGCGTGCGGCTTCGCATTCTGTCAACCTCACGCAACGCTGACTTCCGGAGTCTCCGCCATGATGACGATTCGTGCTCGCAGCTATGAGAACGGGGAGCCGTTGCGGATTGCCGTCAGCGGGGATCGCATCCGATCGGTTGAGCCAGCGTGGCCGACGGGTTCAGTGGACGAGTGGCCGTTCGTCGCGCCGGGTCTGTTCGATTTGCAGATCAATGGGCACAGTGGCGTCTGGTTCAGTGATGAAGCGCTAACTGCGAACGATGTGTTGAAGGCGTTGTCGCCGTACTCGCGTTTCGGGGTAACGCGGCTCTGTCCGACGCTCATTACGAATTCGTTTGAGGGGCTGGCGGCGGGCTTCGCGGCAATTCGAGCGGCATGTGAACGCGAGCCGTGGGTGGATCGGATGGTCAGCGGTTGCCATCTCGAAGGGCCGCACATCTCCGGTGAGGACGGCCCGCGTGGTGCGCATCCAAAACAGCATGTGCGACCTGCAGACTGGACTGAGTTTCAGCGGTTGCAAGAGATTTCGGGCAACCGCATCCGACTGGTGACGATCGCGCCGGAAGTCGAGGGAGCGATCGAGTTCATTCGTCAGGCGGTTGCTCATCACGTGGTGATTTCGATCGGTCACACCGCTGCGACGCCCGAGCAAGTTGGCGCGGCGGTCGATGCCGGGGCGCGACTCAGCACACATCTCGGGAACGGTGCCCACGCGATGATTCACCGCCACCGCAACTGCATTTTCGAGCAACTGGCCGACACGCGACTCACCGCCAGTCTGATTGTCGATGGCCACCATTTGCCGCCGTCGCTCGTGCGAACATTCATCAAGGTCAAGTCGCCGAAGCAAACGATTTTGACATGTGACGCAGCGGGCTGGGCCGGTTGTCCACCCGGCGTCTACGAGAGCAAATTGGGACGCAGTGAGATTCTGGACAGCGGCAAGCTCGTGGTGGCTGGGCAGAAAGAGCTGCTCGCAGGATCGGCTCAGGAAACTGATGTTTGCGTGGCGAACGTGATGGAGTTCGCTGGCGTCTCGCTACGTGAGGCGATCGACATGACGAGCAAGAACCCGGCGAAGTTGCTCGGTCGCGAGGTCGCTCGCCTCAGACGCGGTTCATTGGCGGACCTCGTCGTGTTCCGAGTCGCGCCGAACAAACAACGTCTCGACGTGGAAGCGACGATTGCGTCCGGCCACTTGATGTACGGCGAGATCGTCGCGCGGTGACAAGACACCAACCCGAAGCGTGAGCGAGGAAGCGCGTGGCTGGGACGTGTGTCTGGGGTCGGCGCTTCGCCGCCCCCAGACTTCGGCGTGTTCACCATCGCTGGGGGCGGCGAAGCGCCGACCCCAGCCACACCGCATCCCAGATATCTCGTTCTTGCAGGCATCCTCGCTCACGCTTCGGGTTGGTGTCTCTCACGAGACGAAGCCGTCACTTCGCGAGCAGCTTCGCCAACAAGAAGTCGTTGGCCGAATCGAACTTCTCGGACTTCGATGTTCCCGGAATGAGCAGGTGGCATTCGTGTCCGGCGGCGTCTGACTTCTCTTTCAGCTTCACGCCGTAGACCGGGTGATGGATGCCGTGACCGGCGTTCTTGGACGGCAATTCCATATCGCCGCCATACGTCATGAACAGTGGCGGGTCTTTCACATCGACATGGTTGTACGGGGAAAACTCCTGGTAGAGCGACTGATGCTTGTCGTAGTTCTTCAGAGCCTCGTCGATCGTCGCTTCTCCGACCGCCTTGTTAATCATGGCATGTTTGAGGACGTTCGGGCCGAGCCACGGCTCGATCACTTTGGGGTCGATGGAAGTCTGTCCCGACGACACCGCCGCCGCACACACTCGCGTGGACTGACGGAGTACGGGATCGTCGGACTTGGGATTGGCGAGGTCATCGTGGAGCAGGAGCCACATCGATGAGCAGGCTCCCGCACTGCCACCTGTCAGCGCGATGTGCTGCGTGTCGATGTTCCACTCGGCGGCCTTCGTGCGAATGAATTGAATCGCGCGAGCCGCATCGTGAACGGGAGCGGGAAGCGGATCGGTCGCCGTCAGCCGGTAGTTGATCGAGGCGAGAGAAACGCCCTTGTCGAGGAACGCCTGATACTTCGCAGGGTCCAGTGTCTTGTTTCCGCCGATCCAGCCCCCGCCGTGGATGTGGACCAACAGCGGTCGCGGCCCGTCGCCAGCGGCCTTCCAAAAATCGAGGACGTTGCGTTCGTGTGGCCCATACGAAACCTCGGCCGCTGTCGGCGCGAGCCGCTTCGGTGGATCAGCGGCCCGCGCCGCAGTGACGTTCATCAGGCACGAAGCTCCGCACACCACCACCGACGAGAACAGCACTGACAAGCCTCGCATGGCAACGCCCTTTTCAAGAGTGATTACGTTCGGCGAACGGTAGAAGAAAACGTACCAAAAAGTAGACGAGTCACTCCGTGACTCGAAGATTCCGGTCACAGAGTGACCGGTCTACTCTCTCTTACTGCTCACCTTCGCCCCGCGACAGCGGACGCGGGAGGGGCGACAGTCTACGCTCGCATCGGCAGGGCCGCACGGCTGTGATGAGGAGATCCCGCCAATCATCGCTCGTCGCGTGGAAAACTGCGGGCGAGCGGCTGCGACACTTTGAACGCACGGCGGAATCGTGAGGTCAGAGAGGAAGCGGCGTTTCGCGACTCACGGGGAGCGTCACCGAGGACATCGTTGGACTGAGGTTCGACAGTCAACGAAGCGGCTCCGGTGGAAGTGTCACGCGGATGAGGCGGCTGTGGTTCAGAAGCCTCTGCCGGTGGAAACGGCTGCGTTTCACCCGGCGATTTGCGAGGCGGCTCGATGCCCGGCTCGCCTTCCCGTTTAGAACGGGGAGCGTGAGGAACGCTCGGTTCACGCATGATCTCATCCAGCGTTGGCAGCTTGATGTCGTCGTAGTTCAACTCGGGACGTTTGTCGCGCAGGCTGACAGGTTTTTCGAGATCGAAGGTTTGTTCTGACGGAGTCTCTCCGGCGGGATATCGATCGGCGTTGGTGGTGGGGCGCATGTTCAACGGGTAGCAGGCGTCGTCGGCAAAGCGGCCGAGTGGTCCGATCGCAGCGAACCGTTCTTCATAGAAGAGGACCGCGTGCGTTTCGAGGATCGTACCGGTCTGGCGTTCGAGGGTCGCCAGCAACGTGTTGTATTGAGTCAGCGCGTTGGCTTCGGCGGAGACCAGATTGCCCCAGTCGGTGATTGCCTGCTGCACATTGATGAAGATCGCGGTCCCCGTGAAATATTTGGCGAGTTGGAACCGCAGGTTCTCACGAGCGGCTTGGCGGGCTTCGCGATACGCGAGGTACTGATCGTAGGCTTGGTCGAGGTTGCGGACGCTCGCGGCGAGTTGATGGATCGAGCTATGCAGACCTTGCTGAAGGTTGACGCGGTCTCGGGCGATGATCAGTTCTCGCGCTCGGAGCGAGGCCCGCGACTGGCGCAGTCCGAGCGGCACCGAGAAGTTCACACCAAGCGTCCAATCTGAAAAGGCTCCCGCTGACGAAGAGAGCGATGCCCCGTTCGGCATCACTCCATCCAAGCCGTTCCAGCGGTACTGGCCGACGGCATCAAGCCTGGGCAGCGCTGTGTTGCGGGCGATCTGCCACAGTTGTTGATCGGCCTCAATGATGAGCTTCAGTTCGATGATGTCCGGCCGACGCTCACCGGCCAGCTCCACAATCGACAACCAATCGGGCTGAAAACGTTCTGCTTGTGGAGGTGAGTTGGGAACAAGTCGCGTGCCATCGGAAGGGGCGAGTCCCACGATGTTTCTCAATGCCGCCTCGCGCTGAATCAGATTCCCTTCAGACGCGATCAGGCTCGCTCGAAAGTTGGCCAGCGCCAGTTGTGCTTGCGCTTGATCGCCTCGATTACCCGTCCCCGTTCTGACCGTGGCGTCAATCCGGCGCAGGATCTCGGTCAGTTGATCGACTTGCGTCCGCCGTGCCCACACATCTGTCCGAGCGGCAACCAGCGACCAGTACGCCTCAATGACGCCGCGCACATGCTCCTGCATCGAGTCCTTGAGTTGGAAGTACGAACGCTCGGTGTCGATCCGAGCCAGCACAATCGGAGCGAGGTTCGCGCCGAGACGGCCTCCCTGGAGCAGCGGCTGCGTGTAGTTCACGTTGCTCGACGTACTTGTCTGCGGATTGAGCGGGAACGTGCCGGGAGTCCGTCGCGAGGGAGTCGCATCGAAGCCGACGCCGAATGTTCCCCCGAACGCATTCTGCTTGGTGAGGTTTGTCGAGGTGTTGAAGCTGTCATTGCGGAAGGTCGGGATGATCGACTGGCCGGGATTCAAGGGATCAAACACCGCCTGCGGATTCTGCATCCGATTCCAAGTGTTGCTGACGGAGAGCGTCGGATCGAACTGTGCATTCTGCTGGTCAATAGCCGTGTTGTTGATGGCCGGGTCATAGATCGTTCGTCCGCTGTTCGTCACCGCCGTCCCCGCCAGAATGCGGACCACATCGACGTTGCCGAGCGACATGCGGATCGTGTCATCTAACGAAATGGAAACGGGCTGAAGCTCGGGCTGCGGATGGGAGACGGTGGACGGCGGCTGTGAATCGGGCAGACGAGACGGTACGAGTTGCGAAGGATCACGAACGATGATCGACCGCTGTTCGGGAAAGAATGTTGGCACGAGCCGTTGCGCAGTGGCAGGTTGTGCCGCCACGGTGAGCCAAACCAGTGCGGCGATCGTGATCCGGCCGGTCATGCCGATTCCGAGTGAAGAGGAGACCCGATCCTTCGTTTAACCGCGTGGGCAACGCCCTGCGCGATCGATGCGTAAACCGGCTCAAACATCGCTCGACACGCGGGGCGTTGCCCACGCGGTTAAACGAGGCGGGCGAGTCTTGCAGGGTGGCCTGCGACGTACACGCCGGTCGTGCCGATTGCCGCAGTCGTTCATCGTCCAGCGGTTGGACTCGACATGCAGATCATTCCACCACGTCAGCCTGTAACGCTTGTGACGCTTGGTGAAAGTCGGGGGTGTCGCACACGATGCCACCGTCGCGCAGAACGATGATGCGGCGGGCATTCTTCGCCACGTTCTGGTCGTGAGTCACAAGAATCACCGTGATGCCGGACGATTCGTTCAACTCGCGAAAGAGGCGGATCACCTCACGGCTGGTCTTCGAATCGAGGTTTCCGGTTGGTTCGTCGCCCATCAGGATGGCTGGCTCATTGACCAGCGCGCGGGCGATGGCGACTCGCTGTTGTTGTCCGCCCGAGAGTTGGCTTGGGTGATGATCGAGGCGATCGCCGAGACCGACCAGCTTGAGCTTCTCGGTCGCGCGGCGATGGCGATCAGCCGCTGAAATGCCGTGCGTGTACAGCAACGGCAGTTCGACGTTTTCATGTGCCGACGTGCGAGCGAGCAAGTTGAAATTCTGAAAGACGAAGCCAATCCGCTGGTTGCGAATCCGTGCCCGATCATTCCCGGACATCGTGGCGATCTCTTCCCCGGCGAGTTTGTAACTCCCCGACGTGGGGCGATCCAAACAGCCGAGCATGTTCATGAGCGTGCTCTTTCCCGAACCGGACGGCCCGATCAGCGCGACGTACTCTCCCTGCTCGATGGTCAGATTGGCTCCTTTCAGGGCCTCGACCTTCACTTCTCCAAGATCATAGATTTTGTAGACATCGCGAATCTCAATCAGTGCCACGAAGAGACTCCGAAACGGTTGAGACGCGTAGGGCCGATCCAAGTCACAGTGAGCGTCCCTTTGGGCATTGCTCGCCGCACGAGAATTTTTCGCCGTGGACAGCAGGATCGCGGCCCGATTTCTTTTTGGCGTCGGTCAGTGCGCAACCGGTCAGGCCGACGAGCGTCAGCAGTAGCAAGTAACAGATAGACGTGGCGCTGGCTTTCGTCCTTGAGGTTGGGCGAGTGATGCGGGGCATGGTGTCCCTTTCCAGGAAGGCGTGTGCAGTTTGGAGGACCGAATTCGGACTTTGATGCCGATCGTCGTAGGGCTGAGTGACTCGTATCACTTCCGTGACTTCAGGGCACCGTGGAAGCGGCGGTTGAATTCATTGGGGTCGAACAGGTCATTGGAATCGTCTTCATCCAGTGGTGTGGTGGTCTCATCGTTGGTGAGTGGCTGTGGGGATTCGAGGTCGGCAGGATGGGCAATATTGCTGCGAGGCTTGGACTGCGCCGTGCCTGACGAGGTGGCCTGCGTCGCCGGGACGCCACCCATTCCCAGCAATGGCTTCTGCTTACTGAGCACACTCGGTCGGTGAGCCAGTTCTTGTTCCTCAGTTCGCTTTTCGTGCGAGACCTGCTTGATCCAAGTTCGCAGCGTCTTGAGTTGTTCGTTCCCTTGAGGTCCGTGAAAGATGGCCGTCGTTCCGGCATGGCCTCCCTGCGGAGCGGTCACGAGCGGACTGAGCGCGGGATCGTGAATGTCGATGTAGCGCAGAGCTTCTGCCAGATTCCGCTCGGTGTGCATTCGATTGCCGTTCGCCCCGAGACGCGTCGAGTGGAGTTTGAACTCTCCGCGCGAGGTGGCTCCATGACAACTCGCGTTGCCACACTTGTTCATCAATAATGGCTGCACCCGCGCGGTGAACGACGTGGCCGTTTCCTTCGAGAGTCCGCCCAGCGATTCGACCTCGGGCACCACGAAACCGTCGGGAGTTCTGAGCGGCAAGACCGTCGATTGCGACGTAACGGTCTTCGCGGTCAGGCTCTCTTCCAATCGACGTAGCAGCTTGCGAGCCTCTTCGTGATCGGGGTCGCGTTTCAGACACTTCTTCAATTCGTCGCGAGCTTCGTCGTTCAACCGGTACGTGATGCACCATTGGGCCAACATCACATGCGTGGCGGGTGTCGGCTCGACGATGGCATCGCGTTGCTTGCGATACGCGTCGCGCAGGCTGTCGGCCACGACCTTCACTTGGTCACCGGGAACCTGCACGCGGCCGCTGGCATGCTCGACCAGCCAGCCGCCCGCGTTGCGAGTCATCTGTCCGGTGAGGATCCGTCCCGAGGTCATCACGATGACTCGTTCCCGCGCTTCGCCCTCGTCGGCCCGCGCGGACAATGACAGTACGGTTAGCAGCGCTGCCACGAACGACAGCGCGAACGTACCCAGCAACACGAAGCCGAATCGATCGACAGGCAGCGCGCGCACGATGGGACTCCGCACGAGAACGGGTTCAAGGAAGACGTGAGTTGAGAAGCGGGGAGGGCGGGAAGTTAGGAGCGACTTCTCAATCGGTCAATCCGAAGTTGGAGTACGTCCTGCTCGTCGCGGAGCAACAGACGAACGGGGCTGGTCGATGCCTCCTACATGCGATACGTTGCGCGGGCATCGGCTGAAGTCCGGCTTAGGAACGGGGCCGTGATTACTTCCCGAAGTGAGGCAGGCTGCTATCAGCCGTCGGGCGCTAGCCCCGGTTCAGGTGACACAAACCGGGGCTAGCGCCCTGCGGCTCATCGGGAAGTGATTGCGACCGCGTTCCTTAGCTTTGTTAGCCGGACTTCTTGTTGGGCTGGGAAACACGTTCCGAACGTGAAGTCCGGCTTTCAGAAAAGCCGGACTTCTTCAAGAGGTTTGTCGGCGCAGGGCATCACGCGGGAGAGGTACAGTGCGACTGCTGAGCTTCAACATTCACAAGGGGATCGGTGGCCGGGACCGGCGCTATCGGCTCGGTCGCATCTTGGATGTCATCGACGCCGAGGCTCCCGATCTCATTTGTCTTCAAGAGGTGGACCGACTTGTCCGCCGCAGCCGCTTCGACGATCAGCCCCGTTTGTTAGTCGAACATTTCCAACTGGCGGCTCATCTGTTTCAGCTCAACGTCCGGTTAAAAGAGGGTGGCTACGGAAACCTGCTGCTGTCACGCTGGCCACTGCTCAGCCATCATCACGTCTCGTTGACGCATCACACACGCAAGCCGCGCGGGGCACAACTGGCCGTCATCGACACGCCACGCGGGCCGCTGCATCTGGCCCACTGGCATCTTGGTTTGGGAGAACGCGAGCGACACTGGCAATCGCGCCGGTTGCTCGAACACCATTCGTTTCGAGAATCGAAACAGCATCCCACGCTGATCGTCGGCGATTCAAACGACTGGCGGAACACACTGGCCAGCGGTCCCTTCGACGTGCATGGTTTCCGTCAGATCACGGCTCCTGTCTCTCGGTTCCGTTCATTTCCAGCGTGGCTTCCCACTCTCGCGCTGGACAAAGCCTTCGTGGGCGGCGCGATTGACGTGCAACACGTTCACGTCGTCAGGGGCCGTGCCACACGAGACGCCTCGGACCACTTGCCACTCGTCATCGACTTCGATCTCGGAAATCGCTGATCGAGGATTGCGCCAAGAGTTGAATCAGACGAGTGGGACAGAGTCAGCCTAATGGCACTCGCGTTGAATGATTCCGGCGATCATTGTCGCCTTTCGCTCCGCGAAAGAACGTCCTTTCGCAGAGCGAAAATCGATGATGTCGGGCACGCCAACTCAAGCAGTTTGTCGAACGACTTGAGCCCATTTCCGTGATCGCGGCAATTTTCTTCAAAATTGCTCTTCGCGCGTTTCGGCAACATCGGCTATATCCCCGCCGCTTCGATGGTCTCCCCATCAGGCACGCCGGTTCTCCTACCGGTTGCAGGCCAGTCATTCGACAATCTCTCCCCCTCACAATTCCTGACCTCACGGGTTCAAACACGAAGGAAGCTTCATGTCCAAGCAAATTGCATTCGTACTGACTGGCCTGACCCTCGCTCTGTCGTCGGTTGGCTGCTGTTGCCTCGGTGGTGGAGGCTACGGCATGAACCGCTGTGCCCCTTGTAACAGTGGCTGCCCCACGGGCGGCGGCGGTTATTACCCGCCAGCTCAGGGAGCCTTCAACCAGAGTTACGATGCCAGCCAAACCGCTTACAGTTCGAGCGTCAATCAAATGGCTGTGATTCCCAGTTCGTCAGTCATGGGCGCGCCGATCATGGCTTCGCCTGGCGGCGGATACACGCAAACCGTGATGGTTCCTGCCAACAATCTGCCGACGTTCTAATCGTCGCAGGCAACACGCTGCCGCCATCGGACGACGGAACACAAACAACATCAGCCCGGCGGGCAGTTTTGTCCACCGGGCTGGTTCGTTTTTGGGCGGGATGAGCGAGTTCAAAATCGCATCCACTTGAGTGAATGCCGCCGCGCCGTATCGTGCAACCAACCGGCAATCGACTCGTGCCAGTTAAGCGATCCCGCCTTGCGGGCTAATACGAGAAACAGCGATTGAAACGCATCCTCGGCATCGGCCGCCTGCCACAACACGCGACGACAGACCTCCATCACCAACTCGGCAAACGCAGCTTCATCTCCACCGAGAAACTGCCGCAGCAATTCCCGATCGGCCGAGACGCGCGCTCCGGATGAACCATCCTCCCGGCGACGGTCCTCTCTTCCAGTTCAGCCAACTTTGTGCCAGTAACACACGGCTCATCACGCTACCCTCCGGCCGTCTCTCGCCAGAACCATCGGCGACAGAATACAGCAGAGAATGCCCGCTCGACGCCAAGCGGCGGTAAGAAAGCATGGCAACATGCCCAAAACAAAAATGCGCCATTTTCGTTGGTAATCTCCCCAATGAAATACAGAGGGGCAAGTGCAGTCGTTCTTGGGTGGTCGCCCTGTCGCGGAGCGGCAGGGCG
>JAYVDI010000300.1:0-7062 GCA_043749505.1 Schlesneria sp. | reverse complement strand
ATTTGGAGCGGTCTACCGGGGGATCGACAAGAAGTTCAACCAGCCCGTCGCGGTCAAGGTCGGCTTCTCGTACCGCGAATTCATGAAGGAGGCGAAGCTGGCGGCCGAGGTCCGGCACGATCACATCGTGCAGGTCAGCGACTACGGCAACGACAACGGGCTGGCCTATCTGGTGATGGAGTTTCTCCAGGGGGAAGACTTGGAGAAGCTGTTCAAGAAGCAGGGGTGCAGCCTCACTCCGGAGCAGATGCGGAAATTTGTCAGCGAGGTCGGCGATGCATTGGCCCATGCGCATGCCGATCATCTGATCCACCGCGATCTCAAGCCGCGCAACATCATCCTGAAGCAGCATCCCAGCAAGACGAGTGCGACGGGTGGGACGGCCGGGGTGGGAAAGTTCGTTTTGCTCGATTTCGGCATCGCCGCCAAGTTGGATGTCGAGGGGACGCAGCGCAATCGCACGCAGGACGGAGCGGGCACGCTCGAGTACATGGCTCCGGAACTGCTGCAGGTGAAACCGACGGCGACTCCCCAGTCGGACATCTATGCGTTTGGCATCCTCACGTACCAGATGCTGACCGGCCGCGTCCCGTATCCGCAGACGGACATCTCACACATCGCGCTGTCGGAGATCGTGCATGCCATCATCCATGCGCCGCCCCCGCGCTTCACCGAAGTCGCGCCGGATCGCAACTATCCACCGGCGGTGGAAGAGTTGGTGCTGCAATGTTTGGAGAAAGATCCCGCTCGGCGTCCGCAGACGATGGCCGAGGTGAGGGACCGGTTTCTCGCCGCATTTCCCCCGGCGACGAGGCGTCGTGCCGACTATTCTCAGACGATTCATCCGGACGATTTCGCGGAGACCGCAGACCGGAATCAGAGCGAGACAGACAATTGGCGACGGGGTCAGACTCAGCCGCCGACGTCGTCGCGCTGGCCGTGGCTGTTCGTGACGGTCGGGCTGCTGGTCGCCCTGACGTTCGCCATCGGTCAGCAGATTCTGGGTCCGCCGACATTCTCCCCGGTCTCGACGCTGACCGGGTTGCGTGGCAACGAGGTTCTCAATCTGGACGACGCCAGCCCTCTGCCGCTGGAGGCGGGCGAAAGCATCACGCTCACGTTCGCGATCGACGGTCTGCCGCGCGGGACCGTGCCCGTATTTGCCTCGTCCGATGTGCCCGCAGGCGTCCAAGTGGAGACAACCAACGGGGCCGGCTTGGGAACCACCAAGAGTTACACGCTTTCGATACCCGACTTGAATACGCCGCCCGGACCGCTGCCGTCCATCACGTTTCGGGCGACGGTTCCCGGCCACTCGACCCCGTTTGAAAAAACGTTGCAGCTCGACATCCGCAGGCCGCGCCCCCGGTTGCCGGAGTCTCTCCAGACCAGCGGCTTTCGCGAGTCCTCGGATTCGTGGCTGTGCCGAGTCGGCACGAGCGTGCTGGCCTCCATTCTCGAACGCCCCATCGGGGGACAGACGGTGCGCTTTCGACTGGTGCCCGCCACCGAGATCGGCGATCGGCGAGTCAAGGCGTTCTATGTGATGGAGCAACTCGTCACCAACGCGTTCTTCAACGAGTTCGCCAAAGCGGAACCGGCGTTTGAATGGGAGCCTCGCAATCAGGGTGAGCGCGGGTGGGAAGCGGCCGATGACTTTCCGGTCACGGACGTCTACGTTCTCGAAGCGCAACGGTTCGCGCAGTGGTTGGCGGGTCCGTCCGGCAGTCTGCCCACGGCCACGGAATGGGAGTTGTCCGCGGGCTATTACGATTTCTTGCGCGTGTTGGAATCGAAGTATGGTCAGCCCGCGTCAGAAATCTCGCCCGAAGAATTGGCAAAGTACAGCCCCGTGAAAGTCACAATTCCCGGCCTCAATGCCGAAGTGTGGATGGGGATGGGACCGGCCTTGAACGATTTCCGCGAGCCACAAGGAAACACGTTGAAGGAACGTTCGCCCTACGGTTGCCAATACGCTCGCCTGCGCGGCGGCGCGCGTCCCACGGAAATGACGGCCACGCTGGTGGACTTCACGCCTTACGAAACCGAACTACGAGAGCTGTGTCGTCAGGGAATTCCCAACCAGAGCGCCGAGTCTCTGAAGAATCAATATCAAGCGCGCACGCGCGGGCTGGGCCAACATTCCGAGTCGGAGGAGATTCGCTGGGTCAAACCCGAGGGGAAGAAGGGACTCAAGATTCGCAAGGTCGAGGATTTGAACGACGGCGAGACCATCAGCTTGTTGCCCAGCGGCATCGCCCTGGGTTCGTACATCGGCTTCCGCGTGGTGTTGCTGACCGACCTCGAGCGGAAGTGAATCCGAGCGTCGCGGGCACCCGACGGAACACGTCCGGCGACTTTTTCTGGAATTGGCACGAAACGTCCGCAACTCTGAGCGACAGTTCCCGATAATGGCCTCGACGATGGCGACTGAAGAAACGGATGGCGTTGGCCAAGACCTGTCAGTCAAGTTTTGGGATCCCTTCCACGTAGCCATCATCGCTCCGCGTGATGAGCCTGTTGGGATTGGATGTCCCTTTGTGAAAGGCTCACCACGCGGAGCGATGATGGCTACGTTGGTCTGAGGCGCAAACCTCACTTGAATCTTCACTCGCATCTTGAAATTGCCCGGCGGGCGCGCGACGCTGTTGCCCAGTGAGAAGCCGATTTCCGAACGCACTGAAGTTGGCAAACGGACGGCGGGTGCCGCTTGCTTCGCTTCTGGAACGGGGAAGGCGAGTCATGTCCAGATTCCGTTGGTCGTTGATCGCGGGTGGATTGGTGGTCTTGGTCTCCACCTCGTTCGGGGTGACTCGGGCGAAAGACCCAACCGGAATCGGCGCGACGCAGCGCGGTTTGTCTGTGTCGCTGACGGCACCACGGTTTGTTCCCCAAATCGGTGCCACGCCCGCGGGCCAGAAGCAGTTTTCGACGCAGCGTCCGGGGCAAGGAGTCGGTCTGTCACAGCCGACGCCTGCGGGCCAGACGACAGGCAGGTCGTTCCTGCCGCAATCCCAACCGGGCACTTCAACCAAGATGGTTCAAGGTGGTCAAAAGCTGCCGGCGGGGGGTGCGGCTGCGGGGGCTCCGCAGGGACAACCGCGAGTGGCTCAGCCGGCCCCGCCGCAGCCTCACGGCGGAACAAAGGGTCAACTTGGAACGTTTCCAAGTTCCGGCGGACAGCAGGCGAAGCCGTCTCAGCCGCCGGTCGGCAAGGTCTTGCCGAAGCCAAGTGCGGGGAGTGGCCAGAGTGTCACACCGCCCGCTTCACGCAGTGGCAATCCGCCAAATCGTCTGAAGCCCGACTTCCCGGCAATCAAGGTGAATCCAGTCCCGCCGAAGACTTCGGACGGTCTGCCGACTCGCCCCGGGACTCCTGCAAATCCGGTCCCCGGTGGCAAGACCCGCCCGCCGGAGAGAGGTTCCGCGGGTGACAAGCCACCCACTGGTGACGAGCCGCGCCCGGATCACAAACAGCCCACACCCCGGCCGCCCCGACCCACGGGGCCGGGTGTCGTCATTCCCGTGAACCCGCTTCCGCCCTGGATCAATCCGCCACGACGCAACCCGCCGGTGGTCGGAGTGCCCGTCCCGCCGGTCCGGCCGGGTGGAGTCGTGCAAGTTCCGCCTCCTCAGAATCCGGCAGCGCCGCCGCCGAATCCCCCCGCACCTCCGCCGAAGCCATCTGCGAAGCCACCGGAGAAGGTCAACCCGCCTGCGGTCGATCCAGTCGCCGAGGCCGCGCCGGATGAACCCGTTCTGCCGCCGGGCGACACCGCACCGCTGCTCCGGCTGGAGACCGGCGGCCCGCGAAGTTATGTGAGCGGCTTGGTGTTCAGTCCGGATGGTTCGAGTCTTTACGCATGCGGCTGGGACAAGGCGATCCAGGTCTGGAACCGGAAGCCGAATGGCCAGTACGAATACAGTCCGGGTGCCACGCTGCGCGTGCCGATCGACCGGGGGCTGTACGGCGGATTGAATGCCCTGGCGCTTTCGACCGATGGCGAATGGCTGGCGACCGCGGGACAGGGCCATTTCCGAAACGAGTTGGGTGTCACCAACCGGGATTGGATGTTGCCGACGGTAGTCCACAGTCGGGCCGCGCAGCTCGACGTGGGAATGATCTACGTCTTCAATACGGCGACACGAACCACGCGGTTGTTGCGAGGCCATCGCGGTCCCGTCCAGTCGCTGGCGTTTGTTCGCGGCAGTCGGTCGAGTCCCCCGGAATTGGTGTCGGTCGCCGAGGAGGAACGAATCGAGGGAACGAACGAGTCGCGTCCGCGCGTCCGGTTTTGGGACGTGGGCCAGGCGAAGGAACTGGCCAGCCTGAGTCAGACGCCGAGTCTCGACGGCAAGTCGTGGGGACCGTTGCCCAACTTGCAGGGCTGGCGTCCGGGTCTGACGGCGTGGAGCACGGGGCCGGATCCCAAGCAAGCGCGAGTCGCACTGGCATGGGGCGATGACCAGTTTCGTATCTGGGATGTGCAGACCGGAGGGGTGGCGAGCGCGAAGTCCAGTCCCAACACCTTGACGGTGCTGCCGCTGCCCGGCGCTGGCGAGCGACTGCTGACGGGGGCTCATGCCGATATCGGCGTGTGGACCGTCCCGCTGACAAACGCCGGTCGCCTGGGTGCCATGAGCCGTCAGCAGTATCAGGCCGCTCCGCTGGAATCGGTTCGCGAGCAGCATCTGCCCAGCGCTGTGACACTGATCCCTGCTGTGGGCGGAGGCCCGCCGCTGGTGATGTTTGTTGTCACCAAGTATCTGGCCGATGGACGGGCTGACTATCGACTGGTGATCGCCACGGCGACGCTGCCGATCAGGATCGTCCGGGAATTGGAACTGCCGTGGCGCGGCGAGGTCCGAATGCCGGCGATCGCCGTGACAAACGACGGGCGCACCGTGGCCGTGGCCGGCTGCGACCGCAACGACATCGAGATCTATCCCGTTCAGGAACTGGTCGCCGGTCGCAATCCGCTGCCTCAAGTCCTGGGCAGTCGCGGACTGAACATTCGCGAGGCGGCGTTCGTGCGGACCGACGACCGTTGGGGCCTGATCTTCAGTGACACTCTCAAGACAGTTCCCGGCCGATTCCCCGAGAACTCGCTGGTCTTCGACATTGGCCAGCGGCGCATTGAACCGGCGAAGGATCGTTGGCGTCTGGCGCTGGCGTCGCTGGAAGGCTGGTCGGCGGAGGTCGCCAAGCCCGGTTCGCTGCTGGTTCGCCGCGCCGATCAATCCGCGCTCACCCTGCAACTCGAAGAGCAATTCGTCGTGTCCAGCTACGCCTTTTGTCCGCCATCGCCGCACTGTCCGGTCCCATTAATCGCGGTGGCCTCTCATCTGCGTGGGCAGCCGCTACTGCAAGTGTTTCGCGGTGACACCGGCGACCTGGTGCGGTGGTGCTTCGACCATACCGAGCGCGTGCGTAGTCTCGCGTTCTCGGAAGACGGCCGGATGCTGCTCTCCCTCGCCGCCGATCGCACGGTATCCGTCTGGACGATGACCGATCTGGTCGAGCGGACGCTCGATCAGCACGGCCGAATCCCCGGCCTGATCGTGCAACCGCAGGGCAACCACCTGATCGTGACCGAAGTGCCAAGCGGCCTCCCGTTGCAGCGTGGCGACGAATTGGTGGCCGTCGAGCGCAAGGGCGAGGTGACCAGTCTGCGTTCGATGAAGGAGTTTTATCAATTAGTGCATGATCGCCGCCGCGGAGAAGCACTCTCGCTGAGCGTTCGCCGCGGAGGGAAGATGGTGACGGTGGCGTGTGACGTCGGCCAAGCCGTTGATGGTTCCAGGCCGCTGTTCACCCTGTTCGTGACCGCCGGCGAGCGCAAAGGGGATTGGGACTGGATCGGCTGGCATCCGCTGGGGAACTTCGACGCCAGCCGCGAGGATGTCGAACGCCTGCTGGGCTGGCAGTTCAACACCGGCGAAGCGGACCGGCCGGCGAAGTTCGCCGCGATTGGCGACTACCGCGACGGGTTCTATCGACGGGACTTGCTCCAGTCGCTGATCGACTCGCAGAAGCTGGTGTTGCCGGCGGCGGACGAGTCGCCGCAAATCTCCCTCTGGCTGCGCTATCCCGATGGCACGCCCGTGCGCACCGATTATGAGGACCGGCCGCAGGTGGAATCCGCGCAGGTGCAACTCGTGGCCGAGGTGACGGGAGTTTCCGAACGGCGCGTCCGCAACCTCGCGGTCTCGTTCAATGACGCCGAGCCGCAAGCCTTGCAGCGCAGTTCGGAGCGCGAGTGGACGGTCGATCTGTCCAAGTCCGCGTGGAAGCGCGGTCTGCATCGGCTCACGGTTCGTCTGCAGACGCCCGATCGAGAAGTCACAAAGATCGAGCGGGTTCAGTACCGACCGGCCGCGCCCGCGATTGAGTGGGTTCCGGCGTGGAAGGACGAGATTCGCGATGCCGAGGTCATTGTGAAAGCCGTGGTGAATCCCACCTCGGAACCGCTGCGGGTTCAGCTTCGGTTGCATCGCGCCGGTCAGAAGGACGAGGTCGTCGTCCGCACGTGGGAGACAAAGGAGACGCTCGAAATCGCGGAAGCGGTCGCCATTGAACCGGGTGAGAATCGTCTGGAACTCGTGGCCTTCAACGCGACGGCTCCGGCCGACGATCGCGATCTGGAAACCGCGCGCATCGGCACGTTTGTGCGGCGGGCCGCGCCACCCAAAGCGCCGCGGATTGCACTCAACGACGTCTTCGTCATCCCCGATCGCGGCGACGCGGCGGCTCTCGCGGCCGAGGGCAACGTGTACCGCAGTGCGTGGCCGAAGGTCCGGCTGCGCGGACGAATCACGTCCGAAGTGGAACTCGATCGCGCGACGTTGCAGATCGCCGAAGAGCGACGAGATCTCGCGGGCTTCAAGGCCGGCCAGTCGCGCGAATTCCAGTTCGAGGAGACCGTGACTCTTCAACCGGGATCGCAGTTGATCGTAATGCAGGCGGCCGTCGGGAACGAACAGGATGCGAAGCGGTTGACGCTCGCGTATGAACCGCCCGTCCCGCACGTCGCGTCGTTGAACGTGACGGCGGTTGTTCAA
>JAYVDI010000299.1:0-11584 GCA_043749505.1 Schlesneria sp. | reverse complement strand
GCAAGCGAGGGCTGGACATTCGATGAGATTGAAGCCCTCGCTTGCGCGTCGGGCTAGTTTTGAAATACGCTCTAGCGTGAGTCCGGCAGGCCGCCGATCAAATCCCCTGAGCGATCCGATCGCCGATCTACTAATTCGTTAGCAGTGTATCGGCAAGCAACGCGGCGTCAATCTAATAAATTAGTTTCTGGTAAGAACGCCCTGGACAGCCAAGAGCTGGGCAGATCCTTCCCGCCATTTGACAGAATGCGTGCGCAGTAAAGATCGGTGCATCAACCGCTGTCGCAGGTTCTGTAGTCCGGCTGCCTTCGTCCGGATGAAGGTGTCCGGACTACAACTCAAATCCCAACAGTGGTTGATGCGCCGCCCCCAAGCCCTTCGCGCACACTGCGGGCTGGTAATTGAGCGACCGCACTCGTCACGTTCGAGGCATCCATGTCGCGCGGAGACTTGATGAGCTGGGGGCCAGCCAGTGGGAGTGAGGTTCACAACGCCGTCGATTGTGAAATTTATTTCACACTGGCCACACAATCTCTTGTTGAACCGACGCTCTAATCCCGCCCGCACCAAAGGCCGGTTTCGGGCTGATCACCTGAGGCAGACTGAGCTACGGCGGAGCCGAGTTGAGTTTCGTGATGATTGCGGCTGACAGGTTGTCAGCAACTGGCGGTCGTCTGGTGCCGAGGAAGTTCAGGAAAAGGTCGCTGACCCAAGTGGGATCAGTGTGAGGCGAGTGCTTCATTACCTTCAATGTTTCGCGTTTTTGGCTCGCTCAAAAGGAAGAACAGACCATGCCCAAGCTCCGCAATTCTCGATCGGCTGCGGCCTCGAGAGGTTTCACACTCATCGAATTGCTGGTGGTCATCGCCATCATTGCCGTGCTGATCGCCCTGCTGCTCCCCGCCGTGCAGCAGGCACGTGAGTCCGCTCGACGGACGCAGTGCAAAAACAACCTGAAGCAGATGGGACTCGGCATCCACAACTACGAATCGACCTTCAGCCGAATGCCCAGTTCCGGTGAAGGCCACAATCCGAACGCCGGTGTCTGCACTCGGCAGATGTTTCCGGTCTCGATGTTTACCGCAATCCTGCCGTACATCGACCAGGCTCCGCTCTACAACAAGTTCAATTTCAGTGAGCACTACTCGTCCACGACCAACGCACCCAGTGCCAAGGTGACGATCGGCGCGTTCCTATGCCCAAGCAACGCGATCACCAAGCCCGATCCGCTGAACTTCGGAAACACGGATTACATGCCAGTTGCCTACACTGATTTGGACCCGACCACTGGTCTTCGCAATAAATCGACCGCAGGATCGACTCCGTGCGCGAATGGTGCCTCCAAAACCGGGGCGCTCGGACTGTATGGCAACAAGATGGGTGATATCACCGACGGCATGAGCAACACGGTCTTCATATTTGAAGATGCAGGTCGGCCCAATGGAATTATCGGTGCTTATCAACAAGCCAACCACATTGGTGGTGCTGTGGGTTGGGATACCGCGCAAATGCTGGGTGCTGGCGGTATTTTTTCGGCTCCGGGTCGCTGGGCCGACCCCGACAATGCGAATGGCGTTTCCGGTCCGTCAAGTGCCAGTCCCGCGATCACCGCACCGGTTGGGATCATCAACAATTTCAAAATTCCCATTGGTGGCCCCGCGCAATGCCCGTGGACGACAAACAACTGCGGCCCGAACGACGAACCGTTCAGTCTGCACACCGGTGGCTGTCACGCATTGCTGGGTGACGGCACCGTGCGGTTCATCTCCGAGAACATTGACACGAACGTCATTCGTCGGCTGAGCGATCCTGCTGACGGCGAAATCATCGGCGACTTCTAAGCGACGACGCTTAGCGGGGGCATCGGAAAGAGAGAGCGACCTCGTGCCGTGTTCGGCGTCACGAGGCCGCTTCGTTTGTTGTGTACGCCGAACCTCGAACTCGGAATCAACCAACATCATGAGCGGACCGAACATTCTCATTCTCTGCACGGGAAACTCCTGTCGCAGCCAAATTGCCGAAGGGTATTTCCGGCACTATGCCGCCGACCGCTTCGAGACTCATAGCGCAGGGACCGAACCCAAGAGTGAAGTCCATCCTTTGGCCATCCAAGTGATGGCGGAGGAGGGCATCGACATCTCCGGCCATCGCCCGAAGGACCTTCAAGAATTCTTGGGGCACATGGCGGTGAGATACTTGATCGTCGTGTGCGATGGAGCGAACGAGAGTTGTCCCCGCATTTGGCCAGGCGTGCTGAATCGCCTCTACTGGCCATTCGCTGATCCTGCGGTGTTTCAAGGATCTCCTGAAGCAACGCTGAACGAGTTTCGGCACATCCGAGATGAGATCAAGACGCAGATCCTGGCTTGGCTGAAGGAAACCTGATCACATTCATGGAGCCTCGCACTGGCTCTCAAAGAAATGAAACAGGGCCGCAGGAAGTCAGCCTGCGGCCCGGGCAATCAATTCATTTTGTGAGCATCGGTGACTACCGACGGAACATCTCCCGCAGTGCGGCATTCTTCCGTCGTTCCATTTCCATCAACCGGCCAAACGGGCCGTCTCCGCGAGAAACTGTCTGGCCATTGCCACTGAAAATCCGACGCGCGGCTTGCGCTTCGTTCGCCGTCAACGCGATCGCCACGAGAGCAATCGTAATCATCAAATAACGCATGGAGGCTTTCCTTTCAAAAGAGTTTTCACTGTCACAACACTGCGACCAAAACAGTCCGTTGAGCAATCGAGGTGCGGCGGAGGTGTCTCATTCCAATTGGCTTGAATCGCTCCAAACCTGTGGAATTGAGAGTGGCCGGCCCGACCTCCTCTCGGTGTTGCTCAACGGACTGCTGGTCTTCCGCCGCCATTGGGCCGCGAAACCCGAGCGGCGGAAACTGCCGATGGATCCGACACCCTGATGATCGGAAGCAGGCCACGCGCAGCACGATCTCATCTCACACGTTTCAGCGAAATCGGCCGGTCACGCTCAGCGAGTACCGGTCACGGAGAGTTGGCGAGCGCGAGGCGTCCCGACGAGTCATCCTCGTTTTCAACAACCGGTATCATCCGCACAGCTTCCGGTTGGTCGTGCCTACCGGAACAGACGCGAACGCAGTGACGGCTGTTGTCCGACGCGCGCGACCATTACGATGCGACCATGCTCGCATTACCTCATCGCACTCGCTCCAAGAACAATTCGCCAACGCGGCTATTGAGTTCCGCCGTGGTCGTGTTGCTCGGGACAATGCTGGCCTCAAGCTGCCTGCAAACGTGGCTGTCGTCGCGCAGTCTCGCCACGAATTTCGTGAGTCCCACCACCTGGAGGCAACTGGTCCGGTTGCCTGCGGGTGCGATCCCGAGTGCGGATCAAGGGGATGTTTCGTTCGGCTCGATTGCATTTGTACTGAGTGCGGTCTCCCTCACGACGTGGCTGGTTGGCGCGTACTGGATCTCGCGGCGACGCGGTTCGAGTTACTTGGAGTCACTCGCGACTTGGGGCTTGTTTGGCTGGGGCTGGTGGTGCCTGATCGACGTGTGGGAATGGATATGGATCGGTGCGGGACTGCTCGGTGCGTCGAGTCTCTCGGGACTACTCGCCGTGTCGCCTCAACTGTGGCTGACGGGTTGTCTGGCGGGATGGCTGACAACGCTGTTGACTCTGGCGCGTGGTGGCTTGTCCCGCGATGCCGTTGCGAAAGACTCGTCGCTCGTGGAAGGCCAAGCGGCTCGAACACAGCGCTGGCTGTGGCTGGCCTGCGGCGTGTATGTCATCGTCTTCACGACGATGAATTGGCGGTTGTACTTCAACCTGCTGATGCCACATGGTGACTCGGTGATGTACGAGGAACACCTGTGGAACGTGCTCCACGGCAAAGGCTTTCGCAGCTATCTCGATCAGGGGTTGTTCTTCGGCGAGCACATTCAGTTCGTGCATCTGTTTCTGCTGCCGCTGTACGTGCTCTGGCCGTCACATTTGTTGCTCGAATTGTGTGAGTCCACGGCGTTGGCTCTTGGTGCGTTTCCCGTTTTTTGGATGACGCGGCGTTGTCTGTGCCGTGACACCGCTGGCGTCGTATTTGGCGATCAACTTGGCACGGATTCGCGTTTTCGTTCACGAGCCGACTGGCTCGCGCTGGCCGCCGCAATCGCGTACCTGCTCTACGCTCCGATGCAGTTCCTCGACATTGAGATCGACCTAAAAACGTTTCGACCCGAGGCGTTTGGCATCCCACTGTTGCTACTGACATTGGACCAATTGGAACGACGGCAGCTCATGGGGACGTTGCTCGGGCTGGCATTCACGCTGACCGTGAAGGAGGACTACGCGATCCTCTTCGGGCCGCTGGGAGTTTGGATCGCGTGGAGCCGCCCGGCTGCCGTGATCGGCGAAGCAACAACCGTGGGCGTGCCAGCGACGCGCGAATCATTCCTGCTTCCCCGCGACCGGACTCGCTGCTTGGTCGGGATGACGTTGTCGATCTTCAGTGTCACGTATCTCTGGCTGGCGACGCGCGTCGTGATGCCGTGGTTTCGATCGGGAGCCGAAGTCCATTACACGCGGTACTTCGCCAAGTTCGGTGAGTCGCCCGAACAGATTGTCCGGACGATGTTGTCGCATCCCGGCTTGTTATTTGGCGAACTGTGTTCCACGGCGACGGCCCTCTACGCGCTGCTTCTTCTCGCGCCGCTCGCCTTCATTCCGCTGCTCTCACCAACGCGGCTCGCCGTGGGGCTGCCGTTGTTTGGCATCTTGTGTTTGAACGAGCTGGCCAAAGATCCGCGTCACCAGTTTCACGCGCCACTTGTCGCCGTGATCTTCTGGGCACTCGCGGGAGGATTGTCGCGCGCGGTTGCGCTGACGCGCACGCTCTGCTCGCGTTGGAGTACTGCGTCGGTAACGAACGACGCGAATGACTCAACCGCTCGCACCTTCTGCACGCATCTGATTTGGACGAGTGCGCTTTGTACCGGCCTCTTCTTGACCATCAGCCCGCTCGGCTTTCCTTTCTGGGACGCCGGGTCGAGCTGGTATTGGCAGACGCTCTACGGACCAAGCCGTCGCGGCGAGTTGTTCGCGCGCGTCCTGCCGATGATCCCGCGCGCGAGTCGTGTCGCTTCGACCGACTTCGTACATCCCCGGTTCACACATCACGAGCGGTCCTACGACTACAGCGGCTATCGTCGCAAAGTGGCTGGCGATCGCGTCGGCGTCCCCGACGACACCGACTTCCTCGTCATCGACACGAACCACCGCTACAGCGAAATCAAGTCTCCCGCTGAAGTCCCCGAGTACCGCGATCACCCCACCGACTGGGAATTGGTCCCGGTTGAGACCGGGGGCTACTACATCGTGTTGAAACGCCGACGATGAATGGAATCAGGGGAATCGTTTAACCGCAAGCCAAAGGCGAGTGCGGAGGGATGACACTGTGCATCAACTCCGTACCTCTTCCGCGCACGCCCTTGGCTTGCGGTTAAACAAACGGGCCGGCACTCCCCTCTACTCCGCGACGCGAGACCACTGCTGGTCGAGCCGCTTCTCCGACACGGGCACGGCCGTCTTCAATTCCTGCGCGAAGAGTGACACGCGGAACTCTTCGGTCATCCAGCGATAGGATTCCAGTTCGGGATCATAGAGTTGTCGTTCGCGATGTTGCTTCATGCGTTGAATGCCGCGCGACCAGTACGACACGATCAGAGGCAACTGTTGCAGGTCGCGCGGCCCCGCTCCGCTCGTCAGCTTTTGCAGACGCAGCACGATCCCCTTCGAGTACCTCGGGAACTGGAGCAGCCACGGCCACGGCGTTCGGACGAGAAAGCCCGGCAGGAAGAGTTGCCCGAGTTGCGCATGCACATCCTGCCGCGTCGGCTGCCATTGAGGAGCCGCCGTCTTTTCCCATGTCTTACGGATCTCGGCAAAATTCACGAACAGCGGCGCGAGCAACTGCGACACTTCCGCCGTCGCCGCTCCCAGTCGTTGCGATCCCGCTCGCAGACACGCACGGAATTCGTCGTCCGAACGAGGCAGCTTGGCATCGGGAATGTACGCGCGGTCAGCCAACAGTTCGGTGAGCTGTTGCCGAAATGGAAACGGTTGTGGGAACGTCTTGGACATCAGTGTCCAGTTGTTGAGTTGCGGCAGATGCTCGACGTGTGGCTTCAGTTCGCGTGCCGCCGCCAGCACGATCAGTCGCCGCACTCCGAACCGTAGCTCGTGATTGGCCCGCGCGGGGGCATCGACCAGACGCAGCGAAGCCGTGTCGAGACCGTTGTCGATCAGCGTCGGATAGCCCTTCATGATGATCCCACCGCGCACCACGGTGACCTCGGGCGGCAAAGTCCCGAAGTCCCACGTCGTCACGCGATCACGACTCCAACGCACGTCATCGACGGATGAGAAGCTGCTCGCCGCCGCCGCTCCAAACGTCTTCCGCATCTCGACGAGATCGCGTCCGGCGGCGAGCGTCTTTCCTTCGGCATCGACCACACGAATCTGCATTCGCAGGAAGTAGGGCAACCGGTCTTCGCGCAACTCGTCGCGTGGCACCGAGACTCCCGTGATCTGTTCGATCGCGCGGGCCATCGCCTCCGCCACCGAGCCTTCACCAAACCTGACAACCTGCGCCACGCGCGCGGCTGTCTCGGGGATCGGTACCAGTGACCGACGCAGGTCTTTCGGCAACGACTTCAACAGCGCCGCGATCTTCTCTTCGATCAGTCCCGGTACGAGCCAACCTAATCGTTCGCCGTCGAGTTGGTTCAAGCCTTCCTGCGGCACGATGACGGTCACGCCGTCCTCACCGCCGCCCGGATCGTGGCGATACTTCAGCGGCAACGACAACCCGCGCATCTGCACCACGTCGGGGTAAGCCTCTTTCGTCGAAGGGATCGCTCCCGCTTCCAGCACATCTGCTTCAGTCATGATGAGTCGCTGCCGCACTTCGACCGTCGCCGTCCGCAGCCACTGCACCAGATGGACTCCATCCAGCACCTCAACCGGAAGCCGTTCCGCGTAGAAGTCGAACTGCGCATCCGGATCGCGCAGCAGGTTCCCCTTGCGAGATCGCGACTCCAAATCTTGCAGCCGCTGAACCAGTTCGAGGTTCTTCACGAGAAACTCCGGCATCGGAGTCGCCCCGCGCGAGGATGATTGAGAACGCGTACCAGCAGTCGGAGTCGCACCTCCGGTCCCCTCGCCCCGGCTTTGCGGGGAGAGGGCTAGGGTGAGGGGTTCTTCGGTCTTGGTCTTCGCTTCTCTTGTCCCCTCGCCCCTCGCCTTGGTGGGGAGAGAACTAGGGTGAGGAGTTCTTCCTTTGGCGATACGTTTGGCGTGGTCTTGTTCCAGTTTGGCGGCACTACGGTCACTACGACCCACCCGCATCCCGTCGTCATCCCGCTCAGGTTGAACACAGCCAGATTCATCACGCCCCGAGTCTGACCTGTTGGAATCTTCCTCCACGCCCCACTCGCCATGCACCAATCCCTGCCACAAAAACAGCTCGCGCGACTTCACGGCGTCGATCCGTCCGTACCGAATCTGCCGGCGCGGAACGATCAGCAACCCAAACAGTGAGACTTTTTCACTGGCCATCACCGCGAGACCTTCCCGATCCCAGACCGGCTCGCTGTAAGTGCGAGTCAGCAGATGCCCGGCCAGCGGTTCGATCCAGTTCGGGTCGATCCGCGCGACGGTTCTCAAAAAACGTCGCGTCGTTTCCAAGAGTTCTGCCGCGACAATCCACTTCGTTTTCTTGCTCGCTTGACCCGATCCCGGCCAAACAAAACCCTTCTGACCACCGGCCACTTGGTACTCGCTCGTCTCCGTCCGCATGGCGATGCTCGACAAGAAACCGGTGAGCAACGCGCGATGAATCGCACCGAAGTCGTTCCGCCGAGTCCACTCGTTTGAGGCCACGACTTTGGCGTTCGCGGAATTGCTTATCCCCTCGCCCCGGCTTTCCGGTGAGAGGGCTGGGGTGAGGGGTTCTTCGATCTTGGCCTTCGCTTCTCTTGTCCCCTCGCCCTTCGCTCTGGAGGGGAGAGGGCTAGGGTGAGGGGTTCTTTCTGCCTCTGTCTTCGGCTTTATTCCCTCGCCTTGGCGGGGAGGAAGAGTGGCTGCGGATTGAAGTGGTGCAGCGTCGTCACCGTTCCGCTCCCTCACCCTAGCCCTAGCCCCCGAAGACGGGGGAGAGGGGACAGGCGAAGCACTCGTTTGAGTCGAGCGAGATGATGCAGCTCTTGTGCCCGTCGCAGCATCCAGGCTCTCCCGCACGATCTCGACTAACTCCGCATGGACCTCGACCCACTCACGCATTCGCGTCCACGACAGAAAGTTTTGCAGGCACGCCTTCCGCAACTGGCTGTGCGACAACCGAGACTTCAAGCCGTGGAAAAAGTCCCACAACTTGAGGTAGCTCAGAAAATCGGACTCTTCGTCTTGGAACTGTTTGTGAGCTTCATCCGCTTGCTGCTGTTTTTCGAGCGGCCGTTCGCGCGGGTCGGCAAGTTCGAGGGCCGACGCGATGATGAGGATTTCGGACAGACAATGTTCGTCGCGCGCGGCCCAGACGATGCGCGCGATGCGTGGATCGACCGGCAGTCGTCCGAGCTTCCTCCCGAGGTCCGTCAGCTCGTGGCGGTCGTTCACTGCGCCGAGTTCAAACAGGGTTTTGTAACCGTCTCGAATCGCATCCGACTTCGGCGGTTCGAGAAACGGGAACTCTTCGATCGCTCCCAGACCGTGCATCTTCGTTTGCAAGATCACGTCGGCGAGATTCGACCGAAGAATCTCGGGCGGAGTGAACCGCTCGCGGCTGGCGTAGTCCTCTTCCGAATAGAGTCGAATGCAAACGCCCGGTCCCAGTCGTCCGCAACGACCGGCCCGCTGATCGGCCGACGCGCGCGAGACCGCTTCAATCGGCAGCCGCTGCAACTTGTTCTTCGGTGAGTACCGACTGATCCGCGCCGTTCCCGTATCAACGACGTAGCGGATGCCTGGCACCGTCAGCGAGGACTCGGCCACGTTGGTGGCGATGATGATCCGTCGCGTGGACGACGTTTGAAACACGCGCTGTTGCTCAGCGGCGGAGAGCCTCGCATAGAGCGGCAGCAAGTCCACCTTCGAGCCTCCGAACGTCCGGCCGCGCAACGTCTTCGAGGCTTCGTGAATCTCCCGCTCGGTCGGCATGAAGACCAGCACGTCGCCGGGGCCATGCGCCGTGACTTCAGCCACGGCATCAGCCATTGCGCGTTGAATGTCCGGCTCGTTCCCTTCGTCGTCGTTCTGAGGTGGCCGGTAACGAATCTCAACCGGGTACGTTCGGCCAGAGACCTCCAGCACCGGCACCTCGCCCGCCACCGAGCGAAAGTGATTGGCGAACCGCTCCGCGTCGATCGTGGCCGACGTGATGATGACCTTCAGCTCGCGCCGCTTCAGCACCAGGCGATGCAGGTTGCCTAACAAAAAATCGATGTTGAGCGATCGCTCGTGCGCTTCATCAACGATGATCGTGTCATACTGATCGAGCCATCGGTCGTGCTGGTTCTCGGCCAGCAAAATGCCGTCGGTCATCAGCTTGATGTACGTTTGTGGCGAGGTCGCGTCGGTGAACCGCACCTTGAAGCCGACCTCGCGCCCAACTGTTACGCCGAGTTCTTCAGCCACGCGCGCCGCAACCGAACGCGCCGCGATGCGTCTCGGTTGCGTGTGGCCGATCAGGCCATCGATGCCGCGTCCCAGATCGAGACAAATCTTCGGCAATTGCGTCGATTTGCCCGATCCCGTCTCGCCACAGACGACGACCACGCGGTGATCGCGAATTGCGGCGGCGATCTCATCGCGCCGCTGGCAGACCGGCAGTTGCTCGTCGTAATTCGGGATCGGGCGACCGTTGACACGCTGCTCGCGCCGCTGACATGACTTCGCCAGTTCTTCCTGCAACCGTGCGAGGTTTCGGTCACACACCTGCTGCTTGCGCAGAGCCTCCTGTACGCCGCCCCACATCCGCCGCAGCCGCTGCCGATCGACCATCATGGTTCGCGTGAGAGCCTCTTCGATCTCCGTCACTTCTTTGTTGGTCACGTCGGTCATCAGCAGTGGTCTCTCGCTTCAGTTGGGAACGCGATCTCATAGTTGTCGAAGCGGCCCGCCGCAAGCGGCTCACGCTGCGCGGACGAACACGAGCAATCAAGAGCCTTCATTTTGGATCAGACAGCCACTCACGCAACCGCTCCAGTCCTTCATCGACGTTCACACGCGGCACGTAACCGAACGCCGTGCGAGCCGCGTCGATCTTGAACCAGTGCGACGTGGCGAGCTGCCGCGCGATAAACCGCGTCATCGGTGGCTCGTCTGTTCGACCGAGCAGCGTGTACGCGAGTTCCAGCGCACCACCAATCCAATAGGCCGCGTTGGCCGAGATGCTTTTCGCGACCGGTGGCCGTCCGCCACAGGCGAGCATCCGGTCGATCAGGCCCCACAGCGGCAGCGGTTCGCCGTTGGAGATGAAGAACGCACGACCGGCTACGGCTGAGTTCGCCTCCAATTTGTCAGCCGCTTGGATGTGCGCGTCGGCGGCGTTCTCGACATAGACCGTATCGACGAGGTTCGCGCCCGAGCCAACTCGCCGCAGCTTCCCTTGCCGCGAGCGCTCGATTAGACGCGGCACGAGATGATTGTCGCCCGGCCCCCAGATCAGATGCGGCCGCAGTGCGACGGTGGCCATGCGACTCCCGTTCGCCATCATCGAGCCATTCGCCGCGAGGACCGAGCGTTCGGCAATCGCCTTGGTCTTCGGGTAATGAGTCAGATACCGCGCGGGGTACGGAGCCGATTCGTCAATCCCCGCTTCATCGTGTCCAGCAAACACGACACTTGGTGAACTGGTGTAGATTAGTTTGGGGACACTCTCGGACTGACAGGCGGCAATCACGTTCTCCGTCCCGACCACATTCGCGCGGTGGTAGTCGTCATACCGTCCCCACACGCCCGCTTTGGCCGCGACATGGAACACCGCCTCGCACCCATTCGCGGCCGCAGTGACCGCCACCCGATCCGCGATGTCGCCACTCACGCATTCCACACCGAGCGTCTTCAACGCGGGATAGTCCCCGCGCGACAGGCTGCGCACCGAGTCCCCGCGCGCGACGAGCTGCCTCACAATCGCCTGCCCCAGAAACCCACCACCACCTGTCACCAGAGCACGCATCGTTTCAATGTCCTCACAGCACGGAAATCAGAATCAGCCCCAGCAACACGGCGGCGACAATCACCACCCACAATGGCGAACGAGTCTTGTTCGTTACGCCATCCGTGATCCAACGCTCACACGACGGACAATAGTCGGCATCTTCGAGCATCGTTTTGCCGCAATGCGGGCATGGGATGTAACCGTCGTCGTCCCAGTCATTGTCGCTGTCGTCGTCCCGCGAACTGCTTCGCATGGCATCGCCCTCCACCGGTTACTCACTTACATCTGCCATCATTCCTTGTTTAACCGCGCGGGGCGTTGCCCGCGCGGTTAAACGAGCCTAGTGCTGTGTCACGACAAAGAATGGGGTTTCACAAATCAGCCGCTGGGCGCTAGCC
>JAYVDI010000298.1:0-11324 GCA_043749505.1 Schlesneria sp. | reverse complement strand
CCCGCGAACCGTGTTCATCCATTCGGTCGCCTCGACAGTCGCACAGGCCATCTCAAAAAAGACGGGCAAACCGAAGTTCGCTCCCGCCCCGAACGCAAGTGGCGTGCCTTGTCTGTCGGAGAAGCAAACTTCGCGAGAAACACCTTGTTTTCAAGGGAACGGTGGATGCCGATTGCAGCCGATGTGCAATGGCCGGGACAGCCCTGCCTGTTCGCCAAGCAGCCCTGCCAGCCGAACGAGCCACCATTACACGATGCCTCGCGAGCGAGCAGGATCGGCTGCTATACCTGTCGCGGCGAAAGCCAGAACAATGGTGAGCCGCACGGCGGCTTGGCCTAGCACGCGTTTCAAAACTAGCCCGACGCGCAAGCGAGGTCTTCATCGTCATTGAATGTCCAGCCCTCGCTTGCGCGTTGGGCTAGTTTTTTGAGTCGCCAAGAACAGTTCTAGGATCGCCGCGCGGGGTACTGACTCTGCCTGCGAACGAATCCACCACGAAGGGCAACATGCACAAGTACGTCATCATGGGCGCGCAGGGCTGCGGCAAGGGGACGCAGGCGAAGCGGCTCAAGCAGGACTTCGATCTCGTCCACATCTCGGTCGGAGACATCTTTCGTTGGCACATCCAGTCGCACACGAAGCTCGGTGCCCGCATCAAGCGACTTATCGCCGACGGCAAAATGGTGGACGATGAGAACGTCGAACAGATCGTTCGCGACCGGCTGGCGCTGCACAACTGGAACTTCGGCTTCATCCTCGACGGTTTCCCACGCAACCGGTCGCAGGCCGAGTTCTTTCTCGAAAGCTATGATATCGACGCCGTGATCCACATCGACGTGCCGGACGAAGTCGTCTTTGAGCGAGTGTTGGCACGCAGGCTCTGCAGCCAGTGTGGGCTCGACTACAACCTGATCCATCACCGACCGGCCAACCTCGAAACATGCGATGTTTGCGGCGGAAAGCTGATCGTTCGCAGTGACGATAACGAAGACGGACTGCGTCAGCGTTTGCAGGACTACCGCACCAAGACCGAACCAATCTTGGAACTCTTCCGCCGGAAAGAACTGGTCATCCAAACCGACGGTCGCCTGCCTGCCGATGAAATTCAAGCCGACATCCGCAGGCAACTCGGGCTGATGAAGTAGCCGCGGGTCTCTTGGCGAAGTCTTTCCGTTGTTTAACCGCAAGCCGAAGGCGAGCGTGTGCTCTCGGACCTGTCACCGCAACCGCGCTCGCCTTCGGTTTGCGGTTAAACGAACCTGCTTCTCGACCGCTGCCAGTCGTACGACCGCTTCCCGCCAAACTCCCCCGACCCGATTGACGGCGGGACGCACCGCATGAACAATCGCCGCATGACTCCACCAGTACTTCCGCCGACAACCGATTCCTCGACAACCTCGCCCGCAGTCCCCATCACGGGTGCATTGCTCGGCTTGGACTTCGGTACCAAGCGGCTGGGTGTCGCCGTCTGCAACTCGGATCAAACGGTGGCCGTTCCCGTCGAGACTTGGCAGGTTCGCAGCATTCCCGAGCAAAACATCAAGCATCTGCGTGAGCTGATCGAAGACTATCGCGCGGTCGGTTTCGTCATCGGGCTGCCCGTTCGATTGGACGGCGTCGAGGGCGATCAGGCACAGGTGGTCAGGCGCTTCGGCAAGTGGTTGTCGGAGAACTCGCGCCGACCGGTCGCCTTCTGGGACGAACGCCATTCCTCCAGCCAGGCGGAACTGCTGCTGTGGCAACAGGGGATCTCGCCCGAACAGGGGAAGAGCCGACTAGATAAACTCGCAGCGCAGATCATCCTGCAATCGTTCCTCGACGCCCCGGATCGAACGCTCACCCCGCAGCCAAGTGAAAGTTCGCCGTCGTTGTCGTGATAGAGTCACGTCGCCGGAGAACACGGCATCGTTTCACCGCGTGGGCAACGCCCCGCGCGTCGTGTGAGCATGGAACCTGCTTCGTCATCGACGCGCGGGGCGTTGCCCATGCGGTGAAATGAACGAATCGACCGTCCTTTCGCTCACCAGAACGCCGAGCCTCCTCATGCCGTTACTCGACCGAGAAGAGTACATCGAACAGGCGTATTTCTTCCGCACGTTTTACGAGCGGCTGGACGAAGACCTGCCGTCGCAAGAAATCCTGGCCAGCATCCGTGAAGAGATCCTCGCCACGACGAAGCTGCCGCTGGCGCTCGACGTGCTGCGCGGGGAACTGATGTTGAAGGGACGGCTCTGCGAAGGGATGAAACTGCTGGGCCATTACTTCGCACCGTTTCAGGCTTTCGTCATGGAGCGATCCGAGGCGGATCGGACGAAGTTCGATCCACGAGTTGCCTTTGAAATCCTCGAACGTGAGGCCAAGTTTCGCGCCGAGTCCGCGTCGCCAGCGGGACTGTTCGTTTATCAATTCGAGTGCATCTCGCGGAACCGCCTCGGCTATCAGGACGGCATGACGGCGATCGCCAGCGACCCGATGTTCGACGACGACTGGCGTGAATGGATCGTCCGGGCACGGCAACAAATCGGCATGGTCGAGTTCGCGGACCTGATCTACTACCGCTCGGCCTTCTTCGTCGAAGAGCGTCGCAAGACCAGCAACGCGGCCTACGAGCCATCAGCCCCGACTCTGTTCGGTCGCCAAGAGGGCCGCATCGCGCGCGCCAATCGCGGCAAGGATCCGCTCTATCTCTTTGCCGCTTTACAACGGCAACTGGGCTACCCCACGGTCCCGCGCTCGAAGGGAGCCAACGACTTCAAACTCCACCCGCTCCTCGAACTGAGAATTTCTCGCTTGGAGAAGCGACTCCAACTGGCCGAGTCCGAAGCCAAGGGCAAACTCGACCTGACCGAGTTCTACGTCAAACCCACCGAGTTGCCGCCAGACAACCCGACGCTCCTCGATATAGATGGCACCGGCTAATGCGATCCGCTCGCAGCGGCTGCCCCTAGTGCCCTGTCAGGTCTTGATTTGGGGGTTCAGCAAATCAGCCGGAACGCGCTAGCGTCCGGTTCTAACCGTGGTCTAGCGCCCGGCGGCTGATGGGCTCAACCCGAATTCTTAGCCGTGACAGGGCACTAGGTCCGCGTGAGACACAACCCGGAATTCGAGGGCTATTTGGCGCCCGTGATTTCAGCGAGGGAATTGAAGAACGCGCGTTTGCGGTCGGACGTGATGCCCCAACTCACGGGTGGTGATTGATAGCCTTCATTCGGGCCTTCGCTCTTGCGGCGATAGTCGAACCAGCCCCACGAGGCGCGCTCTGTGATGGCGACGGTGAAGTTGTTTTCTGGCTGGTCGAAGTTTTCGTGATCGTCCTCGTTGAAGACGATCGGCATCGGCTTGTAACCGGGAACGGCGCGGGTCTGCCGCACCATTTCCGCGATCCGTTTTGGATTTGTCACTCCGTTGCCGTGAAGCAGTAGAAAGTCGGCAGCACGGACCACGTTTTCTTCGGGCACATTGCCGCCGCCATAGCTGGTGCTGACCAGCAGGCGTCGTCCTTCTCGATCTGTGTTCCGCACGCGCTCGATCAACTCATGTACACGGCCGGGCGCAGGATCTCGTGGTCGTAGGCTTTGATGTTGGTCTCGTTGTTCACTTCGACGATGACGTTGCGCCAGCCCCCGTCGAGCAGCCAGCGCGTGGCTGTGTCGGTCGCGCGGATCACGGCGGCTTCGTCGCGGAGGTGTTGATCCTGACCAAAATAGAAGTAGCCGAGAATCACGACCATGCCCTGTGCGTCCGCCGCATCGAGTACCCGCCGCATCCGATCCGCGAACTCGGGACGCAACGCGCCGTCGTTATCGAACGCGCCGGTGAGCCACGTTTGTTTTCCTGAGTAACCCTCCGGCGAACCCCCTTGGAAATTCAGTGTGACCGCAAGCAGCCCGTGCGCCTTCCATTCCGGCATCGCGGCGATGAACTCGCGCACGTTCCGCTCTGCGTCCCACTTGCCGGTGTCGGCATAGGCCCAGCGCTGCGCGGTCTCGGGGTTCCGATCATCATAGGTCGCCTGCACCATGCGTGAATTGAGCAGCAGTCCTTCAACGCGACGACCCTTCCATGTGCGACCGACGTAGGTCGGTTGGCCGTTGATGTGGAAGTCTTCGCCCACGATGCTGACGCTCGTCTTCGTCGTCTTGCTGACGGCCATCGGAGCGAACGCCCACGCTTTGGCCACGGTGCCCTCTGCGTCACGCAGAACCAGGTTGCGGATCACGATGTTGCCCGGAGCCGTCGCGGGATCAATGCGCAGCGCGTGAATGCGTTCGGCGTCTCCGAACGCGACTTTGTAATCATGAAATGTGCCGTCGTGAGTCACAGCAACGGGGACGCTTTGGCCTCTGCCAAAGCCTAACTTTGGGCTGGTGGTGAAGAAAACTTGGCCGTCGCCTTTGGCCGTGGATTTCATCGACCACTCCAGCGTGAGCGGCCCTCGTGCGGCAGGCACGTCGCGGGTGAAGAACCACGGATCGCCGCCGAGCGACTCGATACGCAGTTCGTTCTCTGCGAGAACCAGCCGCGCGTCCTTGCTGGTGGTCCACTCGCCACTTTCATTCTTTGTGGTGGCTTGTGACGCCGTCTTGTAGGCAGGGTTCCGCTTCGGGATGACTGCATCCGTCTCTTTGAGAAAGCCGGTGATGAGTGCGTTGAGTTCCTTCGCGATTTCCGGCTTCTCGGCAGCGAGGTCACGGGTTTCGCCGAGGTCATCCTTGAGGTTGAACAACTCCAGCGTGTCACTGCCGTCAGCGTTGCCAGCGAAGAGGCGGATGAGCTTCCAATCACCACGGCGGACGCTCGTGCCGGGATGCTGGCCGCTGGCGGGAGTGTCGTGCGGGAAGTGTGTGAAGATGGCCTCGCGGTTTAGCGTGCCTCCTTTGAGTACGGACGCGATGCTCAGGCCGTCGAGCTTCGTGTTGGATGGCAGAGGCACGCCCGCCATGTCGAGCAGCGTGGGCATCCAGTCAATGCTTTGAATCACCGTGTCGTTGACGGTGCTGGGTTTGGTGACACCAGGCCACACGACGAGGCACGGCTCACGCACACCTCCTTCGTAAAGACTGGCCTTGCCGTTGCGCAGTGGCAGATTGCTTGTCGGCGGTGATGTCATGTCCGTTTGAAAACGGGCGATTTTGTGATTGGCGTCGCCGTCCCTTCCGGCCCAACTCACGCCGCCGTTGTCGGAGCAGAACACGACAATCGTTTTGTCGGCGATGCCGCATTCATCCAACGCAGACAGCACACGGCCGATGCCGTCGTCGAGACTCTCGACCATCGCGGCATAGACCGGATTGCGTTGAGGGTTCTTCGGATCAGTCAGCTTCCGATACTTCGCCACGAGTTCGTCCTTCGCGTCATACGGCGAGTGGACACTGAACGTCCAATAGTTCGCATAGAACGGCCGGTCTTTGTTCTCTCGAATGAACTTCACAACCTGTGATGACAACGTGTCCTCAATGTGTTCGCCCGGTTGGCTTTCGACCTTGAGCGCGGCGGGATACTTCCAAGGCGCGACGTAACTCCCCGCCGGTCCCGGTCCCGGCCAGTGTGGCCAGTCCACATCGAAGCCGTGCTGGAGTGGCGAATACGGTTCCGCGCCGAGATGCCATTTCCCGAAATGGCCGGTGCGATAGCCCGCGTCGCGCAGCACCTTCGGCAGCGTGACGTAGTCGGTCTTCAAGCGTGTGACGCTTGTCGCGCTAAGTACTCGGTTGTTCGGGTTTCCCTTTGCGAGCTGCTTCTCCAGCACGATCTGAGGCAGATGACACGCGGGCGCGGTGATGCCCGTCCTCGCCGGCCACAGTCCCGTGAGAATGCTGCTGCGTGTCGGCGAGCAGAGCGGGTTGGCGGCATAAGCCTGCGTGAACCGTGTGCCACGCGCGGCCAGTTTGTCGAGATTCGGCGTCTGATGAAATGTGCTGCCATAGCAGCCCAAATCTCGCCAACCGAGATCATCCGCCATGATGAACACGATGTTAGGTTTCTGAGTTCCCGACGACTGCGCAAATGCGGAAGCATTGAGTACGACTAGCGCCGCGATTGCGGTGTTGAAGTGGAAGATCATGGTTCTGAGTCGCTGATTGAAGTGAGTGACTTGAGCAAAGCGGTCGAGGATCAGTTTCTCTTCCACATGGCCGGTTTGGCCTCGGCATGAAGCACTGGGACGGGTCTCCCTTTTGGCGACTCGTCGTTCGTCTTACAAGTCACACGGATCTTGAATTGTGGTCCGCAATCTCTCATCGCAGGAGACTTAGCATGAACCAGCCGCCTCAAGTGGTCGTCATCACCGGTGCGGCTGGCAACATGGGCCGCAAGCTGCGCGCACCGCTCGAAGGTCACGTCGAGTTGCGGCTGCTTGATCGCGACGCGCGCGGTGATGCCGCGATCCACGAGGCGGACCTTTCGACTTGGGGAGCCTGGACAGAACAGTTGCGTGGCGCGGAGATCGTCTTTCATTTCGCGGCTGATCCCGAGGCGTATCACTCGTGGCCTGAATTGATCGGCCCGAATGTCGATGCTCTGATTCACACGTATCAGGCGGCGGTACTCGGCGGCGTGCGGCGAGTCATCTTTGCCAGCTCCAATCATGTGATGGGAGGCTATCAGCACGACCCCGCAGTCGTGTTGTCAGACGAGACTCCACCACAACCCGGTTTGCGTTATCTCGGCGATGGCAGGCCTCGCCGCAGCGATGCCTATGCCTCCGCGAAGTTGTTCGGTGAGCGACTTGGTCGCTGTTACGCCACGAGTCACGGGATCGAAACCGTCGCCGTGCGCATCGGTTGGATCTGGCGCGGCGGAGCGAATGAACCGCAAAACTTACCCGCTGAGCGTGGCGAGTGGTTCCGTCTGATGTGGCTTTCCGACCGCGACTACCTGCGGCTGATGGATCGCTGTCTGTTGGCCAAACTGCCCGAGAAGTTCGTAGTCGTCAATGGCGTCTCAGCCAACAGCGGCATGAAGTGGGATCTCGAACCCGGCCGCCGCGCTCTTGGCTTTGAGCCGCTCGACGACGTGACGCAGTTCACGTCCCCGTGGCGACCGTCATCGGAAGGGACTTCGCTCGCGAAGCCCGACTCATTGCGATCACACTGAGTCGAACAGACTCTCCCGCTGCAACGTGGCTCCGACGGTGAGGGGACGTTTTCAGCGCGGCTTCAGTTCGTTCCGCCGCAACCCAAGGGCGACTCTTGGGCGTTAGCCCACTTATCTGTTTTCGAGCGAGGCGGCTTAATGACTTTAGAAAGTAATAGGCACATTCCATGTGCCGTGTCCCTGCAATTTGCGGACAGCACATGGAATGTGCCTGCTTACCTCGCGGGTAAAGTCAGTGCCATTGGGCTGACGCCGCCCCGCTCAGAAGCGTCTCACCCTTGGCCGCGCGAGGCATACTTGTCAGGCGCGTCGTCTTTTCCGTTTGTTCTATCGCCTCGAATTCCAAACGACGGCGGCCGAGGGAGCGGACGAGAACATTGAGGTGCGTCGGGGAATCGCATTCACGTCATCGGCGGGCGTCGGGACGGGCCGCGACGATGGGGAGTCGTAGTTTTGCGAACGGCTCGATGAGGCACCCCGCGCGGGGACCGTCTGCCACTGTTCAATCGGCCTCTCCGCAGTGATCGGCGTCGGCGCGAGGGCCGTTTGCGGAACGGGGACGGTGATCGCTGGCATGGTCGGGATCGAGGCCGTCAGCGGAGCACCGTAAACGTAGGACGGGGCGTAGCTGACTTGCGGGGCGTACCCAAACTGCTGTGACAACATCGGCATGTTCATCGCGGTGGAACCGTGATCACAAACATTGCATGACGAAGCCGCCGCCGAGAAGGTCATCGGGGCGGCTATTGTTGTCATCTGCATCTGCATCGCGACGGGGACTTGTTCGGAGATGTGTTGGACCGTTTGCACAGGGACCATTTGGGTCGAAACCTGCGGCACGCGGCGAGTTACCTGATACGGAACCGCCCGTGTCTTCACATGCTGCTGGACGACGGTTTGAGCGACTTGCTTGGTCACAGGCTTGGGAACCCAGACCATCTGATAGCCACCCTCATCGACCGTGACATTGCGATAGGTCGTACTCGGAACGTTTTCGACGACGGACTCGTTGCGAACATGTGTCTCGGTCACGTCGCGATAGGTCGTAACCTGCTGTGGCCGAAGCTGCGTCTGCACGACCGGACGGGTCCGCGTTTGCATCTGCACGTGGGTCTGAGTTTGAGCACAACTGCACTGGGCCTGCGGCATCTCGCAGGTTTCGCAACAGTTGTGGAACGGGCGTGTGAAGAGCTGTGCCTGCGAAGCCTGAGGTGCCGAAGCGGCGAACCCAGCCAACAAAAGACATCCCCAGAAGGATCGTTGCATGGCACCCACTCCTCTAAACGCGATCGATGTACGTGAAGTAACTGGCTCGAGAACAAACCCCATCATCTGAGTGTTCGGCTGCCTTGGGGTGGCTGCTCCAGCAAAAAATCGTGACGGTTCGTGCGCTGCGGCACTTCGTGCGATAACACGGTCGAGCGAGTCGCCACACCGCGAGTACCCGATTCGTTGTGATGTCATGAACAGGCATCGAACGGATGACACTCAGACCCTCGCTCCGAGAGGCCCCTCTTTACGAGGGGCTTGTTCGCGATGAGACCTATCATCAAAAACCAGTTTCTTCTTGAAACTGTGGCCTTGAAACGCGAAGCTCGGCCGTGCCCGAGTCCATTTGGCACATGATCCGCTGAGGGACTGCTGATCGAACAGTCTTGCTCGAAAAGTGCCCGGCTCACAGGAAGGGGTAAATCATGAACAGTTGGAAGAAGAGATGGTTGGTGTTGAGTTGCCTGTTGGCGGGATCCATTTCCGCTGGCGTCGCTGCGTTTGCAAAGGACCAAGAAAAAGAGAAGCCCGCACGAGAACAACCTTCGGCCGCGAAGGCTCCTGCTGCGAACCGTGCCGAATCCAACAACAACCGCGGTGGCAATCCGAAGGCCAATGATCCACAGCCGAAACGTGTCGAGCCTGCTCCCCGTGTCGAGCGTCGCAATGACAATCCACCTCCGTCCACTAACCGGGCCGCTGCGCAACCAAACGTAGTAAATGGTCCTGCCAAGCGTGATGACTCACCGCGCGACAATCGCAACAGCAACGGCGGTGGACCGGGAGCGGACGCTCGTTCTAATCAGATTCCCCGCGTCGATTCAAATCGCGCGAATGCCAATTCCGTCGGCCAGAACGACTCCCGTAATGATCGCCGGGACCGTAATGCTCCCGGTGCAGGCAGCCCGTTGCCGAGTGGCAACGTCGGTGGCATTCAGCCGGTGGCCGGATTGAAGGACGACAAGAATAAGGCCGAGCAGCGGCGTGATGATCGGATCGAACGTCGAGACGACGCGAAACCCAGACCCGGCGCGGTTGGTGGCAACCCACCCGGTGGCAACAACATCCCCAAGGCAGGCAACAACGCGGGCGGCAACAACGTCCCGAAAATTGGCGGTGGCGGAAACAGCCCACCGCTGATTCCCAACGCGGGCGCTGCGGACAACAACAAAAATCGCGAGGCCCGCGACAGGAATAACCTCCCCAAGAATGAGCCAGGCCGTCCCAACACAGTTCCCGGCGTTGGCTCAAAGAATGGGACACCAGGAGTGAACTTGCCCGGTGGACCCCTCGGCGGAAATCTCGACAAAAATGGGGCCGACACCAAGGGGCGTGATCGTCGAGACGACAACGACAAAAACCGACTCCCCAAATTGGACGGCTCGAAAACGGACATTGGGGGGAACGCCCGGACGCCCGGTCTCGACCCGAAGGGAGGCGATCGAAACAAGAACTCGCCACCAATCCTTGGAAACGGCACGGTCCTCGGCAAAGACGTGCATCGCCCGCGCCCGACTCCGATCCGAGTCGAGAAGAACGGCCACACTCCGAAGCTCGATTTGCAGAAGCCAGCCGTGCGCGACGTGAAGCCCGAGATCAACGAAAAGTTAGTCAAGTTGCGGGAGACGAAAGATCAAAAGGAGTTTCACAAGCAACTCAAGGAATTGCAGGGTTCGCCTGATGCGAAAGCAGAACTGCGATTGGCGGGCGTGAAGCTCGACCGTGTGAGCGGCGTTTACCAAGATCGCATCGGAAAGCAAGACTTCCATCAGCTCCACGACTCCAGTGTGGGACGAAAGCTAAACCTCGATCGCCAGTTCCAACTGCATCGACAGGGAGACCTCTCGCGCCAGATGAATCTCGGCCCGGCGCTGATTCAGCAGGGTGGGTGGAGCCATCGCCATCACGGTGTCGTGGTCTCGTCGTTCACGCAGTCGTCGTTCAGTTGCTGGTATGCTGGTGGTGGCTATTACCCGACTTATTGTTGGACTCCGCGCTGGACACCGTGGGTCGATTGGTGTTGGTGGGATTCCTGCCTCCCCATCTACGATCCTCGTCCGATCTACTGCCGTCCGATCATCTACAATCCGTGTCCGACGTGGGTCGTTTACGAGTACCCCGTTTGGCAGCCGCTGCCGGTTGTGGCCTGCGGGACTTGGGTTGATGTTCCTCCGGTGGTTTTCGATTCGGGAACTGATCTGCAACTATTGGCCACACGCTTTGTAGACAACGGTCACCCCGATCAGAACCTTGGTCCCCGTTACCGCATCTGGTTGCGAAACAACGGGCCGCTCTCCACAACGGTCCCATTCAATGTGCTGTTGATTGCCGGGAACGATCTTGTTCCGCTGTCCAACTTGCCTCAGGCGGGAGCGATCGTGAACGAAATCGAAGCCGGTGAGATTCAGTCGGTGGATGTCCGCTTACCACTGGCAGCCAATCGTTTGGGAGTGACTCCCGAGGGGTTGCGAATTCCCTTCAATTACCTGCACGTCCTCGTGGACAGCCATCGCGAGTTGCCCGAGTCGAATGAATCGAACAACGGGTCGGTGGTCGCTCGCAACGACATCCTACCCGTGGACCCAGCCACCTTCTCGTCGGACGTGTCGGTCGGCGCTCCGGGAACGATCATCAACATCGCGGGTGAAGGCTTCGGCCCCGAGCCTGGCCAAGTAATTGTGTCCGTCAACGGCCTGCAACTTCAGGCGGAGATTCATGGCTGGTACGACCTTGGTGTGCGGATCGCCCTGCCGAACATCGCGCTGGCCGGACCGGTTGATGCCGATCTGCTCATCATTCGCGGTGACGGTGCCGCAGCGAACCCGCTCGATTTCGATCTGGTTCCCGCATCCATGATGGACGAAACTTCACTGCCGCCGATCCCCAGCCCGTAACGGATTTGGGCCAAAGCGACCAACGAATTGAAGGGGCCCGGTCGGGAGCTCCCGACCGGGCCACTG
>JAYVDI010000297.1:0-4799 GCA_043749505.1 Schlesneria sp. | reverse complement strand
CGAATAGCTCGCAGCAGGCGAGACTGCTGACCGGGTTTCCCGGCAGGCCGAAGACAAACGTTGATTGTCTGAGCGGGGGGCGTGAGTCCCCCGGTTCTTTCTGATTGACTTCTGCAATCGTAGAACCGGGGGACTCACGTCCCCCGCTCGGAGAGCATTCACGCCCGCCAAACCAGACCGGCTTGCCGGGCTTCAACTCGACCTTGTGGAAGACTTCGCGAACACCCGCTTCGGCGAGTTCACTCGGAACGAGATCGAGCGTTCCGGCCGAGACGCCTCCCGACAGGACGAGCATGTCGTACTGAAGGCCCTCTTGAATCTTGGCTCGCAGATCGGCGCGGTTGTCGCGGGCGATGCCGAGCGGAAACGCGATGGCTCCCGCCGCTTCAATCTGTGCGCACAACATTGATTCGTTTGAGTTCCTGATCTGGCCCGGCCCCGGTGTTTCGTCGATCGGGACCAGTTCGTCTCCCGTCGCCAGCACGGCGACCGTCGGGCGGCGATGGACTCTCACCACCGCGCGGCCGAGTTCCGCCAACGCTCCGATGCGTGCGCCGTTCAGCTTCATCCCCGCCTTCAGCACAACATCGCCCGCGCGGACTGAGGTGCCTCGACGCACGATGTTGGTCCCCGGCTTGATCGACTTCGTCGTGACATACACGCTGCTGATATCCGGCAGTGTCTCTTCGATCTTCACGACCAGATCGGCTCGGTCGGGGATCGGTGCTCCCGTCATGATTTGCGTCGCTTCACCGAGACCCACCGACTTCGAGGGGACTTGTCCGGCGGTCACGATCTCGATGACCTTGAGCGACACGAAGCCACTCGCGACATCGGCGGCTCGCACGGCAAAGCCATCCATCAGCGACTTGTCGAACGGCGGCGAATCCTCCGGTGCCGAGACATCCTCGGCCAGCGTCATTCCCAGCACGTCGGCCAGCGGCAGCGACACAGCCTCCAACGGCGAAACGGTGGTCAGCAGTTTGTCGAAGGCTTGAGTCAGGCTGAGCATGATCGAAGAGGCCCCGTCCGCGAGAGTGGCCTCCGCGCGAGGCCGGTCCAACACGGGCGGCATGATATCGCGAGCCGCGCCAAGTTCGACCGAATCGACCCGACCTACGACCGCGCGGTCACTTCACAAGGAACCGCAGTGAGTAACTCGCCTGCTTGCCGCTGAGGTCATCGACGACGGTCAGCTTGAGCGTGTGCGGGCCGAGCGGTAGACGATCGGGAATCACGAACTGGTAATTGTGAAAGTAGTCGCGGCGCGGGTTGCGGCAGCGATCTTCTGTCGCGGCGAAGGTCTTGTGCCAGCGGGTCTGACCGTTCGCGCCGAGGATATCGATGACCGATCGGAGCAGAGTCCGATGTTCGCCGTCGGCCGTTTGCTCGGTGTTGAAGTTCTCGATCTCAGCGTAGAGCAGCACTTCCTGGCCCGGCGTGAACTCGTCTCGCGCAAACTTTTGGTAATTGCCGAAGTACGAAATCTGTTCACAGAAGGCGGTGTTCTTGATCGACAAGTCCGCCTGTTCGCGCAGCCGGCGCAACGCCGTGTTGAGCGGCGCGATCGCCTGCGAAGCGCGATCACGTGGGAGCGGGAACTGTTCGGCATCGAGCGAGTTCGACGCGGCCCAACAGAGCTGCTGCCAATACTCCTGCTCGGCCGCCTCCAAACCGGGGATCGCCGTCAAAGCCTGCTCGGGTCGTTGAACGATCAAATACAGCAGCCGCAGATGGACCTGACGACGACGGTACTCGGCCTGCGCCGTGCCGCTCGATCCCGGCGACAGGCCGTTCAACTCACGTTCGACGCGCGCGATGAGCTGATTCACTTCTGACTGCCACGGACTGGGTGGAAGCGGCGGCGCGATCTGAGAATTGACGGGCTGAACTCGCGGCGCGGGACCGTGCGTGTCTCCACGTGTCGTGGGAAACACTTCACCGGGCGACACGCTGTGGAATTCTCCCGCCGCGATGCTCGATTGGCGGCTGGGAAGTGCGCCGCCGTATTGAATGGGTGGACTGAGTTGAACTGATGATCCCGCGCCAGGGCGGCTACTCCACGGAGGCGGCTCGTTCGGATTGGTAGCTGCCATTCCAGAATCCCACGGCGTGCTTACGTCCAGCCCCCGTGAAGTCCGGCTTTCCGAAAAGCCGGACTTCGTCAGCGCGGAGTCCGGCGGCGCGATTGCCTCGAACCCCTGCAACTCGACCGGATTGTCGGAGGCATCCCGATCGGAACGGTAGTTTGCCGTGCGGAGTCCCGAATCGGCGATCCGATCCGACCGCTGTTCTTCCGTCCACGCGACCGCCTGCGTGACGGGCGACTGTGTGCCGCTCACAATCTCAGCGAACTGTTGATCGAATGAATGACCACCGAAGATTGGGGTCGCGCGGTCCTCTTCGCGCGGTGAAAGACCGGCGGCAATGCCCGGCCCATTCTGCGAAGATCGTTCCTCCAATGGCGATTCATGCAGGGAGGATTCCCGGCGCTTTGGTGAGCGAAACGAGACCACTCCTCGCGACTCAGGCGAAGAACGTGTCTCCCGCAATTCCACCTCATCGCGCGAGGTCTTGTCCCGCACGGCCTGCGTTCCCGCCGCCGCTCGTTCGTCCAGCCGCGACTCAATGCTGCCCGCAGGATTCAGCGCGGACAGCGCGCAGCCCGAGGCTGCACACAGCCCCAGTCCGAGCCACAGCAGCGGACCGACACAGCGAATCATGAACGGGCTCAACACGAGGGAAGCAGACTTTGACAGGGAGATCGCTCGAATGCCGACGGCCTCGCGGCCGCGCGTGCCTTCAAAACGACAGGACGCCGCCGGACGACAATCATTGAATTGAAAAGGGGGAGCAGGAGTGGGAACCTAGTCAAAGAGATCAAATGCGACAAGATCATCCGCGCGGGACTTTGTTGTGCGCGGGTCTCCCGACCCCGCACGGGCCGCGACCGAAGGTCTCCCCGGTTCAAGCAACGTCGAGATCAAAGAGGCAGCCTTCGGTCGGGCGTTTCGGCGAGGTCGGGAGACCCGCGCCGAACGCGGAAGCAACCCACGCACGATTTAGGGGCTGTGCATTTTTGGAGGAGATAACACACGTCGGGTGCGTGGAGTCTTCGGAGCGCACCGGCTTTTACGGTCGCCTTGTCGCTCCATCGCCAAGCGGTCCCGTCGACGGGACGACAGTTATGGTGCGTTCCGAAGACTCCACGCACCCGACGGCCAAACTCGGCGTAATAGAGGCACAGCCCTTAGTCCGCCAATGACAAATGACCATGCAAGGACCACGCCATGAAACTCTGCTCAGCCTGCGGCCAATTGATTTCCGAGACTGCTCGCGTTTGTGAACACTGCGGCGTGCCTGTGACAAAGTCCGCGCCCGACAACGTGGAACTGGCGGATCGCATTCGACGGCTGGTCGCCGAAGGTCAGAAAATTGAAGCGATCAAACTGCTGCGTGAAGCCACCGGCGCGGGGTTGGCCGAAGCGAAGGTGGGCGTCGAAGCGATCGAACGCGGCGACACGAGTGCGGTGATCGGAATGGATCACGGCGCAGTCGAGTCGAATGACGAACTCGAACAACGGCTGCTGCGGCTCGTGCGGGAGGGACAAAAGATCCAAGCGATCAAGCTCTACCGCGAACGAACGTCGTGCGGTTTGAAGGAGGCGAAGGAATTCGTCGAATCATTGGCCGCGCAGCGCGGAATCGTCACGCCGCGCGGCGGTTGTTTGGGCGTGCTGCTCGGGCTGGTGATCGCCTTCGTCCTCACTGCCACCTGCGTCACGCGAGCATTCGG
This sequence comes from Schlesneria sp., assembly GCA_043749505.1. Classification (GTDB taxonomy): domain Bacteria; phylum Planctomycetota; class Planctomycetia; order Planctomycetales; family Planctomycetaceae; genus Schlesneria. The sequence goes on along the minus strand of JAYVDI010000297.1, from coordinate 1,003 downwards.
TGAGGACGCCGCCTTGAAAGCGACAACCTCACGCGGCGAGAAGTCGGTCGAAGACTGGATCGCGCACACGGTGGAGTCCGACTTCCAAGAGAAACCGACCGAGATTCGCGTCCTGCTGCCTGACAAGCCCGATCCAGAGAAGACGCCGCGCGTGCTGTTTGTTCTCCCTGTCGAAGCGGCTCGTGAATCGAAATATGGCGACGGGTTGGCCGAAGTGAAACGCTGCGGCCTCCACAACAAACACGGCTTGATCTGCGTGGCACCGACGTTCGCTCACCTGCCGTGGTACGCCGACCACCCGACCGACAAAGCCATCCGCCAAGAGTCCTTTTTTGTACGGGTCGTGGTCCCGTTCATCGACCGCACGTATGCGGCGCACGCGGACAAGCCAACACGCTTGTTGCTCGGCTTCAGCAAGTCGGGCTGGGGTGCATGGAGCCTGCTCGCGCGCCATCCCGATCTGTTCGACAAGGCGGCCGCTTGGGATGCGCCGCTCGACATGCAACGCTTTGATCTCTACGGAGCCGCCCAAGTCTTCGGCACTCAGGATCACTTCGAGACCTACCGCGTACTGCCCGCGCTCCTCAACTGTCCCGACCTCAAAGCCGCCTCACCGCGACTGGTCCTCACCGGCTACGACAACTTCCGCTCGCATCACGAGACGGCGCACCGACTGCTCGACGAGGCCAAGATTCCGCACGTCTACCGCGACGGCCCAAAGCTCAAACACGTCTGGAACAGCGGCTGGATCGAAGAGGCAGTGGAACTGTTGGTGTCCCTTCCCGCGCCCTCGCGCGGCCCACGGTGAGAAAGTTGTCTTGGCGAGCCGGGCGGCGTCAGCCCAATGGCATTTAGGGGCGGTGCATTTACTACGTCCGAGAGTTTTGGGGGTGCTGACACACGTCGGGTGCGTGGAGTCTTCGGAACGCACCTGCTTTTACTGTCGCCTTGTCGCTCCATCGCCAAGCGGTCCCGTCGGCGGAGCGACGGAGCGACGGGACGA
>JAYVDI010000296.1:0-5178 GCA_043749505.1 Schlesneria sp. | reverse complement strand
GCCTGTTCGAGGCCCCCCGCCATCGGCACGGCCAGACAGACCAACAGCAGCACGCCGATGAACATCATCACGCTCTGAAACAGATCGGTCCACACGGATGCCAGGAACCCGCCGATCAGCGTGTAGCCGACGACCGTCACCGCGAACACGATCAAACCCGTGTAATACTTCGGACCGAGTTGCACCGTCACATCCTCGGCGAACGCGAGGATGCCCTCGCCCGGCCAGGCATGCTTCATGATCATCGCCCCCGCCTTGAACTGGGCAAACATCGTGAACGACAGACAGCAAATGATGAGCAACGACGCGGCAAGGCCGACTCGCCAGTCATCGAACCGCGACCGCATCAGATCGGGAACCGTGAGGGCGTTCGTCTGCCGACTGAGATGTGACAGCCGCTTGCCAACGATCGCGAAGCCGGTCAGCGGGACCATCATGTATGCGCCGATCCACAGCAGCACGATCCAGCCGAAACTGAACACGAGGGACGGAAAGCCCATGAACGTTCCACCGCTCTGCACGGTCGCGGTGAGAGCCAGCGCCCACGCGCCAAGACCCCGGTTGCCAAGAAAATAACCCTCCATGAACTTCTTCTTGTCGATCGCCTTCTGCGCCAAAGTCCCCAGCCAAACCGAAGCGGCGATGAACAGAATGAGCGCCAGCAGCACGGCGAATCCGGGCTTGGGGTCACTCGTAGCAACAGCGGCCAACAGCATCGAGAAGCTCCTCACGAAAACAACCGAGTCGTCGTCCTGCGTGCATTTCAGACGCGGACGATGGCACAAACGGGTAAAGCAAAAGACTGGCCACGGATGGCACGGATTTCACAGATAACACTGATGAAGAGGGAGGCGAGGATGACTCTTGGTTCTCGTCTTATCTGTGTCATCCGTGAAATCTGTGCCATCCGTGGTTCTGCTGTTTCTCTCGGTGGCAGCCTTTCGGACGCCACTACGAATCCAAGTCCTCATCCTTCATGAAGCCGAACGCGAACCAACCCGACGCGACAGTGCAGGTGGCCCACGGGACGATCATGCCCCAGAAGACCCAGTCGGGAAACCCGAGCACGAACGTCAGCGACTTCGGATCGCGACCGTAGCCCCACGTCGTGCAAACGCCCACCGACCAGACCAGTGCGACAAACCAAATGGCCACTGCGACAAGAGCCTCACGCCGCGCGGAGCGGATCAACGGATGTTCTTTGGTCTCAGGCATCGCGATCATTCCTCTCAATGTAAACGTGTGGCCTGTTCAGCGACACGAGTTTCCCACCACTGCTGCAATCTCGGATTCATCCGCTGCCAAGCAATCCCGTGGTACGAGGGCCTGCACATTTCGATGGCGATCACCACGACAGTCACGATCAACGATCCCATGATCGTGACCATCCAACCCGGCATCTCGTTCACCACAGTACTACCAGCCAAGGCCACGAATACCGCCGCCCAGACCAATTCGAGCGGTCGTGATATTCGGAAGACGTTGCAGAACAGAAAGAAGTGAGCCACCACGAACGCGATCATGAAACCAACCCACCCCACCCACTGCCAAGCCACAACCGATCCGCCTGTCCCGCAAATCAACACGCAGACATCCAGCGCCGACAGACGGCACCCTGGATTGAACTCAGGCCGGGGCACATTCGATTCCATCATTGGTGAGACTAAGGTGACAAGACCGCTCGCCGTGCGGTCATTCGCTCGAATCCACCTCAAGTTGGTGTTGGATGAGAGCTGCACGAGCCTAACCGAACGATTCGCGAAGGGCCACCGGTGGCGAATCGCTCTCCATCGCTCAAACACTGCGCGAGCCACTTGTTCATTCAGCCCCGGAGGGGCGGGATACGGTAGCCCACGGCGCAAGCCGTGGGAAAACGCCGACGACAATGCAGCAAGCCCCGGAGGGGCGACATACCGTTGGTGCCTCGCTCAATTCACTGGCGTCTCGCGGTTGCCTTCATGAGGATCTGTCGCCCCTCCGGGGCTGTTTGCACTCGGGCTTGCCTCTTCCCACGGCTTGCGCCGTGGGCAACTTTGTGTCGCCTCTCCGAGGCTCAAAGACAGGACCAACCACCGCTAACCTCATTGGTTGACGATGTCTTCGCCCCACCCGTAGACTCCGGCCCGAATCGACATTCTTTTCTGAAGGGTCTCCGCATGTTTCGCCCTCGTTCTACGATGTTTTTCAGCCTGATTGCCTTGAGTTCGCTCGTCTTAACGGGCTGCCCCGGTAACTCGAACACAACGACGAACGGCGGCAAGGGGACGAACGGTACGACCTCATCCACGCTGAGCGGCGGCAACCCGAGCGTCATCAAGATCGTGTCGAGCTTCCCTCGCACCGGCAGCGCCAAGCAGCAGACCGACACGATCGTCAACGGCATCAAGATGGCCATCGATGAGGCGGGAGGAAAGGTCGGTGAGTTCAAGATTGAGTTTCTGGATCTCGACGACGCCACCGCCGCAGCCGGTCAGTGGACGGCCGAGGCCGAGACCTCGAACGCCGATCAGGCGATCAAGGACGCCGACGTGATGGCGTACATCGGCACCTACAACAGTGGAGCGGCCAAAATTGCGATGCCGATCCTGAACCGGGCCCAGTTGCTGATGGTTAGCCCGGCAAACACGTGGCCCGGCCTGACCAAACCGGGAACCGGCGATCCGAGCGAACCCGAGGTCTACCGTCCTACGGGGAAACTCAACTATGTCCGCGTGGTCCCCGCCGACGACCTGCAAGGATCGCTCGCCGCCGACTGGGCCAAGGAGATGGGTCTCACGAAGGTCTACATCCTCGATGACAACGAGGTCTACGGCCGGGGCATCGCACAATTGTTCGAGGAACACGCGGGCGAGATCGGCCTCAACGTCCTCGGTCACGAGAGTATCGACTCGAAGGCCCAAGAGTTCAAATCGCTGATGGTCTCGATCAAGGCGAAGGGGCCGGACCTGATCTACTTCGGCGGGACGACGCAGTCGAAGGGAGGCCAGATCGCCAAGGATCTCGTCGCGGCCGGATTGACCGCCAAACTGATGGTCCCCGACGGCTGCATGGAGGAGGCGTTCATCACCTCCGCCGGTGCCGAGAACCTCAACGACCGCTGCTTCGTCACGTTCGGCGGCCTCCCCCCCGACAAGCTGACCGGCGCGGGGGCAGAGTTCGTCAAGAAGTACACCGCCAAATACAAGGCCCCGCCCGAAGCCTACGCGATCTACGGCTACGAGGCCGGCAAAGTGACACTCGAAGCGATCCGCCGAGCCGGCAAAAAAGACCGCGCGGCCATCACGCAGGCGGCTCTCGGCATCAAGGACTTCGACGGCGCCCTCGGCAAGTGGTCCTTCGACGCCAATGGCGACACGAGCATGAAAGTCCTGAGCGGCAATGTCGTGAAGGACGGCAAGTTCGAATTCGCAAAGCTGCTGGGGCAGCCAGGCGAATAGTAGTTATGTGGCGAAGGCGGCTGCTTCCCATTGATCATTTTTCCCAACACTGATCGAATCGAAATGGCTCGCAACACCAAGAACTCGCATCGACTCATTGTCAACGAAATGGAATATCGTTGGCGAGCGAATGGCGATGACGGATACATTACCTTCACCATCTGGCCAACTGACGACATCGGTGCAACGATTTGCGGCAACTTTCAGTACCACGAAACGTGGTTGCCAAACGGCGATGGGGGTTGGTTGTCTGCTGGCGACCAAATCGTAGTAACAAATCGGATTGTCCGGCGCGTGATCGAATTTGCCGTGTCCAAGCACGCCTACGATCCACTTGCAAAAAGTCCGGCGTTGAATCTTCGTCGAATGGATCATGAAATCGACATTAGTGACGCAGTAAGGGCAACTGATTCAAACAAATGACTCGGTCGGGTGTGCTGTCGGCAACTCGCGGCTGAATGTCAATTCGCGACAAAAGTCCGGTAGGGTGCGTGGAGTCTTCGGAACGCACCGTGTGATGCGACAGTTCACTCGATGAGGCGATACACGGACGGTGCGTTCCGAAGACTCCACGCACTCTACGATTACACGGACCACAACCAACCGATGCCGTTCCTTCTCCTCGCCGATGCCGCCAGTTCCACTGCGTTGGAGCAGTTTGTTCAGCACTGCCTGATCGGGCTGACGACGGGTTCGCTGATCGCCCTGATCGCGCTCGGTTACACGATGGTGTATGGCATCATCGGGCTGATCAACTTCGCTCACGGCGATCTGTTCATGCTGGGGGCGTTTCTGACGCTGACGCTGCTCAGCGCGATCGGGATCGTCGGCATTGAGGCCACCACCGGCGGGGCACTCGTCGGACTGGTGATGTGTTTTCTGATCGTGCCGGTCTTTTGTGGCAGCTTGAATTGGGCCGTTGATCGGATCGTCTACAAGCCGCTGCGCAATGCTCCGAAGCTGGCTCCGCTGGTGTCGGCCATCGGCGTCTCGTTCATCTTCATGAATGTGGGACTGCTGTGGGGCGGAGCGGCCGACGTGAATTTTCCGAAGCTCGTCTCGTCGCAGAACCTGTTGGGGGACTCGGCGATTCAGTTCACGGTCAAGGACTTGCTGGTCGTGCTCATCACCGTGCCGATCATGGTAGGGCTGACGTTGTTCGTGAAGTTCACCAAGCTCGGCAAGGCGATGCGGGCGGTCGAGCAAAATCCCGTCGCGGCCCAACTGATGGGGATTCACGTCGATCGAGTGATCGGGGCGACGTTCGTCATCGGCGGCGCGCTGGGCGGCGTCGCGAGCATCGTCTACTCGCTCTACATCAACACGATCAGTTTTCAGATGGGCTTTCAGAACGGTCTGTATGCGTTCACGGCAGCCGTGCTGGGCGGGATCGGCAAGTTGCCGGGAGCCGTGCTCGGCGGACTGATCATCGGGCTGGCTCGCTCGCTCGGCTCGGCGTATCTCGGTGAGAAGTGGACCGGGACGCTGGTCTTCACGATCCTGATCGTGATCCTCGTCTTCCGCCCCTCCGGCCTGCTCGGACGCTCGGCACAGGAGAAGGTATGAACCGGCAAACGGACAAAGTAGTGAAAAGTGAGAAGTGCAAAGTGCAAAGTGCAAAGGTACGGAGTGATCGACCCACTTTGCACTTTGCACTTTGCACTCGTCACTTTGCACTCTCTTCACACGCTCGCGCACGAAACTCAGGTGCAACTAACCAAGACTCGTACCCTCATCTCGG
>JAYVDI010000295.1:0-102061 GCA_043749505.1 Schlesneria sp. | reverse complement strand
TAGTCGGGGTCGGTCGTGGCGAACTCGCGCGACCAGTCGTAGCTGAAGCCGAGCGACTTCAGTTGCCGCTTGAACGTCTCGATGTTCTTCGCAGTCGTGACGGCCGGATGAGTCCCCGTCCGAATGGCGTACTCTTCGGCGGGGAGGCCAAACGCATCCCAGCCCATCGGATGCAGGACCTGCTTGCCTCGCATCCGACTGTAGCGGCAGACGATGTCGGTCGCGGTGTAGCCCTCGGGATGCCCCACGTGCAGCCCGGCCCCCGACGGATACGGGAACATGTCCAGCACATACATCTTCTGTTTCGAGGGATCAATCGAACCGAGTTTGAACGTCTGGTGCTGATCCCAAAATGCCTGCCACTTGGGTTCAATTCGCTTCGCGTCGTATCGGGGCATGGTGAGTCTTCGTCAGAGTAAACGGGGTGATGGTCGATGTGACCCCGGCATTCATTCCGAGGTTCGTTCCGCAGGAGTCGCCGCAATAACTTCCCGAGTGTGGCTGGGGTCCGCGCTTCGCGGCCCCCAGCGAAGCGGGATTCGCCCCAATCTGGGGGCGGCGAAGCGCCGACCCCAGCCACACAATTTCGAGTTCGGGAAGCTATTGCGCTCCCGTTCCTAATCGCCAAGTTTCCATCGGGCATCGAACACGTCAGCAAAGACAGGCGTCTCGGTGAAGCTGTCTTTCGCGGGAGCGAACTTGATGACGGCGATGTCGCCCAGCTTCGGAAACAGGTTGGCGTTCGAGGCTTTGAATTCCGGCTCATGGAACGTGTGGCCCGAGTTCACCACGACGTACCGGTTCCGGTTGAGCGGGTTTGGGTAGATGAGGGCCGCGCCGTGCGAGGCCGCGTCGTACTTCTCGCCCTTCACCGTCAGGCTGCTCTTGGTCCACGTCACCGGCAGCTTATCGACGATCTTCGCGAGGACCGCGTTCGAGCCGGGATCGCCGAACAGGATGAGATGCTTGGTTTCCATCAGTTCATCCGTGACCTGCGTGTCGTTCACGACGAGGGCTTTCGCCCGCATCCGTTTGTCGAACTCGGCCTCAAACCGCGACAGCGTCCACTTGGCCCAGGCAGCATGAGGCTCCGACCACGCGGTCCCCGTCGGACGCACGCAGACGAACGGCTGCATGAAGGCATCGTCGATCGGGCCTTGCAGGTTGTGCCGCTTGCGAACGTCGTCGCCGTCGAGTTCATGCGCCGCGTACTTGTGCGAGCGGATGTAATCCCAGACGGCCCAACCATTGTCTCGCAACTCAAAATAGACGCCGGGCAGCAACCCGCCCGCCGCCGAGTTCAACGGCAGCGGCTTCCCGCCGTCGATCACCACGTTCTCGGCCACGTCGCGCATGATCTGAATGACGGAGATGTTCTTCGTCGTCACGGCCAGCGTTCCGGTCTTCGGATCAACGTCCGCCTCGATCACCGAGGCGTCATACGGACGAATCTGTTCTTCGACGATCAGCCATTCGCACGAGTTGTATTTCAGCGTGTGTGTCGTGAACCGAACGCGGGCGGGTGCCGGATACTGCGGTCGGCCAGTCACCGTGTGTTTGGCGTGGAAGGCCATGAATTCTTTCAGGCTCTCCGGATGCCACTTGTGTTCGGTCTGCGGGCCGATGAGTTGCGGGATGGGAACGCCAAGCTGTTCGCCTCGCGCGTGCATCGTCGTCGAGGCGAAGATTTGCTTGTCCAACTCGCCGCCGTAACCGATCGTCGGCACGTTGAAGGCGTTCAGCGCGTAGTCCTGTGCATCATAGATTTTGGTGAGCTTCTGATGGAGCGGCGACAGTGGTTCCTTCAGGCTGAGGTGGTGAACCGTATCGCAGAATCCGGCACCGGCTCCGACCGACGACCACTGCGACGGATGGTGCAGCCCGAGATGCCACGCCCCGGCGCCGCCCATCGAAAAACCGCGCAGTGTCACGCGGCGGTCGTCGATGCGGAACGCTCGTTTGACATGCGTCATCGCTTCCAACACATCGGTCTCACCGGCCCAGCGATAGGCGTTGTTGGTTCGGCCAAACGGATCGACTTGAATGTAATCCCGATCTCCCTTGAGCGGCTTCGCTTCGTGTGCATGAATGAAGCTCACTTCGTTCAGCGTGTCGCCGCGACCGTGCAGCTCGACGTGCAGCGGCCAGCGTTTGTTCGCCTTCGGATCGAAGCCTTTGGGGAGCGTCACGACGCAGGGTTGGACCGAGCCATCGACCTCCGAGTAGTAGCCGCACACCGTCGAGCCTTCGCGGTTCAGCCACGGCCGCTCGCCCTTGGCGAATGCTTCCGCGCGCGAGACACCGATGTTGAGTGCCTCAATCGTCCACTTGGCATAGTCCGGCTTGAAGAATTCGTCGTGGCGCACGATCCAGTCAGCCGCCTTGGCGAAGACCTCGACATCGGCCACGGGCCGCACGTCGTCCCGTCCCACCTTGAGTTTCTCAATCGCCGCGTTCAGCGAAGCCAGTTTCTCGCGGATCAGCTTCACGTCGGCCTCAGCCGCCGGTTGAGCCTGCACTCGCGAAACTCCCCAGACCAGCACGACCATCCCAAAACAAGCGACCACGATTCGATTCATGAGCGAGTTCTTTCCAAGAAGTAGCGAGAGACGAGTCTCGATGCCGCGCCAAAATTTGCGAGGAAATGCCGGTCAATTCACCGTAAGAGCAGCAGCAAGAGGAGAGACCACGGATCGCACAGAGGACACAGATAAGGCGAAGACGAAAAACTTCGCTGGCCAATCTCTGTGGCATCTTCATGATCCGTGGCATCGGTGAAATCTGTGGTCAGACTTTTGCTTCATTCGTTTGCGATACCGGAGCCGTCTCATTCCCAGCGAAGCCGCTCGTCTTGTGAGTCCCATCGCAGAAGGGCTTCTTCAGCGAGGCACCACAGCGACAGAGCGCAATGTTGGCACCGGCTGCCGTGTCGAACTTGTTGCCGAGATGATCGACCAACGTGACCGGTCCCGTGACGAGCAGCGGCCCGTTCTCACGAACCTTGATGAGGACTTCTTCGCTCGCTGCTGTTTCGTTCACGAGGCTGTTCCTTCAATTCGAGACTTCCAATCGAACGCGAGATCGAGGGCCGGGGCCGAGTGTGTCAGACCGCCGACGCTGATTCGTTCGACGCCAGTTTGAGCGATCGCCGCGACAGTTTCGAGTGTCACGCCCCCCGAGGCTTCGAGCAGAACTTTTGGAGCCTTGCGGTCTCGCACGGCAACCGCCTGACGCAGTGTCGTTACGTCCATGTTGTCGAGCAGCACGATATCGGGATGCCCGCGCAGCGCGTCGTCGAGTTGTTCCAGCGAATCGACTTCAACCTCGATGGAGACTCCCACCGGACTGCGCTTCCTCGCAGTCTCCACCGCCGCCGCGATGCTGTTCGATTCCGTCCACGCGGCGAGATGATTGTCCTTGATAAGAACACCGTCGTAGAGACCCATCCGATGATTCGTGCCTCCTCCACAGCGCACGGCATATTTTTCGAGCAGCCTCCAACCGGGCAGCGTTTTCCGCGTGTCGAGGATCACCGCGCGTGTTCCCTGCACGGCATCGACGAAGCGTCGTGTCAGCGTGGCGATGCCACTGAGATGCGTCATAAAATTGAGCATCGTTCGTTCGCCAATCAGCAGCGATTGCAGCGGCCCGGACACCGTGGCCACCGCCGTGCCGGGTGACACGCGATCACCGTCGCGGCGGTGAGTCTTCCAGCGCACGGCCGCGTCGAGATGCGCAAACACGCGCCGTCCGATGGTCGCGCCGGACAGCACGCCCTCTTTCCTCGCGACGACTTGGACGGCGGCTTGTTCGTCCGCGCGAATCAATGCCACGCAAGTCAGATCGCCGGTCGATGACAAGTCCTCGGCCAGCGCCATTCCGATCAACGTCTCTGCCGAAGCTTGCTCATGCGTTCCAAACGTCTCTTCGATCATGAATGGTCTCCGCAATCAGTATCACGGGCGTGGATCGGACAGGCTCCGAGTCAGCCAATCGACAGAAAAGACGGGCATGTAGGATCGGCACTCTTGCCAATCCGACTGTTGCACTTCAATCCGGACGGGCAAGAGTGCCGATCCTACATCACAGTCGATCAACGTCGCGTGAGCCGGTCACTTCTTCTTGACCGGCGTCCTCGTGCGATGCTGCCTGACGGCGGCGAGTGCTCGTTGGAAGTCTTCCGGCAGCGGGGCTTCAAACTTCATGCGCTCGCCGGTGACGGGATGATCGAACGCGAGGCTCAGCGCGTGCAGGCACTGCCGATCAATGATGATCTGCTCCTCTTCCGGCGGCAGGTTCTCGACGAGATCGGAGAGCTTGAGGTTGCTGTGACCTTCGTACAGCCGGTCGGCGACAATCGGATGTCGCAGATGGTGCAGGTGAACTCGCAGTTGATGTGTTCGTCCTGTTTGAGGGCACAGCCGTACGAACGAGAACCCGTGGAAGCGTTCGAGAACCTCGTAGAACGTCGAGGAATGGCGCGAGTTGCCTCCGGGCTGGCAGACCATCATGCGTTCTCGGTTGCGGTTGCTCACGCGGACATGCGTCTCAATGAAGTCGCGGTCGAATGAGATCTCGCCCCACGCGATCGCTCGATATTCCTTCTCGACCGTTCTCGCTTCAAACTGGCTGGAAAGATTGCCGTGAACCGCGTTGTCCTTCGCCACGACGAGGACTCCGGTCGTATCGCGGTCCAATCGGTGAACGATCCCCGCTCGTAACTTGCCCGCCACGTCGCTCAACTTGTCGAAGTGGAACTGCAACGCCCCGGCGAGTGTTCCGCGATAATTTCCCTTGCCGGGGTGAACGATCATGCCCGCCGCCTTGTTGATGACGATGATCGCATCGTCCTCGTACAGCACATCGATTGGAATATCTTCGGCGGGGAGCGTGGCATCGGGTGCGGTCGGCAGTTGGAATTGAACCGTGTCGCCGGGATAGACCCGCCGCGACATTTTGGTCTTCTCACCATTGACCGAGACCAAGCCCTCGCCGATCACGCGTTGGAATGCGGCCCGGCTGAAGTTGGAGTACAGGCGAGTCAAGTAGTGATCGACTCGCCAGCCGTGAGCACGCTCTTCGACGGTAATGACGATCGGTTCGGCCGTGACCTCAACTGGTTCCGCTGCGTCTTCACTTGTCGGTTCGCCAACGGTCTCAACCGTCTCGGGGTCCACGTCATCGACCAAATCTTCGGACATGCAATTTCGATCATCAAAGAGGAAGCCCGGCAGACAATGCTGCCGGGCCAGTTACGATTCGTGTTGTCCGGTCATTGCGTCGGTCGGTGAGCCACACACATGGTGAGTTCACCAAACCACCCGATTCATTCCGGCTTCTTCTCAGCAGGGGTGTCTGAAGTCGCATCCGGCTGCTTGTCAGCCTTCGGCTCATCAGACTTTTCGGACTTAGGTTCTTCTACTTTTGGCGGGGCCGGTTCGTCTTTGGAGGCTTCGGTTTTCGGAGCATCCGGTTTCGCATCTGTTGCGGCGGGCTTGTCCGATGCCTTGGCGTCTGGTTTGGCCTTGCCGTCCTCATCAATCTCACCAGCAGCGGCGGGAGGCAGGAACAAGTCGTGTGGATTCTTTGCGGCTCCGTCTTTAGGACGGATGTCGGCTGGCTTCGGGTTCTGCTTGCTGAACCAAGCGTAGAACTCTTTCGTTCCACCGGTCTTCAACGACGCGATTCGCTCTTCTGCGAACGGCTTGTAGATCGTCTCGGGAAAATCGGTGAGCAAACGCTGATAGGCGTCGGACGGCTTCGTGGTGTCACCGTCGCTGGTCGCTTCGAGAGCGCGAGCCAAGCCCCACAGGGCACGCTCGCGAATGATCGGATCGACTCCCGGAGCGGCCACCAGTTTCTCGAATCCTTCACGAGCACGCTTGAAGTCGGCGAGCGCCAGTTCACGGTCGGTGAACATCACATCCGTTCCCGACTTCTGATGAGCTTCCGACTCCCGTAGCTTGGCCCACTGGCCGGGGATCGCATTCGCAAACTTTTCAGAGATCGTGCCGAAGTCATCAACGCTCTCGGCACTTTCGAGCAAGGCCCACGCGGCAGAACTGGTCTCCGTCGATTGCCGTGCCCACCAGATGCCGCCTGCTGCGACCACCAAGACCGTGCATACGACGACCACGATGGCGGTGGCATTCTTCTCCAAGACGCTCCCCGTCGATACGCTCCCCGTCGATTGGACCATTCGGCCGAGTTCCGTCTTTTGCAGCAGTACCGGTTCTTGAATTGGCTCGGCCGACTTGGGTTGATCATTGGGTTTCATACTGGTCTTCACGTCCTGTGGGCGAGACTCGCCGGGTTGAACCATCCTGAACATCACGTCAAAAATGCGGTTGGCGTTCGTGTTCCTACCATCGTTTTTTCGATGGAGAATGGCTCACGGAAGAGCCTGCCGCCTCGAACGCCGCGCGAGTATAGAAGTGGCATTCCTGACCGTCAAGTTTCTCAAAACCCCCCAGCGGTCAGGCAGTTGCGCGAAAAACCGGCGTCGATTTGATCGGTCACTCGGTTGTTCGCCCGATCCAGCCTCGAAAAGGCATTGGCTCAGACTGATCCCCGCTCGTCCTTGTCGCTCTTCGTAACTGGTGACAGAATCGCCGTGGCGTTTCACCCGCGACTGCCATTCTCTTCCGGTTCAATTCACCCACCAAAGGACGATCTCCCATGAACCTGCGTTACCCGTTGCGATCCGTCTGGCTGTCGTTGCTTTCGCTCACTTGGCTGCTTCCCAGCGTTCCCGCATCGGCCGACGACTGGCCGCAGTGGATGGGACCGCAGCGCGATGGCGTCTGGCGCGAAACGGGGATCGTCGAGACCTTTCCCAAAGATGGCCCGCCCGTTCGGTGGCGAGTCAAAATTGGAGGGGGTTATGCCGGTCCGGCCGTTGTCGGGGATCGTGTCTATGTCACGGATAAATTGCTTCCGGAAGGGGTCACGAATTCAACCAACCCGTTCGAGCGCGGTCGTCAAACGGCGACGGAGCGCGTGTTGTGCCTCAACGATTCCGATGGCTCAATCCGTTGGAAACATGAGTACCCGTGCCCGTACACGGTCAGCTACCCAGCCGGACCGAGAACGACGCCCGTTGTGAAGGACGGCCGCGTCTACACACTCGGTTCGGAAGGGCATCTGCTGTGCCTCGACGCGGACAAGGGAGACGTGATCTGGTCGAAGGATTTCAAGACGGAGTACGGACGCCGGACCTCGCCGGTGTGGGGCTACTCCGCCAACCCGCTGCTCGACGGCGACCGTTTGATTTGTTTGGTCGGTGGCGAGGGAACGACTGTGGTCGCCTTCCACAAAGACACGGGCCAGGAACTGTGGCGAGCACTCGATTCCTCGGAGCGACACGGGCCGGGATATGGCTCGCCGATCATCGTTGAGACCGGTGGCCAACGGCAATTGATCGTGTGGCATCCGTCGGCAGTCAGTTCGCTCGACCCGGTGTCGGGCAAGCTGCTCTGGAACCAGCCGTTTGAAGTTCAAGAAGGGCTGACCGTCGCGACGCCACGCCTCAGCGGCGACAAACTGTTTCTCAGCGCGTTCTACAACGGTTCCTTGTTGCTGAAATTGGACGCGACCAAGCCCGCCACCTCCGTCGTCTGGCGACGCCACGGCAAGAACGAACGGCTGACGGACGCCCTGCATTGCCTCATCAGCACGCCCGTCATTGCTGACGGGCACATCTATGGCGTGTGCAGTCACGGGGAACTGCGCTGCCTCGACCTGGCCACCGGCGATCGCAAGTGGGCCACGTTCCAAGCGACCAGTGGTGAGTCGCTCCGTTGGGGGACCGCCTTCATCGTCCAGCACGAAGACCGCTACTTCCTCTTCAATGAGCAGGGCGATTTGATCATCGCCCGCTTTTCACCGACCGCCTACACAGAACTGAGCCGCGCCCACCTGCTGGAACCGACTGGACCGGCCCAACGTCGCGAGGTCGTTTGGTCGCACCCCGCCTTCGCCAACCGCTCGGTCTACGCCCGCAACGACAAGGAAATCGTCAGCGTCTCGCTGGCGAAGCCGTAGCGCTGGCGGCTCGCCAATAATTTTCAACAGGCTGTATACCTCGCGCAATCGTAAATGAGACATCTGATCGGGGCGGCGTCAGCCCCCGGTTCTTGGGCGTCAGCCCGTTCGCAATGAACCGAGGGACTGACGCCCAATGGCACTCACGTTGAGGTTCGCGGTCTGCCAATGTCGTCTTTCGCTCTGCGAAAGAACGCCCTTTCGCGGAGCGAAAGACGACAAAGTGAGTACCATTGGGCTGATGCCGCCCCGCTCGAAAATGTCTTAACTTTTGGCGGCGCGCGGTATCGACCTGCATCCCATACGACCCTCCACTTCAGGACTTTTTGATGGCGAAGGCTCACTCGGACAGCGCGAGTCACGATGAGGACGCGCGTTCGTCAGTGTCGCCGAACGGGCGTTGGTTCTGGCCGAGTGTCATCGTCTGCCTGTTCGTGCAGGCGATGCTCGCGGCGGACTGTGCCCGGACTTGGACGCCGACGCACGATGAGTTCTGGCATCTGCCGATCGGCCTGCGGATGTGGACCTCGGGGAAGTTCGACGACGATGTCATCAACCCGCCGCTCGTTCGGATGTGGGCGGCCATGCCGCTCGCACTTGGCGGCGCTCAGCCGGGTGACGCGGGAGCCAAGCCCGACGTGGGTGACATCGGAGACGCCTTCTGGGCAGCGAACTCCGACGTGAGGTTCTGGTTTCTGTGTGGTCGCCTGATGATCGTTCCGCTGGCGACACTGACCGGTTTGATCTTGGCTCTGTGGGGACGTGCCTGGTACGGCGAGCAGGCTGCGTTCCTCAGCGTCCTCTTGTTTAGCTGCTGTCCCACGGTGATCGCGAATGCGGCCATCGTGACGCATGATCTGCCGCTAGCAGCAGCGTGGATCGCGACGTTGTTCGCACTTGTCCGGTTTGCCGAACGACCATCGTGGCGCGGTGCGTTGCTGTTCGGAGCGGTTTTGGGAATCGCTCAACTGACCAAGTTGACGGCGCTCGTACTGGGGCCGGTTTGTGTTTTGGTGTGGTTCGTGCTGCGCTGGCCGGTCGTTCGTGAGGGAGGTTTGGCGGTTGAAGCGCAGGGCCTGCCCAAGTCTCCCTCACACTCACCTCCTTTCCCTGCGAATTCGGGGCGAGAGGAGAAATCTGAGCGGGAAAAGGAGACCTTCGGTCGGGCGTTTCGGCGGGGTCGGGAGACCCGCGTCGAAGCGGACCTGACCACTTCGACACTCGCGCGGCAGTGGCTCGCGGCGATGGCTGTCGCGCTGCTGGTCATCAACGCAAGCTACCTCTTCCGAGGAGCCGGGACCGCGTTGAAGGACGTGCCGTTTGCGAGTGGCCGCATGTTGGCGGTGCAACGTGTGCTGACGACCATCGGCTGGTGTCCGGTTCCCTTGCCACGTGACTACATTGCGGCGTTTGATCGGCTGGCCTTGGACCTCGAACGGAAACATCCGGTCTATCTCGATGGCGAATGGCGCGACCGGCCGTTCGCGCGGTACTACGCGGCCGCGCTCAGCTACAAGCTGCCGTTGTCGGCGCTGGTGCTGATTCTGGTCGCCAGTGCCACTCTCGCTTGGCCTCGCCCCAACACGCTCGATCGTCGTCGCGCGGTCTGTCTGCTGATCGCGGCGGCGATACTTCCGGTGTTGGCCAGTGGCTCGGCAAATCAAATTGGAATTCGATACGTCTTGCCGACGTTGCCGCTGCTGCACCTATTCGCAGGACAAGCGGCGCGCTGGCTGAGCGACACGCGGCAGCGTGTGGTCTGGCTCATCGTGTGGACCGCGACACTGACGGCTCCCCTCGCCTTGCGATTCCATCCACATCACCTCGCCTACTTCAACGCCCTCGCGGGAGGACCGGCACGCGGCGGCTGGCATCTCGTCGATTCCAACATCGACTGGGGGCAAGACCTGCACGCACTGAAGGCGTTTATGGACGAACGGCAACTCCATGAGATTGGTCTCGCCTACTTCGGCACCGTCGTCCCGGCACGCATCGGGATCAACGCCACCCCGTTGCCATCACGGTTTCCTCAACCCGGCTGGTATGCGGTGAGCGTCAACTTCGTCCACGGTCGCCCGCACGTCCTCCGCGATCAAAATGGCGACCGCACTCAAGTCGGCATTGGCGAGTTCGGCTACTTCCGATTCTTCGAGCCAGTCGCGCGCATCGGTTACTCAATCGACGTGTACCATCTGACCGACCGCGATATCGCCCGTTACTCGCACGCCCTAAGGCAACTGAACCAAGAGAACCCGACACCGTGAATCTCGGAGCGCGCCCTATCACGCCTCCCCCCGTTCATTTTGGAGTTTGCTTTGAGAGTTCTAAGGACCGGCGCAGCAATCAGTGTCGCCTCGTGGCGGATGCTGCCAGCATCCGAACCGACGCTGGTAGCGTTGGCCACGAGAGTGATGCTGCACCGATCCTTACGCCAGCAGTTCCTTGATGCCGCTGGAGGCCGGATCGGCGATCGGGATCGGACGACCGCCGATGTCGAAGGACTTCGAGGTATCGACGCCCACCGCCTGCAAATAGGTGTGGAACAAGTGGCCGTGATCGACCTGACGTTCGATCACTTCCGTGCCGTTCGGATTCGTCTTGCCGATCACCGCGCCGGGGACGATGCGACCTCCACCGAGCAGCACCGACCATGCCCGACCCCAGTGGTCCCGACCGGAGAGGTGATTGATATTGGGCGTCCGTCCGAATTCGGAGAGGACCACGATCAGCGTGCTTTCGAGCAGGCCCCGGTCGGCCAGGTCGGCCACGATCGTCGCGAACGGCCGGTCGAACTCGCCGACCTGTTCGGTGTGAAAGATGAAGTTCTCGTTGTGGCTGTCGTAGTTTGAATGACTCACCTGAACGTAGGTGATCCCGTTCTCCAACAGCCGCCGGGCGAGCAGGCAGTGGCGGCCAAGGTCATGCTTGCCGTAGCGGGCCTGGTCGGCTTCCGACTCCTTCGAGACATCGAAGATGTCGCGCTGAGCCATCAACTGCTGAGCCTGCTCGTAACTGTAGGTGTACGCGTCTGTCATGGCCGTGCGGCGGCGGGACAGGAACCGCTCGTTGGCCGCGCGGCGCATCGCGTTCCGCTGTTCATCGGCGGCTGCGGCGATGGCATCGGGGCGCACCGTGTTCGCTGGAGGCTGGCCGTTGCCGAGATACAGTCCCGCGTACTTCGGCCCGAGATACGCCGAGTCATTCGCGCGACCTCCTCCTCCCGCCGTGATCTGGATGTGACCGGGAAGGCCGCTCGCCTCGTTGGACACGGCTTTGGCGACGACGGCACCGAGGCTCGGATTCTCGACTCCGGGCATCTCGCGCCGCCCGGTCATCATCGCCTTGATCCCCTTGCCGTGATCATCCTCGCCGGTGTTCACGCTGCGGACGATGGCCAGCCGGTGCATCTGCTTCGCCGTCTCGGGCCACAGTTCGCAGATTTGAGTCCCCGGCACCGACGTGTTGATCGCCCGAAACGGTCCGCCCGTCGGTGTCCCCGGTTTCGGATCCCAGCTCTCAAGCTGACTCAGCCCGCCGTGCATGTTGAACACGAGGACTCGCTTCTGCTGCTTGTTCAGTTCCGCCGAGATCGCAGGCCGGGCGAGCATCGACAGCCCACCAAACATGGCTCCCGTCCCAGCGGCCATCGTTCCAAGGAACTGGCGTCGCGCCATCGTGTGCTCACCAGAACCGCAGGCGTAATTGCATCGCAT
This sequence comes from Schlesneria sp., assembly GCA_043749505.1. GTDB lineage: Bacteria > Planctomycetota > Planctomycetia > Planctomycetales > Planctomycetaceae > Schlesneria. Next base: position 90,305 of record JAYVDI010000295.1, on the reverse strand, counting down.
CGTGCGTCCTCCCCGAAGAGTTACTGAACTGAAACTCGGCTCATACCCCACCGTCGTCGCAGGCTCGGCAGCATCGAGAGCACGACCACTCCGATGATGAACCCAACCACCGCCGTTACAAACACCGGTAGCCGACAGGGGACCGTAACCGCCCCAAAACCGAAATGGATCGCCGTTCCAACCGACAAGACGTGGCGCTCTTCCCATGATCCAGTGCCGATTCTTACCCTGACCTCTTCCGCAATCCCGACTCGTTCAGTACCCGACATGAAGGTCCAGTCAATCGGTCTCTCGATCTTGTCCGAGTAAAACATGATTGCTTCGGCGCGGGCTATCGACAGCAGGCTGAAGACCAGCGTCAACAGCATCAGCCAAGCACGGCGAAGCAGCGGCAGATTTGTCATCGAACTCCCTTCAGTGCGGTAGGCCAGGCTGTGCCTGACGATTGGCAGGCAACTCCACAGTCAAAGCATCGACGAGTCAGTCACAACCTGACCTAATTCCACTGCACCGGACTTTGAAATCAGCTTTTGAATCTGCTCTCGTAGTTCACGGTTCTCCTGCCGTAATTGAGACAGGGAATTGCCGACATGCAAGAAGCAAATCGGCAGGAACGAGAGAAACGGAGTAAGAACAGCCATGGTTGGGAATCCGGGAACCGCAATTACCCTCATGGACATAACCTCGAACGAAACGAAGGTGAGCAGCGACAAGCACGCACAAAAGATGGCTGGTATCCAAGGCAGAAGTTTTTCGCGCATCGCTTTGACTCTTCTCTAGTTTTCGGTTTGGTCCAAATTGTTGCCGCACAGCTTCCCTCAATGATTGAAACGGAACTCCGCCGACGTGACCAAGGCCCAGATGAGGTCTCTGAGGGAGGCGGGGCGTTCGGCGGCGCGGGCGGTCAGTTGTTGTGTCGTCTCGGCGATCTCGGCGTCGGTCGGGCGGCGGGTGAGGACGCTGAGATACATTTCTTCGGCGACGGCCTTCGGTTCGGTGAGCGGCATCAGGCGACCGATGAGCTGTCCGCCTCCGGCCCAGCCGATGACCGAGCCTCCGTTCGCGACGAACAAAGCCTGATCGACCGAAGCAAAGAAGTCGTCCTGTCCCGGTCCGGCCGAACCGCCGTAGAGCGAGGTGAACGCAGAGACGTTGCCGCGATGGATTTCTTGGATTTGAGCGGCGACTTTGAATTCGCGGGCCTTCGCGAGAACGGGGTCTGCCGCGACGCTGGCTTTGGGGACGGTCTTCTCGATCTCCGCTTCGGCGGCGGGACGGTGAGGCTCGACGACGCCGGTCGACTGCAACGTGGCCCACGCGAGCTGTTCGGGATTGAGTTGCTTCAACACGCGGACTCCCGCTCCGTTCGTCCAGAGTTCCGCAAGTTGGATTCGTCCCGATGCGACCGCCGCTTGAGTCGTCTGCGCGACGGCGAGCGACTGGTTGACCGCGTTCGTCTTCGCGGAGACCGCTTTTTGGCGAGTCGCCATCTCGGTCGTGGCCGCGACGAGTGTCTGCTTCAGCGCGGCGAGTTTGCCCGCGACATCCTTGGCCGCTGCGTCCTTCGCCGCCATCGCCTGTTCGAGTGTCGCCGCTTCCTTGGCGAGCGGCTCGTGCTTCTCTTTCAGTTTTGCAACGACCAGCGCGATCTCGGCGTCACCCGGCAGCTTGACCAGCACCGCGTCGGTCTTCGCGATCGCTTCGGCCACCGATTGGACGACCCCTTGCTTCGCAGTGAAGGCGACCTTTGCTTCGTCGAGTTGCTTGGTCGCTTCGACCATCACTTTGTCCATCTCGGCGACAGCGGTTGTTTGTTTGGTGACCTCGACCTGCTGTTGCTCGACCGCCTGCATGGCGGCGGTAAGCTGAACCTTCGCCGGTTCGATGGCGGCTTGAGCGGCGGCGGCATTCGCGATGGCCGTGTTCAGCGCGACGTGAGCCTGCAACTGTTCGAGTTTTTTCTTCTGCGCACCGGCCAGCGCCGCGTCGGCCTTGTGCTGGTTCCACGCGACGAGGAACTTGGCTCGCGCGGCATCGACGGGCTTCGCCGCTTCGACGAGGGCCGCATAGGCCGCATCGGCGGGCGGATAGCCTTCGTTCAACTTGGCCAGCGCCGCCTGATGAGCCGCCGTTTGATCGGTTGCCTGTTTTTGAAGAGCCGCCAGTTCGGTGGCCAGTTGCGCCTGCTTGGCCGTGAACGTGGCGACGGCTCCCGCCAATTCCTTGTCGGCGGGCAAGAGCTTGACCGCTTCAGTCGTCTTGGCGGCGGCTTCGTTCACGGCGGTGATGGCGGTTTGCTTCGCGGTCGTGGCCACAGCGGTCGCGGCCAGCGCGACAAGAGCGTCATCGACCGGCTTCTTGATCTTGGTTACTTCCGCCTCAGCCGCCTTCCACGCGGCCTCGGCCGGTTCGAGAGTCTTGCGAGCCGTTTTCCACTCCTCGCGAGCGGCATCCGCCGCCTTGCGCGAGGCGTCGGCGATCCCCTTCAGTCGTGTGTGTTCCGCCTCGACGACCGGCGTCTGCTGCACAGCGGCGGCCAACTGCGGAGCGGGATCGCCGGGGAGGTCGATCGAACGTTGATACGTCTTCGTCAGCGCGAGTTCCCGGATCAGCCACCGCATGTCGTACTTCATCGCCACGAATTCGTTCGTGATGAGTTCGAGAACGGCCGGGTGCGACGGCGGGTTGTCGGGATGATACAGATCAACGGGATGGACGAGTCCGCGTCCCATGAACTGCGCCCACAGCCGGTTCGTGATGTTGACGTTGAACTGTCGGTTGGTGCCGTTCGTGGCGAGTTCCGCCAGCTTCGCGCGGCGGCTGTACTTGGGAACGTGCCTCACGTTGGCGGTGGGAGCAACGGTGTAGTCCTCGCCTTGTCGGAAGCGGGGTTCGTCGAGTTCGTTCTCGCCCGGCAGACGCGGACGCGTATGACCGGCATCCCCCGTGAAGACCGACTTGTAGCTCGCGTCGCCGCTCGATGTCTCGGCAAGGAAGGACTTCTTCTGAGCGGCATCGACGAACAGCGTCGTGCGTTGAAAGAAGGCGTACATCCCGTGATAGTCGGTCTGAAGATAGTGATCGACGAGCGGATGGTCGTGGCACTGGGCACACTGTAAATCCATCCCGAAGAAAACGCGAGACGTGTCTCGGGCGAGCAGGTTCGGTTCGGCCGCGCGATCCAACACAAACTTGGCGGCGGGTCGAAGAATCGGATCGACGCCATCGGACGACAAAATCTCACGGGCGAGTTGGTCGTAAGGCTTGTTCGCCACAAACGACTCTTGCAGGTACTTCTGCCACTCGACAATCGACACATGCGCTGGAGGCCGCCGCTCCATGAGCATCACGTCAAACACGTTGGCCATGTGAATCGGATAGCGCGAGCTGGCCAAGAGGCGATCGACGAGCAGCTCCCTCTTATTGGGAGCCGCGTCGTCGAGAAAGGCTCTCGCTTCAGCGGATGATGGCAGGTCGCCGGTCAGATCGAGCGTGATGCGACGGAGAAAATCGGAGTCGCTCGACAACGGGGCGACGGGGCCGACCTGACCTGCTTCGACCAGTTGGTCGATGCGCGGAGCCAAAGGTTCTGCCGACGAAGCAACTCCGGCAGGGAGCGTCAGCGCGGCGAATAGAAAGACTCGAACCCTGAGGGCAGGCAAACGGAGGCGGGATGTCATTGGTGGGATCCTTGGCGGGGAGCGGTCTTGAGAACCGACTCATCTCGCATCGGCAAGGTCCAATTGATAGCAGCCGTCCAAGTCCAGCGTCAACACTGCCATCCAGAGAATGCCTGCCGATCATGGCGATTGGGCAGGCTGAAACGATTGTGCTCTGGTAAGAACGACGCGCGTCAGTAAGCTGTCGTCGGCGTCGGCCTTTTCAAACTTCACGCGGCCAACATTGATGCATTTCCGAGCGGGGCGGCGTCAGCCCCCCGGTTCTTCGCGGGTGCAACAATTAGGGCTGATCCCAAGAACCGGGGGGCTGATGCCGCCCCGCTCGGAAGTCTCCGCCGCCGCTGTGTTGCCGTTCAATTTAGTTCACGACTACTAACGAGGGACCATCATGGACGAAGTTCAATCACGGCGCGAATGGATGCAGCAGGCCGTTGTCGGCGCGAGCGGCTTGCTGATCGCAAACGCCTGGATCGCGAAGGCCGTTGCGCAGGGAGCCTCGAAGCCGATCAGTGCGCGTGTCGTTGACAAGGCGGGCTACGACAAGATCATCGCCGCGAACAAGGGCAAGGTGGTCGTGGTCGATTGCTGGGCAACGTGGTGCGTGCCGTGCCGCAAGGCGTTTCCAGAGACGGTCAAGCTGAGCAAAGCCTACGCGGGTAAGGGGGTCGTCATGGTGTCACTCAGCTTCGACGATCCGGTCAAGGAACAGGTGCCGGACAAGGTGAAAGAGTTCCTCGTCAAGCAGGACGCCCAGTTCGAGAACCTCGTCAGTTCGCTGAACCTCTCGGACGACGGAGCCGATGCGTTCGACATCGCCGAGGGGGCGTTGCCGCACTTCAAGATCTATGGCAAAGATGGCAAGCTCTTCAAAAAGTTTGAAAGCGGTGAGAACAAGGAATTCACTCACGAACAGATCGAGGCGGCGGTGAAGGCGGCGATCAAAGCGAAGTGATGTGGCCCGACGAAGAGGTGGGCGCGATGACCCTGATGCTCGACAGTACGATGCGGAACATGCGGAGCACCGCGTACATCGTGTCCGGCATTCTTGTCGCAGGATTGGGGTTGAAGGGATTTCTGCTGCCGAATCACTTCATTGATGGCGGCGTTACGGGCATCTCGATGCTGATCGCGGAACTGACGGCTCTGCCGCTGCCCGTCTTGCTGCTGATCGTCAATGCTCCGTTCGTCGCGATCGGATATCAGCACATCGGCAAGACGTTCACGATCAGGAGTTCGCTGGCGATCATCGGACTGGCGATCTGCCTGGCTGTTGTCCCCTACCCGGTTGCGACGGCTGACAAACTATTGGGAGCAACCTTTGGCGGCTTCTTCGTCGGCGCGGGCATCGGCTTGGCGATTCGAGGTGGCGGAGTTTTGGATGGAACGGAAATTCTGGCGGTCATCCTCAGCAAACGGACATTTGCGACCGTCGGTGAAGTGATTCTGGTCCTCAACGTGTTCATCTTTGCCGTCGCCGCGCAGTTCATGGGGATCGAACCGGCGCTGTACTCGATGCTCACGTACTTCGCGGCATCGAAGACGGTCGAGTATCTGCTGCATGGCATCGAAGCTTACAACGGTGTGCTGATTTTCTCGGCACAACATGAGTCCATTCGACAAGCCATCTTGATCGAACTCAAACGGGGTGTGACCGCGTTCAAGGCCACCGGTGGCTACACGGCGGCCGATCAAGCGGTTCTCTTCTGCCTCGTCACACGGCTGGAATGCACGAAGTTGGAGATGCTGGTCAAAACGAAGGACAGCAGTGCGTTCGTCGTTACGTTCCCCGTCCACGATGCCGTGGGTGGGGTCGTGAAACGTCCGGAATTTCATTAGCCGTCTGTTGAAAATCATCTGTAGGGTGGGCCGGCGCGGCGAAGCGCCACTGGTCCCACCCTACGGTCCTTTTTCAATAGGCGGTTAGCCCTGCGAGTCTCATGACCGTGGCCCACTCGTCCCGCAGGGATGTGTCGCTGAGAGAGTTGGTCAGTCCCGGCCGCGGCGCATGGCTTGTTGCATGTCGCGATTGGCGGAGTCCTGTTTGATGCGCTGCCGCTTGTCGTATTCCTTCTGCCCCTTGGCGACGGCGACCGTCACCTTGACTAAGCCACGAGTCAGATGGACATCAAGCGGGATCAGCGTGAGACCCTTCTGGTCGGATGACCTCGCCAATTTTTCCCGTTCGCGTTTGTGAATCAGCAGCTTGCGGCGACGCTTCGGGTCGTGATTGAGGTAAGTCGCCTGCGGGTATTCGGCGATGTCGCAGCCGATCAGCCAGACCTCGTTGTTCTCGACTTGAACGTAGGCTTCCTCGATCGAAATCTTGTTGTTGCGGACGCTCTTCACTTCGCTGCCGCGCAGGATCAGTCCGCATTCGAGCTGCTGCAAGAGTTCGTACTCGTGCTTCGCCTTCCGGTTGCGACAGATGACGCGCGACAGCGAGTATTCGGGCGTGCTTTCGGGTGACGGCTTGGTCATGAGGGAGCGATCAATTCAGTGATGACTGTGGCGAGGTGCTAGAAGGCGGCGTGGAATCACTGGCGGGCAATGAATGAGGCGGCTTGTCCCACGAATCAATTACCATGAACACTCCAACAAAAAATAAGATCACGCCCCCGATGATTCCCGTCGGAGTTCCGAAGGCGACGCCGCTGGCAGCCATCACAATCCCCGATGCGATGATGCGAGCCGCCTGAACAAGGTTGCCGTCGTCTTTCATGTGTGACCCGCCTTTCAACGGAGGCTGAACGGCGAGGAAGTGTGTCGCCGCGACCGTGTTGTTGCAAGGAGATGGGATCGTCTCCCCCGCTCACGCTGCGGGTTGGTGTTGATCACAACACGGCGTCAGTCTTGGCCGAGTTCAAGTGGCCCATTCACGGTGACCACTCTTCTCGTTACGACCGGCGTTCGCGAACTAACCGGTAATCCCTGCGATCCGAAACGGGCACATCTGTGGTTGCTTCACGGCAACGACGTGGCAATTGGACAACATCCAAACCTTGACCTAGGTTTGCCGATGCGAGGTGGTTTGCGGGGAAGCTCGTTCGACTGAAAGGCTCCCCGCTCTGCTGTCCATCCGATTGTATTGTCCATTCGATCTTGAGGCTCGGTCATGGCCGTTGAATCCCTATCTGCGTTGCGCGGTTCTTCGCTTTCCGATTCGGGCTACTTCGCGCCGATTCCAGAGGAGACTCGGGTGGTCGTCGGCCAGAGTACATGGCTCATGGCCTGGTGCGGGCCGTCGTTGATCTGTGGTGTTGCGGCGATGCTGTTCAGTGCGACGGCGTACCAAGCTTGGATACCAACCGCGATCACGTTGGGCGGATGTGCTGTCGGCGTGATGCTGTCGATGCTGTTATGCCAACGACAGGCGGCGACGGTGGAAGCGTTGATGAGGCGAGCCGATTTGTTGAAAACCGACCTGCCGCGAACGGGAGTGTTTCAGGGTCTGGTTCACGCGAGTACCCATCACATTCGACGTGTGTCGGCGGAATTGCGCCGGGCGTCCGATCAGCGAACGCGCTCGGAAGCGAAGTCGCATTTGCTGCGCAATCTCGTCCGGAGGCTCGAACAAACACTCGAACAATTGGGGCAACCCGCGTTCATCTTCGATGTTGATGAATCGTTGATCTATCACAACGCCAGTGCCGAGACGCTGATGACCGCGATCATGGGAAATTCCCCGCAGCTTCCAATTATGGCCTGGCAGAAGATCACGGGACTGAAGGCCCTCGTCGCTTCCACTCGGGCACGGTCCGCCGCGTCGAAGCAGGGCACGAGTGACTTGAGCTTCGAGTTGAATGGTGAGACGGCTGTTTATCGCGCCCGCGTTGGCAATCTGTACGACGACGAAGGTCGCGTGACCGGAATGGCCGCCGTGTTGGACGACATCCGCGCCGAGACGCAGGAACGAAACAAACAGGCGGAGTTTGTGTCGTCGGTCAGTCACGAATTGAAGACCCCGTTGGCCAGCATCCGGGCCTACACCGAATTGATGATGGACGGCGATGTCGATGATCCGCTCGAGCGTCACGAACTGTTGAAGTTCATCGACGATCAGGTGCTGCGACTGACCCGACTGGTCAATAATCTGCTGAACATCGCACGGGTCGAGAGTGGCGTGATCAAAGTGCAGCGCGAGGATGTCGATCTCAATCTCGTCCTGAAGAAGTCGCTCCACGTTGTGACTGCTGCGGCCCAAGAAAAGCGAATCGGCATCGTTGAAGAACTCAGTGAACTGTACCTGCCTGCCCACATTGATAACGACTTGTTTGGCCAGGCGGTCATCAACCTGCTGTCAAACGCCATCAAGTACACGCCACCGGGGGGCGAGGTGCGATTGCGAAGCCGCATGGAAGAGACTCGGGCGGTCGTCGAAGTGCAAGACAACGGAATGGGAATTCCCCCGGAGTCGTTGCAGCGACTGTTCGAGCGGTTCTATCGAGTCCCCCAAAACAGCAAAGCCGCCGCTGGCACGGGCCTCGGCCTGGCGCTGGTCAAATACATCGTCACGAACATGCACGACGGAGCGATCACCGTCACCTCTCAGGTCAATCTTGGTAGTTGCTTCACGGTGCGGATTCCACTGGGACACCGCGAACGAGGAACCCGTTCCGCCGAGTTGCAGGCTGTCCGCAACTGAACTTATGCCCGACCCTTAACGAGGAGCTTTGTCATGACTCACCGCATCATCGTTTGCGACGACGAACCGCACATCGTGCGCGCCATCTCCCTGAAGTTCACCCGCGCGGGCTTTGACGTTCACGGAGCGCCGGACGCCGAAACCGGCTGGGAACTGCTCCGACGCGAACCCTCCTCAATGCTGATCACCGATTACACGATGCCGGGGATGAACGGTGCCGATCTGGTTCGCCGTGTGCGTGCCGATGCCGCATTAGCCGACCTGCCGGTCATCATGCTGACCGCGCGCGGCTTTGAATTGGACGAAGAAGAAGACCTCGAAACCGAATTACGGTTGTCTGCCGTTGTAATGAAACCCTTTAGCCCGCGCGAACTGGTCATACGGGCCTACGACATCCTGCGACTCACCTCCACACCGCGCATGTCGCGTTTTGACAGCGAATGCGAACTGTCTACCTCATCGTTCTGAGACCAGAGCCCGTCCCAATACAATGTCGTCTTTCGCTCCGCGAAAGTACGCCCTTTCGCGGAGCGAAAAGCGACAAACGGCGGACAGATTCTCAGCGTTTGACCGCGTGGACATCGCGACGAGTGACGAAGCAACCGGAGCCGCCATGCACATCACCACTGAAACATTTGGCAGCGTGCTGGTCGTTCACACGCCGGACGATCTCACCGAAGAGACCTCACGCCACTTCATGTCGTCATTGGAGGAACATTTGCAACAGGGGCGGTCGTCGATCGTCTTGCAGATGGACCGGAGTGAATTGTTCGACAGCGTCGGTCTCACGGCGTTGCTCGATTTGCAGGACCAAGCCAGACACGCGGGAGGCACGGTGAAGATCAGTGGACTCGCCGATCCCGGCCGCAAGATTTTTGAAGTGACTCGCCTCGATCAACGCTTCGACCTGTTTGAATCGGTGATCGAGGCCGTCGCCAGCTTTCGTTAGTCGTTGCAATTCATCATGAACAAGCCGCTGCTCAAACCACGTCCGCGACTCGGCGACCTTCTGGTGCGTCAGGGATTCCTCACGGCCGAACGGTTGCAGGCGGCGCTCAAGATTCAGTCGGACGGGGGGGCGAACAAGCTTCTCGGTGAAGTCCTTGTCGAGCGAGAATTCTGCACGGAAGATCAAGTTCTGGAATGCCTTGCCATCGAGTTCAAGCTGCCGTTTGTGCGACTCGATGCGCGCCTGTTCGATCCCAAAGTGGTCGAACTTCTGCCGCGCGAAGTGCTCGTCAAGCATCTCGTCCTGCCGTTGTTCAAACTGCGTGACACGTTGACCGTGGCGATCGCCGAACCATCGGACATCTTCCTGCTTGACCGGCTGAAGGCGATCGCACGGTGCGAGGTTCAGCTCGCGATCGCGTCGGCCCGCGACATTCGCCGCACACTGCAAACGTCGCTACCCGACACCCAAGTCTTCATCATCGACAACAGTGCTGACAACATCCAATGCGACGCCATTGACCTGATCGCAGGGGCGATCGAATCGCTCGAAGACCAGGCCGAAGCCAACGAAAAGGATGGGCAGAATCCCATCGCGAAGTTGGTCAGCCACATCATTTCTGCCGCAGTGAAGCAGGGGGCGAGTGACATTCACATCGAGCCCACCGACCGACAAATCCGCGTGCGATTTCGCGTCGATGGTGCCTTGTTCAAGTCGATGGAGCTGCCGAGTTCCATCGCGCCCGCCATCGTCGCTCGCATTAAGCACATGGCGTCGTTGGATCCTGCGGAGCGGCGTCTGCCCCAGGATGGTCGCATTCAAGTGCTGTTGGAAAGTCGCTCAATCGACCTGCGTGTCAGCACGATGCCGCTCGCGCACGGTGAAAAGGCCGTCATCCGCATCCTCGACAACCGGAACATCCCGTTGTCACTTTCGCAACTTGGCTTCAGCAGCGAAAACCTCGAACGTTTCCAGTCGCAGATTCGCAAACCGAACGGTCTCGTTCTCGTGACAGGACCGTCGGGAAGCGGCAAAAGCACCACGCTCAACGCGGCACTCAATGCGGTCAGCTCCATTGAATCGAACATCTGCACCGTGGAAGACCCCATCGAGTTTCCATTGCCACTCGTCAACCAATTCCAAGTCCATGAGAAGGTTGGCCTGACTTTCGCCACCATCCTGCGAAATCTACTTCGACAAGATCCCGACATCCTGATGGTCGGCGAAATCCGGGATGAAGAAACCGCCCGCATGGCTGTCCACGTCGCCTCGACCGGGCATCTCGTGTTCAGCACCCTCCACACACAGGATGCGTGCAGCGCCATCACGCGGCTCGCCAAAATGGGAGTCGATGGCTATCAGATCGGTGAATCGCTGAACGGCATTCTTGCTCAGCGACTTTGCCGCCGCATCTGCGCGAAGTGCCGAGAGTCTTACGAGCCGACGAAAGCCATGCTCGCGGTGATGCAACAGATGGGACTCGAATGCCGCGAGCTCTATCGAGGCGCCGGTTGCGAGAAGTGCCGCAACACCGGTTATTTTGGACGTATCGCGATCCATGAGTTGCTTGTCGTCGATGAGGCACTGCGGGAAGCGATCGCCATTTCTCCAACAGTCCAAGCCCTAACCGAATACGCCAAGCGGGCAGGCATGATTCCCATGCGCTACGACGGACTGAGAAAAGCCCGCGAGGGGCTAACCACCATCGAAGAAGTCTTGCAGGCCAGCGATCCCGGATGGTTGCCAGTCCGGATTCCTGCGCGAGCGGCGACACGCGAGGCGAATCTCGCGATCAGCAACGCCGGTTAGTAGTCGGACAAAGCGAGCTTGCGCGGCGGTCTTCGTTTAACCGCATGGGCAACGTGTCGAGCGGCGTTCGTGACGGTTTCGCTCATCGACGCGCGGGACGTTGCCCACGCGGTTAAACGACCGAATCCGGCAATCGTGTGCTGATCGACCACACATGCCGTCTGCGGTCGAAAATTTCAAGGCGAGTTCGCCGCTGAATTGCCAGCCGTTGGATGCCTCCGCTATTCTCCCGCTCCGCTCATTGCAGAGATGCCGCGCGATTGCGGAGGCACTCATCAACGCTAAATTCCCGCTTACAAAAGACACGTCCCGCATGAAGCCCATCCGCAAGTTGCTCGTTGCCAACCGCAGCGAGATCGCCATTCGAGTTTGCCGCTCCGCTCACGAACTTGGCATTCGCACGGTCGCCATTTACACACACGAAGATCGGTACGCATTGCACCGGTTCAAGGCGGACGAGGCGTATCAGATTGGCAAGGGGGGCGAGCCGATCAAGGCGTACCTCGACATCCCGGCGATCATTCGCATCGCGAAAGAGGCCGGTGTTGACGCGATCCATCCCGGTTATGGATTCCTCTCCGAGAACCCGGCTTTGTGCGCCGCGTGCGATGCGGCGGGGATCCGCTTCGTCGGGCCGACCGTCAAGATTCTTGAGCAACTCGGCAACAAGATCACCGCGCGCGAGTTGGCTCGCACGGCGGGAGTCCCGGTTCTCGGCGGTAGCTCGAAGCCGATCGCCGATGTGGCCGATGGCCAGAAGCTGGCGGAAGCGACGGGTTATCCGGTGATCCTCAAAGCGGCGAACGGCGGTGGCGGGCGCGGCATGCGCGTCGTGCTGAAGCCTGAAGACTTGGCCGGGCTGTTCGAGCAGGCGCAGCGCGAGTCGATGTCGGCATTCGGATCGCCCGACATCTTCGTCGAGAAATTCATTCCGCAGCCGCGTCATATCGAAGTGCAGTTGCTCGGCGACAAGCATGGCAATTTGGTCCATCTCTACGAACGAGACTGCTCGGTCCAACGACGGCATCAAAAAGTCGTCGAGATCGCGCCGGCTCCGTTCCTCGAAGTGACGACTCGCGACGCGATTTGTGCGGCAGCGATCAAGATCGGCAAAGCGGTCGGCTATCAAAATGCGGGGACGGTCGAGTTCCTCTTCGACACCAACACGAACCTCTTTTATTTCATCGAGGTCAACCCGCGCATTCAGGTCGAGCACACCGTCACCGAAGAAGTGACCGGCATCGACATCGTGAAGTCTCAGATTCTGGTGGCTCAAGGGACGCCGCTGTCTGATCCCGAGATCAATCTCGGTTCACAGGCCGACATCAAAACGAACGGCTTCGCGGTGCAGTGCCGCGTCACGTCGGAAGACCCGACGAACAACTTCATGCCCGACTATGGTCGCATCTCGCACTACCGCTCGGCGGGTGGCGCGGGCGTGCGTCTGGACGGTGGCAGCGCGTTTTCGGGAGCGGTCATCAACCCGTTCTACGATTCGTTGCTGGTGAAGGTCTCGGTGCGCGGCCGTCGGTTTCAAGATGCAACCGCCCGCATGGAGCGCGTGCTGCAAGAGTTCCGCGTGCGCGGCGTGAAGACAAACATTCCGTTCCTCATCAAGGTGATGACGCACCCGAAATTCGTGGCCGGTGGCTTCACGACGCGGTTCATCGACGAGACGCCCGAACTGTTCCAGTTCGCTCCCCGCAAAGACCGCGCGACGAAAGTGCTGTCGTTCCTCGCCGACACCATTCTGAACACGGGCAAGACTCACGGGCAGACAGCCACGAAAGTGAATCGCGCCGCCGCGCCGGTTCCGGACTTGGACCTCAACCAGCCGATCCCCGATGGCACGAAGACCCGGCTCGAAGCGCTACGAAAAGAGTTCGGTAACGAACAAGCCGCGAAGAAGTTCGCCGACTGGGTGCGTGCCGAGAAGCGGCTGCTCATCACCGACACGACGATGCGCGATGCGCACCAGTCGCTGCTCGCCACACGGTTTCGCACGCACGACCTGTTGAACATCGCCGATGCCTACGCGCGGCTGTGCCCGCAATTCTTCTCGCTGGAGATGTGGGGCGGAGCGACGTTCGACACGGCGATGCGGTTTAACAAGGAATGTCCGTGGGACCGACTCTCACAGCTTCGGGCCAAGGTGCCGAACATCCTCTTCCAGATGCTGCTTCGTGCGTCGAACGCCGTCGGCTACACGAACTATCCCGACAACATCGTCGTCGAATTCGTGAAGGAAGCGGCGGCGGCGGGGATGGACGTGTTCCGCGTCTTCGACTCGCTCAACTGGGCACCCAACATGCAGGTTGCGATGGAGGCCGTCGTCGAAACGGGCATGATCTGTGAAGCGGCCATCTGCTACACGGGTGACATCCTCAACCCGGGCCGTCCGAAGTACGACCTCAAGTACTACGTGAACCTCGCCAAGGAACTCGAAAAGATGGGAGCACACATGCTTGCCATCAAGGACATGGCGGGACTGTGCAAGCCGGCGGCAGCGGCCAAGCTGGTGAAGACGCTCAAGGAAGAGATCGGCATCCCAATTCACTTCCACACGCACGACACGGCGGGCATTCAGGCTGCATCGATCCTGCAAGCGAGCGATGTCGGGCTGGACGTGGCTGACGCGGCGCTGGCCCCGATGTCGGGCGGCACCTCGCAACCGAACCTCAATGCCATCGTCGAAGCCCTCCGTTTCAGCGACCGCAACCCCGGCCTGCAAACTGAGCATCTCGATTCGCTCGCCCGCTATTGGGAAGTCGTGCGGCAGTACTACCAGCCGTTCGAGACCGTCATGTTGCCAGCCACTGCCGATCTGTATCAGCATGAGATGCCGGGTGGCCAGTACACGAACCTCTATCAGCAGGCGAAGGCTCTCGGCATGAGCGACCGCTGGCCGGAAATCTGCCGTGTCTACGCCGAAGTCAACCAACTCTTCGGCGACATCGTGAAAGTGACGCCCAGTTCCAAGAGTGTCGGTGACATGGCCCTGTTCATGGTCGCCAATGAGCTGTCCGCCGACGACGTGCTGAGCGACAAGAAGGATTTGTCGTTCCCCGAAAGCGTCATCGACCTGATCAGTGGCAAGATGGGCCAACCGCCCGGAGGTTTTCCATTACAAGTTCAGCGCCGCATCCTGAAAGACCGCCCGCTCGTCACCGGTCGCCCCGGCGCGAGCCTGCTCCCCGCAGACTTTCCAGCGGCAGGGGACAAAGTGCGCGAGATCATCAAACGCGAACCAACGAACCGCGAGATCGTGACTTGGCTCCTCTACCCGAAAGTCTACGAAGAATTCATCGCCCACGTCCAAAAGAACTCGGACACCAGCGACATCCCCACGCCGGCCTTCTTCTATGGTCTTGCTCCGGGGGAAGAAGTCTCCGTCGATATCGAGCCGGGCAAACGCCTGATCGTAAAGTTCCTCTCGGTCAGTGAACCTCATCCCGATGGCAAACGCACGGTCTTCTTCGAGCTGAACGGCCAACCACGCGACGTGACTGTCGTGGACAAGAGCCTCGAACCCCAAGCCTCCGCCAACATCAAGGCCGACAGTTCGAACACCAAACACGTTGGAGCTTCGATGCCTGGCATGATCTCCACGATCGCGGTCCAAGCGGGCGACAGTGTCACCAAGGGCCAAAAGCTGCTGTCGCTCGAAGCCATGAAAATGGAAACCAACATCGCCGCGGACCGCGACGGCAAGATCGGCCAAGTTCTCATCAAACGAGGAACCCAAGTGGCAGCGGGCGACTTGCTGATGACGTTCGAGTGATCCTCAGTCAATTCCCGTTTGGGCGTTTTACCGCGTGGGCAAACCCCTCAATCGTTGAGTGGGCGTTGTTAAGCCACATGAAACGAAAAGACCTCGGTCGTTAAAACGCGACCGAGGTCATGTGAAAACAAAAATATCAGCAGCAGAATGTGAGTCACTCTGAGAGCGGCTCATGCCAACAGCTCACTCATCGTCATCATCGTCGTCGTCGGGTTCGCTGCTGGAGTCATCGTCATCGTCATCGTCCTTCTTGACGACCTTCTTCTTTGGCTTGATCGGCTCGTCATCCAAATCGAGCGATCCGGAAGCCACGGGAACGATCACACCGTCCTCGCCGATGATCTCTTTCAGCGGTTGGATGAAGTACAGCTTCTTCGACTTGAGTTTGAGCTGCTCAATCTTTTCCTCGGCGGCCGCGCGTTCGTGATACGGGAAGCGCCCTTCTTCTTTCATGCTGCCGCTGTAGACGATCCAAATGAGCCGCTTGCGGATTTCCGGCTTCTCTTTGACTTTCCTCGCACGCGGCGCGGCCGCTTTACGCGGCTTCTTTTCCTTGACCGCAGCTTCTTCGATAGCTTCGACAGCCTCGACCTGTTTTCTCATGTCCAATCGACTGGGTGATTTGCGAGCCATCGTCGTTCCTAAAAGCACTCACTTACCTAAATGCACTAATTAGTCTGGTACATCCGCCGCCCGCCAACATCCCCTGCGGCTTTCTGGCGTCTTGTGAAGGGGCGGGAGTATATCGCCGGGTCGGCAGGGTCGCCAGCACGCGACCCACTCGCGAAACTTGTTGGCAACGTCGCGATCAAGCCTTCGGTTTGTGAGGTGGAGCAAACTTGATCTTCTCGACGTAACGGGCAATTTGCTTCGTCTGGACATCCATTCGGCCAGTGCATTGGGAGATCGCTCTCGCCACGTAGCGGTATTGCGTTTCAAAGTCCGCATCAATTTCGATCTCGACATCCTTCGCCAGCGGATTGCCCGGGCGGCCGATGAGCTGAAGGATTTCCCGGTTGAGTCGCTCGAATGCAGCGTCATCGTTGCCGAGGTTCTTCGAGCCGAGAGTGAGCTGTGTCAAAACTCCGTTGCGATCAGAATGGAGTCCCACCTTGATGTCTGTCAGATTCAAATCAGCCCTCTGAATCAGGTTCGGAGCCGAGATCGGCAAGTTGATGTCGAAGTTGTCATCAGGTGCAATGAACTTCAGATTGAGCACAAAAAACATCATCAGCAGCAGCGCGATGTCGATCATCGGAGCCAGTTCCAGTTTGATGGTTTCAGGAGACAGGTGCTGTTTGAACTTCATTACGCAAACCTTTCGTCCGTTGGCGGACGGTTTACTTAGGCGACCTGCAGAAGTTGTCTTACCGTAGATCGAAGTCTGACGTGCAAGCGAAGATCATTCTCCATGCGTTCTTCGCTTGCGCGTCAGGCTTCAATGGGTCAGTTTTTTCCTGCCGCTCGCCTGATTACTTCGCTTCGACCATCGCGCGCAGCAGGAACTTTTTGAAACCGTTTTGCTGGCACTTTTGCACGAGTTCCTGCACGAGTCCGGCGGGAACATCGGCATCCGCCCGGATCAGTACGGTCACATCATCGATCACTCGTTTCCCGTGCTGCTGCTCCATCGCCCGCCGCTCTTGATCCAATTCAATCCCGATCCGACCGACCTCAACATCGCGATCGTTGAAGTAGACGGTTGGGATGTCATCCGCTTTTGAACCATCGCGACTTCGCTTGTAGCCAAAGTTCAAAACCAGCTCGTGTTCGGGCCTCACTTCCGGTGGCTTGGCCAAGCCATCCTTGGGCAACCGGGTCCGATCTTCGGCCTTCGAGTTCTCCAAATTGATGACGATCATAAACAGCATCAGCAACAGGAAGACGATGTCGATGACGGGAGTCATGTCGATGCCCGGCGTGTTCGCTTCAAGCTGGCGAGGTTTCATCTTGATCCCGATCTTGGATGAACTCTGTAGGGTGGGCACTCTTGCCTGTCATTGAGCCTGAAAACCGACGGGTGAGAGTGCCCGTTAACCATTTCAACGAGCGGCTCATGCGGAGCCTGATGCACGCCGCGAACATTACGCTTGCGGTGCAACGGGGACTGAAACCAAACCGCCTCCGCCAACGGACTTGGTGAGGATTGTCGGCTTGCCGATGCTCTGAAAGTTCTTCATGAGGTTCGTCACGACGAATCCGCACTCCATCAAAAATCGTGAGAGCCGATTTCTGAAGACTGTGTGGAAGATCAGTGCGGGGATACAGACGACGAGTCCTTCAAGCGTCGTGAAGAGAGCGGTCGCGATTCCGTCAGCCAACTCAGACGGCTTTGGTGCGCTGGACGACGTGGCGATCGCTTGGAATGCCTGAACCATTCCCTGCACCGTCCCCAACAGGCCGAGCATCGGGGCGATCTTACCAATCAGAGCCAAGTAGCCGATCTTCTGCTCCATCGTCAGCGACTCGTCGTCACCCACTTCCTGCATACCCGCTTCGGCTTCTTCGTAACCGCGTGACAACCGCCCCATGCCTGAAGCCAGCACTCGCCCGGTGAACGAATAGCTCTCCTTGGCCGTTTCGTAGGCACCTTGGTAGTCCTTGGCCTCCAACCGTTGTTCAAACTGCTCGATGAACGATGGGGGCAGGTAATTCTCGCGACGCAGTTGCGTGGCGAGCGACATGATCAATGCGACCATCACGAACGAAACCAGCATGATGAGGAAGCCGAAGATCCCCGACGAGCGAATCATCCACGTCACCAACGATTCTTGGACGGGACGCCTCGGGTTCGTACCCGGTAAGACTCCATTACTTGCAGAGTCGATCCCTTTGTCGGCAACTCCATCACCGAACGGCTTGGTTAGCGGATCGGGATCATTTTGGGCGAAGATACTCGTGAGTGGGCAAGCAATGACCGTCATGCCAATTACGAAGAACAGCAACACACAACAGAAGCGGCCAAGTCCCACCGTGCGGTTCGATTTGATTCCGTTCACTTTGAACTCTCCTTCGTGTTGATGGCTCCAGGCCGGGCAGGTTATTCGTCTGTCGAAACAGGTCTATAGGACGGGCACTCTGGCCCCTCTTTTCGTGTCAAGAATTGACGAGCAAGAGTGCCCGCCCTACGTGTTTCAACAAGCAATTCCACTCGACAAACTCCACGCAACGACAGATCAGGCATCGCCAGTTGAGTGGGGCGATTGCGAAGACTGCGGTGGTCGCGTGGAATACTAGAGCCTGCCGCTCGTCCTTGCCAGCGCGAGACTACTCCGTTGGGACGGCGGCACCAGCAAGTTTCTTGCGCCAAGAACTGTTCGGGTACAACTGCACCAACTTGGCTTCGGCTTCGGAGCTGCGGTCAGGAAGCTGCACGGACTTCCAAACTTTTGAGAGGTTAAACAGCGCCGCAGCGTGTTGCGTGGTCTCGCGCGAGAATAAGATGTCAACATGCAGATAAGCGAGCGCGGCCTCTTTGGCACGGCCGAGTGCCTGAAGCGAGTCCCCCTGCAAGACGTAAGCTTCCGCTTGTAGAGAGGCTTCATCCGCAGGGCCTTTGTCCGTGACGGTCTCTAGGATTTTCAGAGCCTCTTCATGCTTGGCCTGCATGACAAGCGCACGAGCCTGGCCGAGCATGGCTTCGTACTTGCGAAGCTGATCGGCGGGCGAGTCGCTCGCGCCCGCAGCGGCCGCTTCAAACTCTTTGACCGCTTCGTCGAGCTTGTTTTCAGCGATCAAGATGCGACCGGATGCGATTTGTGCGGCGAGCTTGTAGTCGCTCCACGGTGCCTTCGCGAGAATGGCAAAAGTGGTCCTCGCACCGGCCGCATCACCGGCCGCCAGTTGCATTTGCCCCAGTAGGCTGACCGATTCGTAGTATCGAAAGTGGTTGGAGTTGGATTTCTGAGCGGCCTGAAGCAACTGAATCGCCGCCGCCTGCTTGTCAGGATCGGAGAGAGCCCACTTGGCTGTGGCACGAGCGATCACGTACGCGAACTCGGCCTTGAGATGTTCGCTAGAGCCTTTGGATTCCGTCTGAGACTTGGTGTATCGCTGGATGGCCATCTCGAAGCGGCCGCCATTTTCGTCACTCACACCTAAACGGAGATCGCCCGATGCGCCCTCCCAGTCTACGGCGGAGACATCGTTCGCCTGAAACACGTCCGGTTCGCCAACGGGCTTCTTCAGTTTGAACTCAGTTTTTGACATATCGACGATCGTGCCACCGAACTTCTTGTTGTCACTCTTGCGAGTCACAGTATCGAGGGCGAACAACGGGGAGGAGGCCGCAGCAGCGAGAGCCACAGTGAGAGCCAGCGAGAGAAAGCGTCGAGTCATCGTTGAGTTGCTCCGGGCCTTAATGGGCCTGTGAGAAGGGATCGCGATGCGGTCGCGAGTTTGAATCGAAATCAATTGTGATCTACGTCGCACGATGCGCGGCAACCACTGCAATGCTGCGAATTAGCAGCTTTAGGTGCTGCTCGGTGGAGTTGGGGGCCTTGGCTTTGGTTTGGGATTCGCCGTCGTTCCGGGTGCAACGGGTTTCGCCGCAGGTTTGGACGACAAACCAGACTGCCCGCCACTGGTACTCGTCGGTCGCGGTCTTGGCTTAGGGGCATCCATCGGCGATGAGATGAACTCCGGACCAGATCGCGACTCAGTTTCCGTGCCTCCCCCGAAAGTCATCGGAGATACTTCACGTTCCAGTAATGATCCGGAAGTGGACTTCTTCGACTTCGGCTTCATGAACATCCAACCCGCCACCGCGCAACCCAACAGAAGGATTCCGATCAATACGATGATCGTCATCGAGTCATTCGATTTTGGAGCTTCCGGCTTGGCGGCTGCGTTCTTCTTGGAGGGAGCGGGCTTCTCGGCGGCGGCATCCGGCTTCTCAACTTCCGCAAGAGGCGCGACGGACTGCGAGCGCGGCAAGTCTTCAGCGGCTTTGCCCGCGTCTTGCAGGATGTCTCGGTACAAGGCGTTGAACTTGGCGAACCGTTCATCCGGCATGCTCCTCGACACGGAGGCCGTTGTGACCAACTCCGTCAGGCAGCGTTCCAATTCCTTTTGCCTGTCCTTCGGCGGAAGATCACGGGCGTACCGTTGTCGCGATTGTGCTCCGTTGAACCGCGCGTCGAGAAACGTTTCGGCAACAACCGGGTCCGTTTTGAATGACTTCGATTTTTGCAGTTTGAAACCGATTTGCCCCCAGCCCCACGCACCGATCTTGTCGTTGCCACGAATGGCATTGAGCAGTTTCTTCGCGGAATCAGCCTGACCACTGGCACCCCAGTCCTGGTAGACCTCACACGCGGCGAACTGTGCCTTGATGTCGTTCGGGCGCGCCTTGAGGACTTCGCCCATCAAGGTCTCCGCTGGCTCGAACTCCTTCTTGAGTCGATGGACCCGCACCTGTCGAATCTTCACCCCCAACAATTGCTCGGGCTTGGCGAAGCTCGAATCGGCAGCCGTTTTCGTCAGAATGTCGGCAAACGCAATTCCAGCCTTCTCGTAGAACACCATCGACTTCGCCAAGTCGCTCGAAACGGTCTCACCCAGAGCGAAATAAGTTTCACCGACCCAACTCAATGAGCCGAACGACTGACCTTCTTTGCGGCTGGCCATGTCATTGAGAAACGTTTCAAACGATCCCATCAAACTCTTGTAGCGATCCGTCTCGCCGTTATTGCGGAGCCGTTCGAGTTCGTCCTTGAGCAGTCGCCCGAGTCCGACATAGAGTTCGGTGACATCGGATCCTCCATCTGCGCCATCCGCCGCGACGATCCCTTCCAACGTCCGCATGACCTCGCGGCCCTTGTCCAAATTACTGGTGCCGATGTAAGCCCGCAGCAGCAGCTTGTAGGTTTCCACCGCGAACTTGCGGCTCGTGACCCCCTTGTCGGGGCGCGTCGATTCGTCAGCCACCGACACGGCTTTGACGACGGAATGCGGATCGTCCAGCAGCAGCTTGATCGCTTCGGCATCTTTCCCCTGACTGATGATGATCTGTGCGAGCGACATCTTGGCGGAGATCAACTCAGGCGGCGCGGCTCCCTCTTTGGGAAGGCTCGCCGTCAGCTTGTCGATCCCGTTACGAAGATGTTGTTCAGCGAGTTTGAGCCATTCGCCGAGTTGTTCGGCGGACGGCTTGTCCGCTCCCTGATTCCGGCCCGCGCTGTAATACGCCGTCAGGTACGCTTGCCCGGCCGCCGTTTGCGCCTTCGGATAGCCGGGGTCTGAATCGGGCACTTTGCCAAACCACGCGGCCGCTTCGGCGGGCTTCTTGGCGTCGCCGTAAATTCGTCCCAGAGTCATCCTCGCATCGTTGGCCTTTTCACTCGCAGGCCAACGATCGGTGATCATGTTGCAGGCGCGAATGATCATCCGGATGTCTTCCGCCTTTTGGCTGAGCGGTGCCTTGTTGTCGTTGTACGCTTTTACGAACGCGGCCATCGCCATGAACGCCGCATCAAGTCCAACGGTCCCGCTGTCCTTGTCCGCCGTGCGAGCGACATACTGGGCGAGTACGGCGGCCTCGTAGTTTTTGTCCTGCCAATAGTTCACATAGGCGTACCACAGACGCGCTTCGGACAAACTCTTGGGATCGTCGCGCTTCGTTGCCAAAGCCAGAGCCAAATCGAAGTTCTTGGCGGCGTCGCTGATCTCGTTGCGACGGTCCTGTTCCAACTTGGCGATCTCTTCAGCAGCTCGCCTCGTCTTTTTACCCCCTTCGATTTCCTTGGCGATTTCCAGAGCCGCCTTGAATGATTGACCGGCCAGACCGAAGGCGGTGTCGAAGTCGCGCGGAACCTGTTCTTTGCCTCCCAGCTTGACCTGCAACCGTTGGACCATTGCGAGAGACGCGTCTTTGAACTCACCCGGATACTTGTTGATCTGCGTCGCGATCGTCCGCGCTTGTCGCCAACCCCGCTCGGCATCGGCCTTCGTGTCGCGAGCCACTTTGTCGCCGAGTGCCTCGTAAGCCTTGGCCTGTTCCCACTGAATGCCCAGCCCTGTTTCGGTGCGAGACTCCGCCTGGTTCTTCTTCAACCATTCCTCGGCCAAGTCGGCGGCGAGTTGATTATCGTTGCGATCCTTGCTGTTCAGGCAGATCAGCTTGAAGTACAGCGTCTGCGCTTTGAGTCGCGACAGCGGACCTTCGTTGCCGGGATGATCGAGCAACTCGTTGTAGATCCCCATCGCCTTTTGAAGATCGTTTTGCTCTTCATAACACTTCCCCTGCCAAGCTCGGGCGAACAAGCCGCCCACTTGGCTGCGGTACTTCTGGTGCATCGTCTCGAATTCACCGGCCGCTTTGTCGAGCAGTTGTTTGAATTCGATCGAGCCTTGGTCGTGCGATTGAGCCTCGTGGTACGTACACATTCCGAGGTTCAGCATCGCGGTGATCATGTTCACTTCCACCTTGGCCCGGTCGGCGGCCAGGCTGCGATCCTTCTGATCGTCGATGAAGCTCGGAAACTTTTTGAACGCGGCGGCGTGCTGATCGTAAGCCGTCTGGAAGACGAGCCGTGCCTTGGCGATCACCTCGCGCGCCTTGCCCTGAATCTCCCGCTTGGCTCCCTGATTGGCGGGCGACCGCGATTGCAGAACCTCGACCTGCCCCATGCCGAGCAGGATCTGAGCGCGATCCGAGTTGGCGTCACCCGCACTCGCATGGCTCGGGCTGTCTTTCACGAACTGTTCGAGAAACGCCAGCGCCTGAGCGAGCTGCTCGGTCTGCTTCTCGGGAGTCCGCGCCCGCTTGGAGCCATCGAGCAGAATCATTGCCTTCTGGTAGGGAATGACCTGCTTGATCTCAGTCGGAAGATTCGGCCGCGTCGCGATCTGGTCGAGATACAGGATCGCATAGTCGTAGTACTGCTGATCCCGCAGCCCCCGCACAAATTCGAGATACGGTTCTTCAGCCTGAACCCGCCACGCAGGAACCATCGCCAGCGGGACGAGCCACGCCAACAACACAAGACATCGTGACAACCGGACCATCAGCGGTTGCTTTCCCATCGGAAGTTTTCCAGAAGACAAGCGGCCTTGAGCCGAGAAACTGCCAACAATCGTGACCAACTCACGTCGGCAGCCAATGGGGATGGAAGAGTCGTTCATGTCCTGCTCCCTCAGCTAACGACGCGGGCGGAGAATAAACCGCGCACGCGAGCCGTTGGCAAGCAACGTCCCGCGAATTGCACTCACGGTCGGAAGTCCGGCTTTAAGAAAAGCCGGACTTCGAGGGAGTATTGTCCCAGCCATTCTCGCTTCGATGAAGCCTCTGTATTCTGGATCACGTCCTGCCGCTGACTCGTACACGGAATGAGCCACAAATGACTCGCTCGCGCCTCGCCTCATGCCCCGGACCGCTTGCGATGCCCACGTCACGTCGCGCGATGTTGCGGGCGTCGGCGAACGGATTCGGAATGCTGGCTCTTCAGGGGCTGCTCGCCAACCCCTCGCGAGCCGCATCACCGGGCGAGAGTAGAATTGGAATCGAGGGTGCTGTGCCGCGACCGCACTTCGCCCCCAAGGTTCGCAACGTCATCTTTTGCTTCATGGACGGCGGCGTCTCGCACATCGATTCCTTTGACCCGAAGCCGAAGCTGGCTGAGGTTGATGGGCAGGCATTCGATGGCTCCAAGAATCCGACCGCCAACGCGAACCGCAAGTGGCTGCAAAGCCCGTGGACCTTTCGCCAACACGGTCAGAGTGGGATGCCGATCAGCAGTCTCTTTCCGCAGATCTCCGAGTACGCCGATGACCTCGCCGTAATCCGCTCGATGAAGGCCGACCTGCCGCTCCATTCGACCGGCGTATTGCGCCTCCACACCGGATCGAACATCGCGGGGCGGCCGAGTCTCGGTGCGTGGACGACCTACGGCTTGGGCAACGAAAGTCAGAACCTTCCCGGCTTCGTGGTACTCAGCTTTGGAGTCGTTCCGTGTGGGGGCCTTGAAAATTTTTCGAGCGGCTTCCTCCCCGCCAGCCATCAGGCCACGTTCTTCCGTGTGGAGGGACAGCCGATCGAGAACATCGTCTCGGCCGATAAAGACGCGCGCGTGCAGCGCACAAAGCTCGACTGGCTTCGTGGTCAAGACGCGGCATTCTCGCAATCACTCGGCGGCGACGATGCGGTCGAGTCGGCCATTCGCAACTACGAGATGGCCTACCGAATGCAGTCGCTCGTCCCCGATGTCCTCTCACTCAATCAAGAGACCGCCGCCACACAATCGGAGTACGGCATCGACTCAAAGGTGCCCTCGCAACGGCTCTACGGGATGCAATGCCTTCGCGCACGGCGACTGCTCGAAGCAGGAGTTCGGTTCGTTGAGATCACCTGCCCGCCGGGAGCCTCCAACGGCACTTGGGATCAACACGGCGCGCTCAAGCTGGGACACGAGAAGAACGCCCTCGACACCGATCAGTCCATTGCCGCGTTGATTTGCGACCTCAAGCAGCGCGGGCTGTTCGAGGAAACGCTGATCGTGTGGGCGGGTGAGTTCGGTCGAACACCCCATTCCACGGGGCGCGACGGCCGCGATCATCATCCCGAAGGTTTCTCCATTTGGCTGGCTGGCGGCGGCGTGAAGGGAGGCACGATCTATGGCGCGACCGATGAACTCGGAATGCACGCCGTCGAGAACATCTGCACGATGCACGATCTCCACGCCACGATCCTGCACCTGCTGGGCCTTGACCACGAGCGTCTCACGTTTCGCTCGGGAGGTCGCGATCATCGCCTGACAGATGTGCATGGCCACGTCGTTCGGGAAATCCTTTCGTGAGGGCGATGCTGCTCACGACCCGAAGTCCGGCTTTTAGAAAAGTCGGACTTCGAGAGTTGGCGCAAGATCGCGTCCATCCTACGCACCCGGCAGCACGATGCTGAAGCGGGTGCCGCGGCCGATCTCGCTCTCGCAAAGGATCGTGCCGCCGTGAGCCTCGACGATTTTGCGGACGGTGGGCAAGCCGAGGCCGCTGCCGTCGGGTTTCGTCGAGAAAAACGTGTCGAACATGCGGGCTTGTGTCTCGGCACTCATCCCTTGCCCGTTGTCGATGATGTCCAACATGACCGAGCTGTCGCGACCATACGTTTGCAGTTCGAGGACTCCGCCGTTCGGCATCGCCTGCAGAGCGTTGCGAGACAGGTTCATCAAAACCTGACGCCAAAGTTGGGCGTCGAGTTGAACGGCGGGCAGGTTAGCGGCGAGATGCGGGCTGATGTCGATCCCGCGTTCGGCCGCTTGTGGGGTGAAGAACTCGATGAACTCGTGAACGGTCGCGTTCAAATCCGACTTGCGCGGCACGAGTGAACCGACGCGGGCAAACTGGAGGAAGTCGCTCAGAATCCGATCGAGATGCTGGCACTGCTGCTTCACCACGGAAAGCTTCTGAAGAATGCGTCGCTCGCGGGGCGAATCACCTTCGGTCAGGTCTTCGCTCAACAGTTCGAGGTTCAAACCAATGGTCGAGAGCGGGTTGCGAATTTCATGCGCGAGACCACCCGCCAACGAAGCGATCTCCGCGTAGTTCGACTGCAGCCGCCGATGATCGCGGGCGAGATTGTCGGATTCGGCCGGTCGTTCCTCGATCATCCCCACGCTCCCGCGTCAGCCTGATTCGGCAGTGAAAACATCAACCGCTGGCCCGTTGCGAAAGTAGCCCGGCATCTCTGATGCCGGGCTACAGATCATTTCAATTGTGAGCTTCAGTGAGTCACTGAATTCTTACCGCAAGCGGCATCACGCGGTGACAGCCCCGGTGTCGAGCAACTACTGAGCAGCAGGCTGCTCGCCACCATTGTCTCCGCCCTGAGCCTGCTCCTGTTCGATGAGCATGGCCTTGCGGGACAACTTGACGCGGCCTTGGTCATCAATCGCGATGACCTTGACCTGCAACTTGTCACCGACGCGGCAGACTTCATCGACCGACTTAACGAAGCCGATTGCGAGTTCGCTGACGTGGCAGAGGCCGTCCTTGCCGGGGGCGATTTCAATGAAGGCACCGAAGTCTTTGACAGAACTGACCGTGCCGTTGTAGACGCGGCCGACCTTGATTTCTTCGGTCATCGCTTCGATGCGAGCGAGTGCGTCTTCGGCACCTTCGCTCTTGGCACAGGCGATCGTCACCGTGCCGTCGTCGTTGATGTCGATCGTCGCGCCGGTCTCTTCTTGGATGGCGCGGATCGTCTTGCCACCGGGGCCAATCAACAGACCGATCTTGGAGGGTTCAATCTTGGTGCGCAGCAGACGCGGAGCATTGACCGAAATCTCAGCACGAGGCCGACGAATCGTGGAGAGCATCGTCTTGAGCAACTCGATGCGCGCCTTGCGGGCTTCTTCGAGCGTCTTGCGAATGATCTCCTCGTTGATTCCTGCGATCTTCAGGTCGAGCTGGATACCAGTGACACCCTTCTGAGTCCCGGCCACCTTGAAGTCCATGTCGCCGAAATGGTCTTCGTCGCCCATGATGTCGGTCAGCAATTCAAACCGGTTGCCCTCTTTGACGAGACCGATCGAGATGCCGGCGACAGGCTGCGTGATCGGCACGCCCGCGTCCATCAGCGCGAGCGTGGCGCTGCAGACGGAGGCCATCGAACTACTGCCGTTCGATTCCATGATGTCGGAGATCACGCGAATCGTGTACGGGAACTTTTCTCCTGCAGGAATGACCGACTGGACCGACCGTTCGGCCAACGCCCCGTGGCCGATCTCGCGACGCCCCGGCCCGCGAATCGGACGGCATTCGCCGACGGAATAGGACGGGAAGTAGTAATCGAGCATGAACGACTTCTGAACTTCCTCGAACAGCCCGTCAACGCGCTGGGCGTCGCGGGTGGTTCCCAGCGTAATCGTTGCGAGCGACTGCGTTTCACCACGGGTGAACACGGCGGAACCATGGACTCGCGGGAGCAGGCCGACATCGCACGAGACCGCTCGCAAGTCGCCGAGAGTGCGGCCGTCGAGACGCAGCTTCTTTTCGAGGATCAAATCGCGCACCACGCGCGATTCGAGATTGCCGAACGCGGCGGAGAACTGTTCCTTGCTGCAACCGCAAGAAGTTTTGTCGGCTCCGTTCGGGAAGAATTCTTCGATGAGCGCGGCCTTCAATTCCTTGGCCGCTCCCCGACGTTCCTTCTTCGCGCCAGCGACTTTCGCTTCTTGCAGTCGCGCATAAGCCTTTTCGCGGAGCGGAGCATCGAGTGGATTCTTGACGGGTTCGGCTGCAACGAACTTCGGCTTGCCCACTTTTTGGACGAGCTCTTCCTGCAACGCACACAGTTCGACGATCGCGCGGTGAGCGAACATGATGGCGTCGCCCATCTGCTCTTCGGGCAGTTGGTGTCCAAAGCCTTCGATCATCAGGACCGATGTCGTGCTGCCCGCGACGACCAGATCGAGCTTGCTGGTTTCCATCTCAGCACGAGTCGGCATCAGAATGAATTTTTCGTCGATCATGCCGACGCGAACCGCGGCGATCGGACCTTGAAATGGAACCGGTGCCAGGCAGAGCGCGGCACTCGCCCCGATAATCGAGAGGACATCGGGATCGTTCACGCCATCGGACGCAAGGACATTCGACATGATCTGGACTTCTTCGACGTACCCTTCCGGAAAGAGCGGGCGAATGGGTCGGTCGGTCAATCGGCTGGTCAGAATCTCCTTCATCGTCGGCCGGCCCTCACGCTTGAGGAACCCACCGGGGAACTTGCCCGCAGCCGCCACGCGCTCTCGGTAGTCGCATGTCAGGGGAAAGAAGTCGATCCCCGGCCGCGACGGACCATTTTGAGCGGCCACAAACACGACGGTGTCTCCAAACCGAACCAGCACCGCTCCGGCAGCCTGCTTCGCCATTTCACCCGTAGTGAGGCTGAGTGTTCTTCCTGCAAATTCGCGTTCGACAGTAACTTTCACGTGTGATTTCCTGCAAAGAATAGGGGAGGGCCGCACGCAACAATGACGGCAGCCACAAACCGAAGTCGGCCTCATCGGGCCAAGACGTTCGGTACGGGAGAGTGCAAAACAGTGAGATCGCGACAACGGCGGAGTTCGCGACGATGGCGATAAGCTCGTCGCCGCAGACGAGCCGCCGACCATAGGCCAGCGGCTGCGAACCGCTGGCCGCAGATTACTTCCGCAATCCCAAGCGGGAGATGATTTCCGTGTACCGCGAACGCTCGGTCGCTTCGAGGTACTTCAACAGGCGACGACGCCGGCTAACCAGCATCAGCAGTCCACGGCGACCGGCATGATCCTTGACGTGACCTTTCAGGTGGTCCGTCAGTTCGGCGATCCGCGACGAATAGACTGCAATTTGAACTTCAGGCGACCCGGTATCGTTTTCAGCACGACGATACTCCTGAATGACTTGGGTCTTTTTCTCTTTCGTAATCGACATCTTGCTTTCCTACCTGCGACTTCGGTTGGCAGGCGATCCGCGACCAGTGCAGCCCACCTGCAACCGACCAACAGGAGCCGCCGCTCAGCCAATTTTCGGCTTCGCAAACAGCTCAGATCGCCACCCACACCTTGCGTGACACATTCTACGACGGGCGAGAGTGTAGCGTTCGAGGGCAAAGATTCAACGGAAGCTCTGTCGCGGTCGAATGGCCTCGAAGCCGCCTGTCGCACGATTTACAGCACGCTCGCGCGGAGGCACACTACGCGCGTGTCGCCTGCCCATGTTTCTTGTCCCACTCCTGAAGAACAAGGTTTCCCGATGAAGCACCTGCTGACCTGTTTGATGTTTGCCACGCTCGCCTGCGCCGGTTCGATCCAAGCCGCCGAGCCTGACAAGGATGGATTCGTTCAATTGTTCGACGGCAAATCGTTCGACGGCTGGAAGATCAACGAGGCCAAAGATAGTTGGAAAATCAAAGACGGAGCCATCGTGGCCAACGGACCACGCAGCCACGTCTTTTACGTTGGTGACGACAAGCCCTTCGTCAACTTCGAGCTGAAGGTCGATGTGATGACCGAAACAGAGGCGAACGGCGGGATCTACTTCCACACGAAGTTTCAAGAGGAGGGCTGGCCCAAGTACGGCTTCGAGGCGCAGGTCAACAACAGCCCCGTCGGAAAGAAAGACCCCAAGAAGACCGGCAGCCTGTACGCCGTGAAGGATGTGCTCGAACTGCACGTCAAAGATGGTGAGTGGTACACCGAGACCGTGACCGTGCAGGGCAAGCACGTCACGATCAAGATCAATGACAAGGTCGTCACCGACTACACCGAACCGGACGACAAGAAGGCGGGTGACGACTTCACTCGTAAGCTCGATAAGGGCACGTTCGCGTTGCAAGCCCACGATCCCGGAAGCACCGTCCATTTTAAGAACATCCGTGTAAAGCGGCTCGACTGAAGTTCGATGGAACTCGGTGCCGTTGGGCGTCTTGAAGTCCGGCTTTTCCGAAAGCCGGACTTCTTCTTCACATCGCGTCATTCTGGAGAGAAGTCCGGCTAACAAAGCTAAGCCGGACTTCCGCCTCTTCGACTCACCTTGCATGGTCCGCAGACTGTCAGTAGCCTGACGTAACGGAATCAGCCGATGGAATGTGGTCGGCCAACCAAGGAGAGGCAGTCATGCAAAACAGTCGGTTTGTCCACCCTCGTGTCTCGCGCCGCACGGCTCTGCAAGTGGGGAGCGTTGGCCTGCTGGGACTCGGATCGAATCATGTGGCCGCGTTGCGTGAAGCCAGTGCCGCACCGGTTGTTTCCATATCGCCTCGGTCAGTGATTTACATCTTTCTCTCTGGCGGACTCAGTCAGCACGACAGCTTCGATCCCAAGCCGCTGGCCCCCGAAAACATTCGTGGCGAGTTCCATTCCATCGCGACGAGTACGCCGGGACTCGACATTTGCGAGCATCTGCCGAAGCTCGCTCAACGCAGTCAGCTTTGGTCGCTGGTTCGTTCGCTCACGCATCCCACGAACGACCATTCGCTGGGCCATCACATCATGCTGACGGGGCGAACCGAAACTCCGCCCGCCTTCAACCCCTCACTGCCTCGGCCGCAAGACTGGCCGTCGATCGCGGCCGTCGTGGGTGGAGTCACAACGCCTCGCAACAACTTGCCACCGACAGCAGTCCTTCCCGAGCAGTTGATTCATAACTCCCGGCGAGTTCTTCCCGGACAGTTTGGCGGAATCATGGGAAGCCATCGCGACCCGTGGTTCATTGAAGCTTCCGCATTCAGTTCAAAGAGTTACGGAGCACATCCCGAGTACGAGTTCGACCATCAAGATCGACCGAACACGCCGCAACGGTCGCTGTTTCAGGCTCCGAATTTGTCGCTCCCCGAAGGGTTCTCGCGAGGACGACTCGGCAACCGCATGGAGTTGCTGAGCCACATCGACCGGCAGCGAGCGGACCTCGAACAATTTGCTCGTGTCGAATCGTTCGACCGTTATCGTGAGGGAGCGATTTCGTTGCTCACCGACGGTCACGTTCGTAAGGCGATTGATGTCGCGGCGGCTCCTGACGAGGTTCAAGCTCGCTACGGCAAGAACTCGTTCGGCTGGTCGTTGCTGATGGCACGTCGTCTGGTTGAAGCGGGCGTGAACATGGTCCAAGTGAACCTTGGCAACAACGAAACATGGGACACGCACGGCGAAGCGTTCCCCCATTTGAAAGACCAGCTCTTCCCGCCGACCGACCGAGCTTTGTCCGCTCTGCTTGATGATCTCCACGACAGCGGTCTGCTCGATTCCACGCTGATCGTGATGGCGGGTGAATTCGGCCGCACGCCGAAAGTTTCGCATCTGCCGCAGCACTACAAGCTTCCCGGTCGAGACCACTGGGGCGCGGTGCAGACCATCTGGCTGGCGGGTGGTGGAGTCCAGGGCGGTCGCGTGATCGGCTCCTCCGACAAGCTGGGGGCGTTCCCGGCCACCGATCCTCAGACTCCCGAGAACTTCGCAGCGACCATCTACTCGTCACTCGGCCTTCCCGAAACCGTGGCTTGGCATGACGACCTTGGTCGCCCGCACCACGTCTACCACGGAGAACCGATTCGCGGTTTGACGTGATCTCCCGCCGCGTTCTTGACGTGTGCTGTCGCGTTGCCCAAGGGGCTGTGCATGAATGACGTATACCTCGCACGGCCCAAAGTGAGAGGTTTGCTTCGTTTAACCGCGTGGGCAACGTCCCGCGCGTCGAGCGATATTGAAAGCCGTTTTGCCACTCACGCGCGGGGCGTTGCCCACGCGGTTAAACGACTCATCTTCGGCCGCGTCGGGTATAAACCGGGGCTAGCGCCCTGCGGCTCATCGGAATGTTATTGCGACCTCGTCCCTAAGGGATCGGGAGTGTTTGGATCGATTGATGGGCTGGCGGGAGTTCACTGGAATGTGGGAGTCGTTGCGGGAGTGGCTGGATGGCGACGACAACGCTCGCGGTGTGTTGATTGAGAATCTGCATCGCCTCGGTTTTCGAGACGAGAGCGTGGTGAATCGGCTGCGCGGGATGGTGGATAAATCGCTCTCGACGGTGATGGCCATGGGCTGTCTTCGCAAGCTGCTCGGGTTGCTTGGAGAGGTGCCCGATCCGGACGCGGGGCTGATTGACTTTGAGCGGTTCGTGCAGGGAGCCGGTGATCGCGTCGAATTGTTTCAGTTTTTCGATGAGAACCCGCGAGCGATCGAAATGCTGGTCCGATTGTTCGCGACCAGTCGCTATCTGACTGAGACCGTGCTGCGCAACCCGGATTCGCTGCGTGAACTGACTCGCCACCGACGACTCGCCGAATTGAAGAGTCGCGAGGAGTTCCTCAACGACGCGCTTTCGCAGGTCGCATCGGCTCCGGACTTCACGGCGCGGATGGACGCCTTGCGGCGGTTTCAGCGGTGGGAGTTGTTGCGGATCGGTGCGTGCGATGCGTTCGGGCTGATCGACCTGCGAGCCGCGACAGTGCAGCTCAGTTTGCTCGCAGACAGTTTGGTACAGGCCTGTCTCACATTGGTCGGGCACGAACTGATGTTGCACACGGTGAACATCACCGTCTTGGCGTTGGGAAAGCTCGGCGGTGAGGAACTGAACTACAGCTCGGACATTGACCTGGTGTTCCTCACCGATCGAAGTCCGACCGAGGCCTTGCCACTCGCACAGAGACTGGTCAAGAGTTTGCAGGACATGACGGGTGAAGGCTTTCTCTATCGCGTGGACGTTCGGCTGCGACCGTGGGGGCGGTCGGGAGAACTCGTGACGACGATCCCGTCGTACTTGGAGTATTTGAAGTCGCACGCCGAGATGTGGGAGAAGCAGGCGTTGCTCAAAGCACGCGTCATTGCCGGGCCGAGGGACTTGGGGCGCGAGTTGCTGCGTCGGGCGGAACCTTACATTTTCGGAGCGGCTCCCGGCGACGTGGTCGCGGCGGTGAGGCAAGCCAAGGGACGAATTGAAGCGGACCTGCGTCGTCGGGGGCGCGAATGGGGTGAGGTGAAGCTCGGCAGCGGTTCGATCCGCGATATCGAGTTTCTCGTGCAAGCCCTGCAACTGGTGCATGGCGCGGAGCATCGTCACGTCCGCTCGCCCAACACACTCGACGGACTCGTCCGGCTGACCGATGCGGGCGTGCTGCACGCGGACGAGTACCGACGACTGACCGACGGCTACGTCTTCTTGAGGACAATTGAGCACTCGCTGCAACTGATGAACAACCGACAGGAGCACTCGCTGCCGACGGATGGGATCGAACTGACCGCGCTGGCTCGAAGGCTCGACTTCGGTACGTCGGAGTTGCTCCTGGCCCACTTTGACAGCCATCGCAAGTCGATCCGCACGATCTTCGACAAGTACCTCGCACACGATCGCAACTTGGTCGAACCGCTCACCTCGCCGCCGATCCCCGATCGTGAGCGGGAACGCGAACGAGCGCGGCTCGACCGTGACCGAGTTCACGAACAACCGCTCGAATCTTATGAGTCCGTCTTCAACGCCGACGAGCGGCGGCGGCACTCGGAACTGCTGGCCGAGCTGAACGCCGAGCGCGCAGTGCGAGTTGTCGCGGAGCGCGATGTCAGCGTTCATGACCAGCCGCGCGACGCCGCTGCGCTGCCGCCGAATCGTTGGCGTGTGACCGTCGTGGGGCACGACTATCCCGGCGAGTTGTCGATGATCTGCGGCCTGCTGTTCGCCCACGGCTTCAACATTATTGAGGGCTTCGTATCGACGGAGACTCACCCACGAGCCGACAGCCCGCGGGAGCGTCTCTCGCACCGCTTTGTCGATGAGTTTGAAGTGCAGGCGGCCGCAAACGAGCTGTCACCTGAAGTTTGGCTGCGCTACGAAACCGAACTGGCCGAGTTGGTCTGCTTGGCGCAAAACGGTCATGTGGATGAGGCTCAAGGGCGGCTGGCTAAGCGCGTGGCGAAGGGGCTCGAACACGCCTCGGACTCCGCGACGAAGCCCGCACCATTGGAAGTCCGCTTCGACAACGAGGCTCATGCGACAGCGACCGTGCTACACATTCGCGGCGATGACACGCCGGGATTTTTGTACGAACTGTCGAACGCGTTGACTCTCAGTGGCGTGAGTATCGTGCAAGTGATGATCCGCGCGGAGAGCCATCACGCACACGACACTTTGCTCGTGACCGATGCCCATTCGGGCGAGAAAATCCTCGACGCGACCCGGTTGCAAGAGCTGCAAGCGGCCGTGGTCCTCATCAAACATTTCACGCATCTCTTGCCTGCGGCTCCGAATCCTCAAGCCGCGCTGCTCCACTTTCGCAGCTTCCTGCGCGATCTGTTCCAACGACCCGACTGGGTCGATCAGTTGGCATCGCTCGAACGGCCCGAAGTCATGTCCGCACTCGCCCAATTGCTTGGTGTGAGTGACTTTTTGTGGGAGGACTTCCTGCGACTCCAGTACGCCAACCTGTTTCCGGTCCTGCACGACATCGCGGGCTTACAGCAGTCGCGGTCCAAACCACAACTGGCTGACACGCTCGATGAAATGTTGAACGACACGGCGACGGCGGACGAGCGGCGGACGCGATTGAACGAGTTCAAGGATCGCGAACTCTTCCGGATCGACATGCGGCACATCTTGGGACATAGCGGCGGCGTAGACGAATTCGGCCGCGAGATGACCGATCTGGCTGAGGTTGTGGTCACGACGGCGGTCGAGTTCTGTCACACAGAACTTGTCGAACGGTTCGGCTCGCCCGCGACCGCCGACGGCCGCGAGTGTCGTTTGTGCGTGAACGCGCTCGGTAAATGTGGCGGACGCGAACTGGGGTTTGCGTCAGACATCGAACTCCTTTTCGTCTACGACGAGGAAGGAATGACGCGGTCGTTCGCATCGCGCGCGGCGGCCGTACCGTACGAACAGATCGACAATGCGGGCTTTTACTCGCGGCTCGCTGAAAACGTCAGCCATGCGATTCACGCGCGGAGCGAAGGGATTTTTCGGATCGACCTGCGGATGCGGCCGTATGGTCGTGCGGGCAGCTTGGCAGTGTCGTTCGCGGCGTTCCGCAGTTACTTCCAGCACGACGGCCCCGCGTGGCCTTACGAACGGCAGGCACTCGTCAAGCTGCGGCCCATCGCCGGTGATGAAGAACTCGGCACTCGCCTGAAAGCGCTGCGCGACGAGTTGATTTACACGAGCCGGCGCGTCGATTTCGGAGCGATCCGTGCGATGCGCGAACGCCAGTTGCGATCACTGGTCGGCGCAACAGAGTTCAACGCGAAGCTCAGCCCCGGCGGATTGGTCGATCTCGAATACCTCGTCCAGGCCCTGCAACTCGATCGCGGCGCGAAGCATCCGGAACTCAGAGCGACAAACACGCACGAGGCTCTCGATGCGCTGCGGCAAGTCGGTGCGCTGACCGCCGCCGATCACGAACGACTCTGCGCCGCCTACCATTTTCTGCGCCGACTGATTGACGCACTCAGGATGGTGCGCGGCGAGGCACGCGACCTCACGGTTTCGCCACCCGGTTCCGCCGACTTCGAATCGTTGGCACGTCGGCTCGGCTTTGGCCCGCAAACTCAACGCCTTCACGACGACCTGACTCACAACACACAGGCCGTTACCGATCTGGTGCGAGCGCACTCAACTGGCCCCCATTCCGATTCTTGAGAACATCGCGTGTCGTACTTCGGCAGCGTTGAGCGTCGCTTGCGATTCACTTCGCGCGGCCTATAATCCGACGCCGCTTTCAGCCATTTTGAGCCATGATCGCCCGACCTCTTTCACTCTTCAATGAGTGTGCAGTGTGGCTCAATTGACTGATCCTTCCCGGTCTTCATGAACTTTTCTGTGAGCCAACCATGGCGTGGTTGTGGGGTTTTGGAGAGTGGTGCCGCAACATTTGGGTCGCGGTTTCCACATTACTCAGCGGCATGTGGGTCACGGCCCGCACGATGCTGATGACCTATCGCCGCAAAACGTTCACTGAGGTGTACGAGTACCCCGAGGTGCCGGTCCCCGTGAAAGCCCGCTACCGCGGCTTTCACCGCTTTGACCTGACAACCTGCATCGGTTGCGAGAAGTGCGCTGTCGCCTGTCCCGTCGATTGCATCTACATCGAGAAATCAAAAAGCCCGGTCGGCAAAGGCTTCCGCGTCGATGGTTTCACGATCGACTACACGAAGTGCATGTTCTGCGCGTTGTGTGTCGAGCCGTGCCCCGTGGATTGCATCTTCATGGGGTCCAATCATGACCTCAGTTGCTTCAGTCGCGACGGCTGCGTCGTGGACTACGCCAAGCTGCCGCTCGAAGTCGCTTGGGGCCAAGCGACTCTCAACCCGACGGCGGTCGCCGAGTCCAAGGTGCTTTACGAACCGGTCTGGGTGAAGGGGGAGCCAAGTCCCTTTCAGTTCACTCCCCAAGATCAATAACGTGTTCACTCTGCCTGTGTTCCAAATCAACGGTTTTGAAGTGACGGCGAAAGGTCTTAGCTCAATGAGTGCCAAACTAGCGTCGCGCCCGATGTTTTCATTGGAATCCGCCAATCGCATGTTGCCGCTGGTACGAATGATCGTCGGCGACATCGTGGAGTTGTTCCGCGATGTTCGCGATCGCGAAGAACGATTGAATGGACTTCGCCAAGGAGACGCCCGCAACTCTCATCGCGGCGATCTTTACGATGAAGAGGTCGAACAGATTCGGCGAGACCTCGAAAAAGATGTTGAGCGGCTGCAAAGCTTCGTCGATGAGTTGCTCGAATTGGGCGTGGAGTTCAAAGACCCCGTCTTGGGGTTGATCGACTTCCCCGCCATGATGGACGGTCAGGAAGTCTATCTCTGCTGGAAGCTCGGTGAACCAACCATCACTCACTGGCACACGTTGGACGCAGGCTTCTCAGGCCGGCAAGAGTTAAAGCGGACTGACGCGGAAGCAAACTGACCTCCCGAATGGAACAGAATCGAGACAGAAGCCAATGACGGATATCGTCGGACATTTTTTGCTGTTTACTCTGGTGGCGATCGGCTTCCTCCTTGCCCCGTTGTTGCTGGGAAAACTGCTTCGCCCCAAAGTCCCTTCGCTGGAGAAGGACGCGACCTATGAGTGCGGCGAGCCAACCATCGGTAGCAGCTACATCCAGTTCGACCTGCGGTTCTACGTCGTCGCCCTGCTGTTCATCATTTTCGATGTCGAAGTGGTGTTCTTCTTTCCTTGGGCGGCCGTCTACGGAAACTTGATGCAACTGACGGACTCGATGTTGTCGCCTGCTCAACGAGTTCAACTCAGCGAGCAACTGCTCACACTCCCCGCAGGAAGTCTGACACCGGAAACGGCGATCAAAGTTGAGTCAGCCTTGATGCTTGGCTGGACGGCCGTCGTCGATGTTCTCGTCTTTTTCGCTGTGCTGCTCGTCGGGTTTGCTTACGTTTGGAAACGCGGTGATCTCGACTGGGTCCGTGCCGTCGCGGAACAGGCCAAGTTGTCCTCAGCCGCGTCGAGTGCCTCCGATCAAGGGATGCGCAAAACCAGCCCTCAAACCGCCAGCTAGAGGCGAAGTTCCATACCAACCCGCCGCGTGAGCAAGGATGTTTCTGCGTCCTGCAACAGACTGCTCACGCGGCGGGTTGGTGTTTGAATTTTGCATCCGATTCTCGACACCATACAAGTCCAACAAACGCCCGTTCTCGGAAGCCGACATGCGTATCGAAGACATTCATCAACGGCTGGTCGAGAAGTTCGGAATCGACGCCATCCGTGAACTCAAAACCGGCGTCAAAGATCCGTGGATCGAAATCGCCTCGGATCGCATCGCCGACGTGGCGAAGTTCCTGCACGACGACGCTGACATTGTGTTGGATTCGCTGAACGATCTCACCGGGTCCGACTGGTTGGAGACCGACCCGAAAAAGAAGACGCCTTGCGAGCCGCACGTCGAAGTCGTCTACCACCTCTACAGCTACACGCATCGACATTGGTGCAAACTGAAGGTGAAGTTGCCTCGTTGGCGAGACGGTGTCACGGGCGAGTTGCCCGAAGTTCCCAGCGTCTCACACGTCTGGAGCATTGCCGACTGGCACGAACGCGAAGCCTACGATCTCGTCGGCATCCATTTCACCAATCATCCCAACCTGCGTCGCATTCTCTGCCCGGAAGACTGGGAAGGGTATCCGCTCCGCAAGGACTACGAATTCCCACTCGAATATCACGGCGTCCGCGGCAAGTAATTGCCGAAACTCGAAGTCCGGCTTTTCCTAAAGCCGGACTTCGCTCTGGGTAGCCGAATCCCGCAGAGAAGTCCGGCTAACAGAGCTAAGCCGGACTTCCACCACAAAGAGACTGACATGAGCCTGACACTGGAAGACCCGCGCATCGTCGAGTTCGACGTTCGCACCGACGAGATGCTCGTGAACATGGGGCCGCAGCACCCGAGCACGCACGGCGTGCTGCGTCTGCTCCTGAAGACCGACGGCGAAATCATTCACGAGGTCACGCCGCACATCGGCTACCTGCATCGCTGCGCCGAGAAGATCGGTGAGAACCTCTCGCCACCGCAGTGGATTCCGTACACCGACCGCATGGACTACCTCGCGGCGATGAACATGAACCTCGGGTTCGCGCTCACCGTTGAAAAACTGATCGGGATGGAAGTTCCCGACAAGGCGATGAACCTGCGAGTCATCATTGCCGAGTTGGGTCGCATCGCCAGCCACCTCGTGGGGATGGGGGCTTACGGCCTCGACCTCGGTTCGTTCAGTCCGTTTCTCTACGCCTTCCGCGAACGCGAAATCATCCTTGACCTGTTTGAGGAAGCCTGCGGTGCGCGGCTGACTTACAGTTACCTGACCATCGGCGGCGCGACGCACGATCTGCCGGGTGAGATCACGATCCCGCCCGGCCTCGCCCAACTGACCGGTCGCGATCCGAACCTGCGATTGCAATGGGTGGATGCCCTGCGGATGTTCCTCGACTGGATGGGCCCGCGCATCCAAGAGTACCACACGCTGCTGACTCGCAACGCCATCTTCATCAAGCGCACGAGCAACCTCGGCATCCTGACCCGCGAGATGGCAATCAGCTACGGCTGCACCGGCCCGGTCCTGCGCGGCAGCGGCGTCGATCACGATCTACGCCGCGACGGTGAGCCGATCTACACTCGGATGTACGAGGGCTACAACTACAAGATTCCGGTCGCTCCCTTCGATGCCGCGTTTGGCAAGACACCGAAAGAGGTCGTCCTCGGCGACAACTGGTGCCGCTTCTTCGTCCGCATGATGGAAGTCGCGCAGTCGATCGAGATCGTCCGACAGGCTCTTGATCGCTATCCAACTGCAAAGGGTGAGTTCCGCGTTCCATTCAAGATGAATCAGAAGTTGCCTTCCGACGAGGTCTACCTCGAAACGGAAGCCCCTCGCGGCGCGATGGGCTTCTATGTCGTTGGCGATGGTGACGCCGAACCGTTCCGCGCCCGCGCCAAAAGTTCCTGCTTCTGCAACCTGTCCATCACCGGCCCGCTCTGCCAAGGGATCTTGATTGCCGACATTCCCGCCATCGTCGGCTCGCTCGACATCGTGATGGGTGAGATCGATCGATAGGAAGGTTGATGCTGAAGTCCGGCTTAGCCTTGTAGCCGGACTTCTCTTGATGAGGTTGCCCTTCGGAGAGAAGTCCGGCTTTCGGAAAAGCCGGACTTCAGGACGGTTACGGCCATGCCCGCCTGCATCGAGACCTACGCCGCTGCCATTGAGTTCCTCTACGGCCGTATCAACTACGAGCGGGTCCATGCCGAAGCGTATTCGACTAGTGACTTCAAACTCGAACGGATGCGCGTGCTGCTCTCGCTGATCGGCAGTCCACACGAGCGAATTCCCGCCGTTCACGTCGCTGGGACCAAGGGAAAAGGTTCGACGTGTGCGATGTTGGCGTCGGTGCTGACTGCCGCCGGACATCGCACTGGACTCTACATCTCGCCGCACATCTCGGCGTTTGAAGAGCGGATGACGGTTGATGGAACGCAGCCGTCGCCAGACGAGATCGTGGCGATTCTGAATCGCCTACTGCCAACGATCGCTCACATGGATGGCCTGCCTGGGCAGATGCAGCCGACGTACTTCGAGTTGGCGACGGCGATCGCCTGGCTCTACTTCGAGGATCACCACGCCGACTTTGCCGTGTTGGAGACCGGTCTAGGCGGACGGCTCGATTCCACCAACGTTTGTTGCCCGCTGGTCACGGTCATCACGAACGTCAGCCGCGATCACACGCAGATTCTCGGCAGCACCGTCCGCAAGATCGCGTGGGAGAAGGCGGGCATCATCAAGCCGGGCGTGCCCATCGTCAGTGGCGTCTCGCACAGCGACGCGATCGAGATCGTCGAGCAAATGGCGCACGAGCGCGGTGCGGCGTTCAGCCTGCTCGGACGGGAAGTGCATGTGACCGCCAGAAACCAACCTGACGATGCTTCGGCGACGGTCGATGTTCGAACGGGACGGTCTGTGTGGAGTGATGTTCCGGTCTCGTTGCGCGGCGCGCATCAGGCGACCAACGCCGCGCTGGTTCTGGCTGCGATCGACGAACTGCGGGCGCAGGGCGTTTCGATTCCCCATGCTGCGGTGAGAGCCGGAATGTCGCGCGTGCGCTGGCCAGGGCGAATCGAAGTCGTCTCGCAGCGACCGACCGTCGTGATTGACGCGGCTCATAACTGGGAGTCGGCTCGCGCACTGATTGCCACGCTGCGCGAAGACTTTCGGCCACGTCGCCGCCTGCTGATCTTCGCGGCGACACGCGACAAAGATGTGTCTGGACTGCTCCGGCTACTCGTCCCTCAGTTCGACACGATCCTCTTCACGAGATACCTCGACAACCCGCGCGGAGTTCCGACGGCCGAGCTGCTCGCCTTCGTGAGGTCGATCTCAAACCGCGAGGCTCACACGACCGAGACACCCGCCGCCGCGTGGCAACTCGCGCAGCGCTGGGCCGGACCAGACGACCTGATCGCCATCACGGGATCATTCTTCTTGGTGGCTGAACTGCGTGATCTCGTTCTCGCCTCGGTGTGAGGAAGAACGCCTCTGGCAACCACGTCATTCTGAAAGCGGCCCCACCCCAACCGTCGTCGTTTGAGCGAGTGGAAACTCGATCAGCAATTGACGGATGTCGTCGAGTGTCACGCTGCGCAGGATCGCCAGATCGTCGGCGATGCTGCGATATTCCCGGCGAGTCAGCCAATTTCCGCCCAGCGAACTTAATCTTCCCATCGGGCGTTCGCCTCGGAGAACCACGCGCGTCGCGACCTTGTTGCGTGCTTGTTCGAGTTCCTCGACAGTCACGCCGTTCGTATTGATCGCTTCATACTGGCGAGCGATTCGGGCGAGGTTTGTCTTCGTCGATTCGGGCGATCCGTTGAGAAACGTGAGGTACGTTCCCGCCCCTTCATATTCGTAGTAGCCGACTTCGGCCGACTCCACCAAGGCGGGATCGACGAGATCCCAGTAGAGGCGGCTGTTGGTGTCGTCACCCACGATGACGCAGAGCAGTTCTGCGGCAAACCGGCGCGGGTCGCTCGCCGAGGGAGCGGCAGCCATCTGAATGATCTGCTGCTGCTGGCACTGTTCCTTCACGATGTACTTCGTTGAGGGAGTCGCTCGCGCGGGAGCGACGGTGCGTGGCGAACCGCCCGCCGGCCAATGCCCGCAATGCTTCTGAGCGAGTTCCAAAACAGTGGACCACTCGGTTCTTCCGGCCACTGCGAGGACGATGCTCCCCGCACGATAGTGTTCCGCGTGATAGCTTCGCATCTGCTCAGACGTGAGAGCCGACACACTGTCGGTTGTGCCGAGGACCGACTGGCCGAGTGGATGACCGGCGAAGTGAAGCTGCATCGCGCGGTCATAGGCCACCGACGCGGGCTGGTCCTCGTACATGCCGATCTCTTCGAGGATGACCTTCTTCTCCATGTCGAAGTCGTCCTGCCTCAGCGTGGGGAACAGGATGCTTGACTGAACTTCGAATGTCTTCGGGAGGTATTCGGGGAGCGTGGCCGCGTAGAAGACCGTGCTTTCTTCGCTGGTCATCGCGTTGTTGTCGGCACCGATCTCATCGAAGATGCGATTCACGTCTTCGGCTGAGAACCGTTCGGTTCCCTTGAACGCCATATGTTCGAGAAAGTGGCTCACGCCCGACACAGCGGAGGTCTCATCGCGCGCACCGGCTCGGACATAGAAGCCGAAGGCGACGCTGAACACGTCGTCGTTCAACTCGGCCACCACTTCGAGGCCGTTGGGAAGAGTTGTCTGATGGAAGTTCATGGGCTTGGATCGAGAAGAGGGAATCAAAACTCGTTTAACCGCGTGGGCAACGCCCCGCGTGTCGATGGTGAAACAGCTTTCCATGCCGCTTGACGCGCGGGGCGTTGCCCACGCGGTTAAACGAGGCGATCATCGCAATGCGGCTTCAGCACGGGTTGTCATCAGCTCAGTTCATCCGGGCCGACGGTCAGGATCGTGAAGTCTTCGGCCGGGTGAGCGTGAACGTAATCAAGGACCGTCTGCACTGTCAGCATTTCAATTTTGGAACGAACCTCGTCCAGCGAGATCGTCCGGCCGAGGTGATACCAATTTCGAGCCAGTGACGACGCGCGTGAACCGGCCGATTCCTGGGCCATGATGAGCGAACTCTTTGCGCGAGCCTTGCAGCGGTCGAGTTCGTCCTCGCCGATGCCGTCTCCCAAACGAATGAGTTCTCCGCGCAGGACATCGAGTGTCTCTTGGGCACGCTCGGATGTCGTCCCTGCGTAGCACAACACTTGGCCGCGATCCTTCATGGCGTTGAGCGAGGCGTAGACCGAGTAACACAAGCCGCGTTTCTCACGCACTTCCGTGAATAGCCGGGCGCTCATGCCACCACTGAGAACACTTACGGCGGCCCACGCGGCGTAATAGTCCGGGTCTGAGTACGCGACTGCCGGATACGCGAGACCGATGTGAGTCTGGGTCGATTCGTGGGGAAGATGATCACGATGCGGACCGCGTTCGCCCTCGATCAGCACGGTGTCGTTCGAGCCGCTCCAAGCATTTAAAGACTGCTCTAAAACCGGTAGCACGTCAGCGAGCGTCACGTTGCCAGCGATCCCGAGAATGGCACCGTTTGGCCGAACTGTCCGGCCGTAGTGTTCCCGAATGGATTCAGGCGACAGGTTCTCCAAATCGGCAAGCGTCCCTTCATTGGGCTGCCCCCATGGGAACGGATAGCAACGACGAACCAACTCAACCATGACCTTCTTTTGGGGATCGTCTTCGATCGAGAGGAGTTCATTCTCAACACCGGACAAGACCGCGTCGAATTCACTTTCCTCGAACCGTGGTTGGAGCAACACGTCGGAGTAGAGCCGCAGCGCGGGAGCGAGGTTCTCGGCAAGGCACGACCCGCTGATGACGAGGTGGTGCGTCGCAGCGGTCTCACGGGACTGCACTCCGAGGCGATCCAGTTCCGCCAGTACTTCACGGCTGGAGCGGTCTCCCGCGCCGCGCGAAATCCAGTCCGCCAGAGCCGTCGCCGTTCCGTTGTGCCCCGGTAAATCAAAGGCACTCCCCCCCGGCACGAGCATCGAGAAAGCCGCCGATTGCACCGCCGACATGGTCTCGACAAGAATGGTCAGGCCGTTGGCCAGGGTCGCAATTTGAACATCGTGTTGAGCCATGAAGCGGGTGGAATTCCTTGAATCGCTGGAACACGGGAATCAGTTCTCAAAGCGGGTGGGAGTATGTCACATGACACCAGACCCCGCAACGCGTTGCATGACATCGAACAAGGCCAATGCCATACTTGAGATGTCTGTGAACGACTGCTTTCGGCCCCTTCCGAGTAGCTCAAACCGCTCTTTCGCTTCTTGATGGATTCTGATAACTGTTACAACCCGTCAAGGAATTCGTGGCGGCTGGCATGATGTTTCGCCAGCCAGTGTGGCCGCGAGACGGAAGGAGTCGATGCCAGCTTCTCTGCCCGGAGGACTGGCCCAGCCAACGGAAGGCGACAGCGTGCGGTCTCGGCTGTGGTCATTGATCCTGAATGAGTTGCCGTTTCCGTTCCGACAGATCGGGATGGAGATCGCTCAGCTTTTGGGTTGGCTCGACCAGACCTCGGCCCGCGTGTGGGTCGGCTTGCATCGCTCACCCGGTTGGTACTGCGTGACCGTGGCGGGATGTGTCACGCT
Organism: Schlesneria sp.; assembly: GCA_043749505.1. Lineage (GTDB taxonomy): Bacteria > Planctomycetota > Planctomycetia > Planctomycetales > Planctomycetaceae > Schlesneria. The sequence goes on along the minus strand of JAYVDI010000295.1, from coordinate 46,814 downwards.
GATGCTGACGGGCCTGCTCTTCTTTCCTTTCATCGCCAGTCACGACCCCACGCTGGGTGAGTTGGCCAATGAAGGGGCGTCGCAAGTGCGTGTCACCCGCGCGAGTCTCGAAAGGTCGGGCGACTGGGCGGCTCAGGATCGTTGGCGCGTCGCACATTTGTTTGTCGATCATCGGCCTGCCCGCAAGCTGTCTCTCACACAACTCGACAGTAGGCTATTTGAAGAGCAGCCATTGGCTGATGTCTCGCAGAAACCGCAAGATCCAGCGGCCAGTCGTTCAACGGGACGTGACCGATCGCAGCGAGAAACGTCTCAACGAACTGATTTTACTCAATCGGGATCAGCGCCAGTGGTCGCTGACTCTATTCGACGCGTGCCGGATGTTCGATTGGAATTGGATACTCCGTCGCTCGCGACGGAATCGCGGCGACTGGTCTATGGGCCGCTCATTCGAGAACCCGGTGCGGACTTCGATACCGCTCCTCGAACATCCAAGTATCGACCACGGAATATGCGGCTCCAAGTTCAGGCTGAATGGACTGCCGGGACCGATTGCCGCGAAGAATATGAACCACGTCGGTCCCCGTTGGTGCGACGCGACCCTCCGGCAGTTCGCCGTGAGATCCCGGTCCCAGAACCGCAGTGGGATGAGCCGCGAGCGGCTCCAATCGCGCGAGTCGAACGTCATCCTGACCTCTCGTTTGAGATGTTGTTGCTGCGCGAGTTCCTACCCGGAACGAGTGAGTTTCCACCGAAGTCGCGATCCAAATCGGTGGCGGCCCGAAGTGAGTTCCCCGATGCGTTTGCTCACGCCGGATCGACCAGCCGTGCGAACCGTTCAACTTCTCTCGCAACACAAGCGAATCGCTGGGACCGATCGACTTCCCATGTCGAACACCAGCATCGCCCCGAAGCCTATATCTCGCGGCTGTCGTCTCATGGACAACGTGATTCGCCTGACGAGTTTCTCGATGCGAATGGGTTGTCCGACACCGACGAAGCTGGGGCGGATTTCCCCTCGTTCGCAGAAGTGGCTTTGCGACTCGAATTGGAAGTACCGGACAACGTGATCGCCGGGCGAGTCCATTCGACATCGCTCCACATTCGCAATGAAGGCTCAACGCCAGTGTCGCGGGTACGGGTGCATGAATCTCTGGCCGATCTGCAAACGGTGACGGACGCCAGTCCTGACGGTCATGTTCACGATGATTTGCTCGAACGTGATGTCGTCCGTCTGTTGGCGGGCCGCGATCAAAAACTGACGGTGCAGTGGTTGCCCAACGAAGAAGGCTCACAAGTCCATCGGGCTGTCGTGACGATGCACGCCGCTGTTGGTGCCACGAACAACGTCGTCGCCCCCGAACTTGCCACCGTGTCGGATCCACCGCGCATCGAACCCGATCCACCCGTGGAACCGGAACCATTCGATCCTGAGGTGCTGCAGCCGAGAAAGCCGATTCCAGCAGTCGAGCCTGCACCAAATCCTGTGATCTCGTGCGATGTGAAGCATGTGGAGCGAACCACCGTGGACGAGATTGTCGAGCTGCAGATCGTCGTGACGAACACGGGAAACACACCGCTTCACGACGTTCGCATCGTAGTGGGTGTTCCGGCTGAACTGAAACACCGCCGGGGGGATGAGATCGAGTATGACGTTGGCAACCTGGCACGACACGGCTCGCACACTTGTGTCTTGCGGTTGTTGGCTCAGTCACCGGGAAGTGCGACCAGTCACGTTCAAGTCATCACCCGCGAGTCGGTCGAAGCGAAAGCACGCGCGGTGATCGCGGTCGTGGCGAAGCCCGTTGCCCGCGCGACGCCGCCTCTCCCTGAAGTCATTCCGCGCACGGTCCCGAAGCTCGCGCCGAAACCGGCAGCCAAGACCGCCCCGTACCCAACATCGGGCGGTTGCTGCTGTCCCAGCCAACCCGTCGCCCTGCTTGAGCAGTGGTGATGAGGATGCCTGACGCGGGGATGTGAGAGTTGTTCCAGGCGAGCTGTGGACCATTTGGTCACGGATTTCCAGTGAAGCTCAAGAACCGGCAGCCTTGCGGCATTCGGCTCGCGGGCGTCCCTGTTTTGGCTGGGTGATGTGAGTGTGACTGATCTGGACACTCTTTCGGGGATCAGATACAGACCCGCCCGCTTCCGCCCAAGTGAGGCTCACTTCTGATGAGTTCGGTCACGTTCGAGTTTCAACTCGCTCAACCTCGGTGGTTCATCCTGTGAGTTGATTGCAGGTGGCGTCTTCGTTTCATGTAGTCGATCAGTTGCTCCACCGATTCAGCGACAGGATGTCGCTCGCCCACACTCTCAGGCATGATGCCCACGATGAGAATGGATTCATGAAGTACACCCGACTGCTGTTTGCTCTGCCAATCTATGTCGTACTCTATGCCGTGAGTCTCGCGGTGGCGTTTGCTCTGCGGTTCGATCTCCAGATTACCGACGACGCATTGGTCGAGTTCACGACCTGGTTACCAATCGTGCTGACGGTCAAGATCAGCCTGTTCGCGGCAGCGCGAGAATGGCGCCGCCGACATCGCTACACATCGCTGTCGGATGTCGTCTACGTCGCGGCGGTCTCACTAGCGGCTTCGTCAATCATCTATCTATTGAGCTCGCTGGGAGTCATTGAGCCAAGTTTGCGTCGCTCGATCATCCTGATCGACTGCGTGACGGCAGTCGTCGCGACATCTGTGTTGCGATCGGCGATCCGGCTGGGGATCGAGCGGATCGACACGGCTGAGCAACCCAAACAAAAACTGGCGTTGATCTACGGTGCCGAGAAGGCGTCGATCGGCATGTTGCGTTCGATTCGGGTGTCAGTTCCGGAGTTCAAAATCGTGGGGCTGATCGACACGGAAGGTGCAACCGCCCGTTCACTGGTTGGGGGTGTGCCGGTGATTTCGATTCGCACGGGAGTGGCCCGCATCGCTCAGCGGCATTCGGCGGGCTACCTGCTGATTCCGAGTACCGTGCCGGGAACAACTGTTCGAGATCTGTGCCAATTGTGCGTCAAAGCGGGCCTCAAGGCGTATGTCATTCCCGCACTGAATGAGATCGTCGATGGTCGAGTCAAACTGACTGTGCGAGACGTGACCATTTCCGATCTGCTGCGTCGCGAACCGACGCAACTCGATATGGCCGGGATCGCGGGCTACATCACCGACCGTACGGTGCTTGTGACCGGAGCGGCGGGAAGCATCGGCTCCGAGCTGTGTCGCCAAGTCATTGGGTTCAAGCCGACGAAACTGATTCTCGTCGATCACTCCGAGTTCGGGATGTTTCAGATCGAGCAGGAGTTCGCGTCGCTCAACACAACTGGCATCGAACTGCATTGCGTGATTGCCGATGTCAACGACCAAGTGACAATGGGCCGCGTTCTCGGTCAGCACCTGCCTGAGTTGATGTTTCATGCCGCCGCCTACAAGCATGTACCGCTGATGGAGCACAACGCGCAGATCGCCATTCGCAACAATGTGCTGGGCACGAAGTCGGTCGTCGATCTGGCCGATCGATTTGGTGTCGAGCGGTTCGTGATGATTTCCACCGACAAGGCCGTCCGTCCGACGAGCGTCATGGGATCGACGAAGTTGGTCGCGGAGAAATACCTGCAAGCAGTGGCTGCTCAGTCCCAAACACAGTTCATCACCGTGCGATTTGGCAATGTTCTCAACTCGGCCGGGAGCGTCGTCCCAACGTTCCGCCGACAGATCTTGGAAGGTGGCCCGCTGACGGTCACCCACCCCGACATGACTCGTTTTTTCATGACAATTCCCGAAGCGGTGCAGCTCGTGCTTCAAGCCGGTGTCGTGGGTGAATCAGGCCAGGTTCTGATCCTCGACATGGGCGAACCGGTCAAGATCGTCGATCTGGCGAAGGACATGATCTCACTGTGTGGGCTGCGTTATCCCGACGACATCGAGATCGCGTTCACGGGCCTCCGCCCCGGTGAAAAGATGTACGAGGAACTCTTCTACGGAAACGAGAAGCATGCCAAGAAAGTTCACGACAAGATTTTCTGCGCGGAGCGAGAACCGCTCCAACCGGGCATCGTGAAGATGCACGTCGCGCAGCTCGAAAAAGCGGTTCACGCGAGCCTGCTCGAAGCGAGGCAGGCTTTGGCGGGAGTCGTTGCCCAGTACGTGTCCGCTGACGAAACCACGACGGACGAAGTCGCTACAGTTGTTCGAAAGGCCGCGTGACCGGGGCGTCAACCGCAGAGTCGAGCCAGTGCGAGCGCACCGTGGACGACGACACTTTCCCCCAGTTCTGCGGGGAGCAGTTGGTATGAGTTGGCAAGTGGCGGAAACGCGTACTGTTTAAGAGCCGCACGGAGTGGAGCGAAGAAGATCTCTTCACCCACGAGTGACACGCCCCCGCCGACGACGATGACTTCGGGCGCGACGAGTGTCAGGACTTGAGCAAGTCCCCAACCGATGACCCGCGCGGCGGCCGCGTATTCGTCGCGTGCGAGTTGGTTCCCGGCGACGGCCGCTTCACCAATCTGCTTCGTTGCCAGTTGGTCAAACTGACCTCCGCAGCGTGCCAACAGATCGAGTACGTCGGGTGAATTCGGTTCGCGTTCAAGTTGCCGTGCCGCTCGATCTCGCGTGGCCTGCGCGATGCCTGGCCCGGCAGCGAGCGATTCAACGGTTTGAGATGACGAGACCGCATTGAGTCCCGGACGAAGATGGCCAATTTCAGCCGCCGCTGGTCGATCCGTACCGTGAATCTTGCGGTCGATCACCAGGCCACCGCCGATCCCCGTACCGATCGTCGTGTAGAAGAGGCTTCTCGCATTTTTTCCGCCGCCGAAGCATGCTTCCGCCAGCGCGGCCACATCACAGTCGTTGCCCAGAAACGTAGGAATACCCAGCGTGTCCTGCGTCCAAGCGACGATCGGAAAGTTGTCCCAACCGCAGACTTGATGGCTCGTCTGCACGACACCGAACGTTCCGAGGATCGGCCCGCCAAACCCGTAGGCGATTCGCTCGATGCGATGCGCCGCAACCAACTCGCGCCCGACGGTTCGGATCTGTTCGCGAATCCCTTCCCCGCCGCGCGCGATGTCCACCGACCGTCGCTCGAACGCCACGAATTCGGAGCCATCGCCGCGACCGACACCCAACTGCAACTTCGTTCCGCCGATTTCGATGCCGAGAAACATGGGGGTGAATTTCCAATGGAGCGGCAGAGTTTTCGAGTGCGTACTTCAGTCGTTTCACCGCGCGGGCCACGCCCGCTCGGAAATGCCTCACGTTGAGCCGCGAGAGATAGAACCGAAGCCCCTCACTCCTGACTGCGGTACTCGTTGAAGTTGAGGTACTCCCAGTGCCGGTAGATCGTCGAGTGATTGACGAGTCGAGACTGCGGGCCGATTGCGACGACACGCCCTTCGTGCAGGACGATGACATCGTCCGAACGCTTCACCGTAGAGAGCCGTCCCGGCAAAAAGAGTACGGTTCGATTAACGCAGATGCGGTCGTAGGCGTCGGCGAGCAGCGACTTCGTGTCCTCATCGAGGTTTTCGCGAGGCTCTTCAATGATGAGGACCGCCGGATTGCGCAGGACGGCTCGCGCCAAGGCCAGCCGGAATCGTTGACCTGCGTCGAGCGAGTCGCCATGTCCCGCCAAGACGGTCTCATAGCCATTGAACAGCTTGACGATGAAGTTGTGCGCGTGAGATGTCTTCGCCGCGTCGGTCGCTTGTTGCAGCGTGTACTCACCGTTTCCACCGCGCAGGTTGTCGAGCACTGTTCCGGCGAGTGGCGGATCGTCGGCTCCGACGAAGACCGTTTCCGCTCGTAGCGATTCGAGTGTTGCCCACGCGATGTCTTCGCCATCGAAGAGCACTCGTCCCGACTGTGGTTCGACGAATCTCGGCAACAATGAAACCAACGCGCGGGCTTCGAGTGGGTCGGCCGACACGAGCGAGTACGTTCGTCCGGCTGCGAGTTTCAGGTCGAGCCCATCCAGCAGCAAGCGACCTCCGGTAGCTTGATACGTGATCGCGTCGAAATGGAGCGTGCTGCCGAGCGGCTGTACAAACTTGGCTCCCACAGCCTGACCGACGGCGGGGATCTGTTCGAGATACCGCTGGATGTTCTCCGCTGCGAGAGCCGCCACATGGCGCGGAGTCAGTCGGTTGAGGATCGCCTTCACGGACGGGATCGCAAATGCACATGCGGCGACAAACATGCCGCCGGTTGCGGACATCAACTGCCCCTGAAAGTCGAACACTTTGCAGGCAAAAAGATAAAATAAGAAGCCGATGGTCAGGCCGCAGAACGCCACAACAAACGGCTTCGGATGGAGGGCGGATTCCGTTGCCACGTCCTCTTGTTCGGCCAGTTCATGGCACCGCTGCAAGTCGAGTGAGAAACGATCATGTTCGGACTGTTCGAGTCCCAACCCTCGCACCAGCCGGGCCGTGCGGAAGCCTTCCACAAGTACCCGCATCTCACCCACCGCACGGTCCGCCGCCAGCGATCGCTTTTTCTCGGAATCACGGCTATCAGTATCGAGCAGATACCAAACCACTCCCAACAGCAACACTGTTTGAGCGGCAAGCATCGGCTGGATCGAAAAGACAATCAGCGCGAGGCAAGCCAGTTCGATCGGGCAGCGCGTCTCACGCTCGATCCACGTTGCCAGTCCACGACGTACCTCTTCCGATTCGATCGAGAACAACTGCGAGGCGAGGCTCTGACCTGATCCGTCCAAGTCTTCAGGGCCGAGTCTCAGGACTTGGCGATGCAGATTTTTTCGAGGAACGAGAACCGCATCCAACGCCGCACGCGAGCAATTTAGACGATGACGTGCGAGACACGCCGCGCGAACTGTTGCCAGCACGGTTCCCAACACAAGCACCGCGATAGTTGCCAACACGTTCGAGCCGAGCCACTCGAATCGACGAAAGCACCACGCCAACGCTCCTCCCCACCAATGATTCCGCGAATGCCACACGGCTGGCAAGATGCCGGACTCGGTGTTGACGGAGTGAACCGAAGGCTCTTCGCTGGCAATATTATTCAGAGTTTCAGCCCGTCGTCCCGCTCCCGCCTTAGCCTTCTCGGCATCGGCAGTCGCAGTTTTTTTGATGTCGCCCGAGGCCGGAAGTCCAGTCAATGCGACGAATCGCGGCAACTCATCGGGCGCCAAATCGACCGCCAAGCGGCCTCGCTCTGAGAGCAATCCCACAAACAGGCCGATCGTCACCACGAGTGGTAACAACAGCAACGTGGCCAACACCGACCAGAGCCAGGCCCATCGGGATCGACCTCGAAACAGATCGCGTTGCGTGAAGAATTTGTCGAGTGAACTGGGAACGCTGTTCGCCACGATGATCGCCGATGCGAAAGAGAGTGCTGGATCGGCATCCGTGCGCGAGCCGCCGAAGGATTCTTTGGTGAGCCGGGCGGCGTCAGCTTCCGGACTCTACTCGATGGCAATTCCCCCGCCGAAACGATGATGTGCGGGCAGGCACCAAGAGCGAGGCAGAGTCAGCGTCTGCCATCGGCATCCTCGCCACGCGCGTTCACGCAGAATCGTTCACACGTCGCGGCTTACCCGACCCGCACGACGCATCCGTGTCGCATCCGTTTTGGTGTCGAGCCAAGAGTGCTGCGAAAGTTCCGAAGTCTCCGCAGACTTCGGAACTCTGGGGATCCTATTTCTCGTTACGGAACGGTGTTGCCAGAAAACCAACAAACCAACCGATGGCTGCACCACCGATGGGCAACACAATGAACATGGCTCGCTCAAAAACAGGAACCTGCGGCGAAGGCGTTGGCGCGAAGACAGCAATCCCCAACGCCGCAAACAAACCCAGCGCCGCGAACAACACCGCAGACACGATGACGAGTAACGCGGAGTTCATGTGGCCTCGATTTGGGTTGGCGTTCGGGAAAGTCAGGGGCAGTGTCCTCGCGTTCGGCGGAACGGACTCACGTGACACGCGACGACTCCGACCATCACGCCAAGTCTCGTTCTTCAAACAGAATGAACGCCAGCAGGATCGCCGCCGCGCAGTAACAGCCGCAGTAAAGGGCCGAGTAGGCTAGGTAGTCGGGGGGAACCATGTCACCCGTCGCGACTGCCGCGCTGATGTTGAACAGGTCCAATCCGGGCAACACCGTCGCAATCAGGCGTGCCATGAACTGCACGAACTCCAAGCGGATGACACCGGCTTGCACGAGGATTCCGGTCAGATGTCCAACGACGAAAATCGCAAAGCAGCTTGTGAGGTTCACCACCATGGGCAACCGCGTCGAGATCGCTACGCTCACAGCCGACATCACCGCAATTTCCAAGAACAATAGGACCAGCCCCGGGATAACTTGTGTGACTTCAGCCAATCGGACTGCAAACTCAGGCAGCTCTTTGCTCCCTTCTTTCGCATCGTAAGCCACCTTGAAGTAGACGAGGTAAAGGAACAGCACCGTGATCGGCAGCATGTACCACAGCACGGCCTGAAGAATTCCGATGTACTTGCCAAGGACGAACTGGCGGCGCGTGATCGGCTTGGACAACAGCGTCATCGCCGTCTTGCCTTCAATTTCCTCAGCGACACTCGTGCTGGCCGTCCAGACAGCGATCAGCAATCCAGAGATCAAGATCGTCGCCAGACCGCAGTCCTTCAGCATCTTCACGTCGTCACCGAGCGAGAAAAACGGCAGGACTGTGTTGACCATCAGTACCACCATCGCGAGGGCCATGCACAGCAAGAAGACGGGCTGGCGAACCGCTTCTTTTGTCGTGGCCCTCGCAATGATCCCAGCCTTCGTCGTGTAGGCGAATGTGATCAGCCCTAAGAGCAGCAGCAGCCCGGCAATCACCACGGATGACCACTGTGCTGGCGTTCCTCGGACCACAATTTCGTCCGCCGCCAACAGCAACGGCATCCAGTTCAGAGCGAAAGACATGCAAACCTCGAAGCGGCAGGGATTCATTCAGAGCAGGGCATCAACCACGAAGAAAACGCCGGATTGAGCGGCCAGCCTACGCCGCTTTTTGCCCGTTCGTTGGGTGGACGGCCAGATTTCGAGCCGAACTGTATCGCGGGCGGTATTTGAAGAAAACCGAATCGTAATTCGCAATTGTGGATCAGGTGAACCGATGAAAAGCGAGTTCGCGGGAAGCGCGTGTTGAGTTCGATTCGGACGTTTGGGCCACATGTTCCGGTGGTCCAAGTGTCCGGCTCACGCTTTGTCCGGGTCGAAGCCTCGCGCGAGTTCTTCTTCCCACTGATCGAGCAGTGGCCAGTCGATGGCACACGTTCCAAAGTCGGCCATGTGCTGGTACTCGGTCAGCCGGTCGATCGTCTTTTGGAGTAGGGAACGGTCCTTCCGAAAAATAGGACCGTGGCTGGGGAGTAGCCATTTCACGTCACAGTCGCGAATGCGTTCGAGCGACTTGATGAATGCGGGAAGATCCGAACCGTGATGAGCGTCAATGTTGCCGACGCAACCGTCGCGAAAAATGTTGTCTCCTGAGAACAGCAAGTCGCCCAGACGGAACGCGAGTTGGCTGCCAGTGTGTCCGGGCGTATTCCAAACGCCCAGCGACAGCCCACCCAGTTTGAGTGAGTCCCCCTCGTTGATCGTCTGTTCGATATCGATGATCGGCAGATCGATCGAGATATTCTGGGCAGCGATCTCAGCATAGGTGAAGACACGGTCCCCTTCTGCCAACAGACGCTTGCATTCGGGATGCCCCACCGTCACCGCGTTCGGCAGAAGCTCCTTCGCGCGCTTGAAGCCCTGAATGTGATCGACATCCGCATGAGTGGCCACGAGGTACTTGCAGCTCGCCAAGGCAAAGTCCATCTGCCGAATCATCTCGATGATCTCTTCGGCCGTGTCCTCAAAACCGATGTCGATCAGCAGCCATTCCCCCGCATTATGGACGAGGTAGACGGAGCAGCCCAGTCGCTGCCTCGCTTGGTAGTTCATTTCGATGACGTGCGGAAAAACTTCTCGACGGGGAAGCATGCGGAGACTCTCAAGTTGTTGCCGAAGATGGCTTAGGAGCATGGAAGGCGGGACGTGACTATCGCAGTCAGCGGATTCTAGCGCCATCCCGACAGTGGAACAACCGACGGCAGCAGCCTTGCGACAGGCAACTCATCAACATACCGTGCGACCTCGAGCTTTGGGCAGATTTTCAGGCCAGCGCTCGCATTGCGCTAATACGAGCGTCATAGACCAAAGTGACAGTAGGGAGACCGCCAACGTGGCCAAACGCAAAGCCGCAGAAACTCCATCATCAATCGGATCGTTTGAAGAGTCACTTACGGAACTACAGGCGATCGTGGCCGACTTGGAGGATGGTTCACTCGGTCTGGAGTCGTCCCTCGCGCGATTTGAACGTGGTGTGGGATTGTTGCGTGCGTGTTATGTCATTCTGGATTCTGCTGAGCAGAAGATCGAAGTTCTTGCTCAAGTCGATGCCACAGGCTCAAGTCAGAGCGAACCGGCATCCCCGGTTGGAGTGACAGGCAAGAATAATGTTGTCGCACAGAACGGCGACCGCGAGGATGGTCCGCAAGCACTGGCCGAGGTTGCGACGGAAGTGGTCGGAAATGTCGAAGCCAACGGAAAGTCAGCCCCGGAAGAGCCGTCGCTGTTTTGAATCAACGGCTTCAAAGCCTTACTCGCCTCGCCCTCAGTCGACTTACGCCGGTAGACTTTGCCTCACCGAAATCTGCACCGCAATTGATAGCTGTCGCCCAAGCCAAGTGGTGAGTTCAACCTTGTACCGCACGCCGATAATTCGGCTCATAGGTTTTAGTCCGCAAACACACTTCGTCGACAAGCCAAGGGAGTGATCTCTGCGATCTGTACATCCTGTTGAAAGTTTGAGACGACTAAAATCGAACCGACTCAAGGGGACGATGCGGCGGCGAAGTTGCCTGACTGAAATCTCGAAGTCCGGCCAAAAAAAAAGAAACCAGTTGAATATTTGTGTGTTGTTTGGTGAGAATCCGCGAAAGTCGTCCGAACTTCATATCCGACAGATTCGACCTAACTGGGAAAAATCAAAGTGACCAATCTGTTCCGTTCGCTTTTCCAACCGTCAAACAATGCCCCAATCAGATCGAGGTTTGCTCAGCGGAGTGCCTACTCGGGAGTGTTCCTCTCGATGGCATACCTGCTGTCTGCGGCCGTTCCAACGGGGAGTGGTCCCGTAATTCAAACCGGATTTTCCGCAGGTCACTCGGCCGTCTGTCAGCAATCGGTCTGTCAGCAATCGGCCGGTCAATCATCTGACGCGGCCTGTGTCTGCACTAAAGACACATGTGCTATTCCACGAGTGGACCCCTTGAGGTTCGCTCAGGCTGGAATGCGAATCGCCACGGCAGCAGCGCCTCAGTTTCCACTTGCACAGACATTCCAATTGCACAGTCGCCCTGCGGCATCCAAGATCATCTATTTGGACTTCGATGGCCATCTAACGGTGGGTACGCGATGGAACACGGATCCAGAACCAGATTTCCCGATTATCACGACGGTGGCCTTCACTCTCGACGCCAACCCAACATTCTCAAACGCAGAACTGACTGAGGTCCAAGAGATTTGGCAACGAGTCGCCGAGTGTTACGCTCCGTTTGACGTGGATGTCACCACTGAGGCCCCAGCTTTGGATCGCTTGATGAATACTGGCAGCCCAGACACACAATGGGGAATTCGAGTCGTTTTTGGAGAATCCAACCCCGACCCGGCACCCGGAGCGGGTGGAGTCGCCTATCTGGGCAGTTTTAACTTAGCTACCGACACGCCAGCGTTTGTCTATTCGACACGCAGCTACGCGGAGCCGAAAGTCTTGGCTGATGCGGCTGTTCACGAAGTCGGCCATACACTCGGTCTAAAACATGACGGGCGGCTTTCCCCGCCTGAAGGTTATTACCGTGGCCACGGCTTCGGTCCCACGGGTTGGGCGCCCCACATGGGCGTTGGGTACTACCAGAACTTGGTTCAATGGAGCAAAGGTGAATACGCCGCTGCGAACAACCAAGAAGATGATTTGGCCATCATCACCAGCCCAACCTCAAACGGGTTTGGATCGCCGAATGGCTTCACCTACCGGGTGGACGACTTCGCAGACAATCAGGGACTGGCGACTGCGGTTGCTGGTACCAGTTTGAACGGTGTGTTCAATATCAACCAAGGTGGTGTGATTGAGAAGACTACCGATTCGGACTGGTTCAAGATCGTCACCAAAGGCGGACTGCTGACGTTAAGTGCCGTTGGTGGTGTTGAGAACACGATGCTCGACATTCAGTTGGATGTCTACAATTCTGCGGGCACTTTGGTGGTGAGCGGCAATCCCGCGTTCGATGTCACTTCCTCCATCAGCCAAACAGTGACCGCCGGAACGTATTACTTGAAGGTCGATGGCGTCGGCGCAGGAACGGTCTTGGGGACCGGCTATTCCGACTATGGCAGTCTCGGAACCTACCGCATCACGGGGTCGTACACTGAGCGTCCGGCACCGCCACCGGTTGTTGCCTCCAATGTCACAGCCGTGTACTCACCAGCCACGAAAAAGTTGACACTCACCGGCGATGCGTCCTCCAACACCGTCACCGTGACTTACAAGGATGGCAAGATTGCCGTCGAAGGATCGAACGGAACGAAGATCAATAATTCGACCAACAAGTTCACGCCGAGCGGATACAGCAGCCCGTTGACCCTCGTGGCTGTGATGGGCGACGGCGATGACTCCGTTTCAATCATTGGAGTGGACTCATCCACGACCGATTTGAATTTGGGAAGTGGGGCTGACAAGGTGGCGATCACGTTCAGTAAAGTGACAACTCTCAAAGTGGATGGCGGTACGGGTGTTGATTCCCTCGTGACGACATCCAGCACAATCACCACGAAGAACTTGATCAGCGTTCCTTAGAAACCCCTTGATGTTTTGACTCAACACGCCAATCAGGGAGCCCCGGTCAAAATGGCCGGGGTTTCTGTTTACCGGAGGTGGATGATGCTGCTTGACCGGTTTCGTTCGCTGATCGTTGTGTTGACGCTAGCGTCAACGTTTGTGATTTATGGCACGATGTCGGTCGGTCTTGCGGCAGAGACAGTCGCCTCTGAAGAATCGAACGCGGCAAACCAACCGTGGGCAGTGTTCTGGGTGTCGAGTCTCAGTCGGGCGATGGCTGCCTGCGATTTGATTTTTGAGGCGGCAGATCGCTTCGACTTGGCTGAAACTCTCGAAGATCGACTCAAAGACTACCACGCATTTGCGGGGATCGATCGCAAACGCCCACTCGGACTGATGTGGACTTGGAGCGACGTTGAGCCACCCGCCACGATCTTTCTTCCGGTCGGTCAGATCGACCAACTCATGAAGACCGCCACCTTCGATGTGGTCGGGTTTCATCAGGTCGCCAAGGATCGGTACGAGATCGAACGCCCTGGCAGCCCCTACCATGTGCTGCTTCGCTCGGACTACGCGCTGTTGGGGGAAGAAGTCGAGGCCCTGCGTGCCTTGAGGCAGACTCCCGATCAGTTGACGAAGGGCCTGCGTGACAAATACGACGTTGGGCTGCATGTCGATCTGCGACAGATCCCGCGCGCGTCGAAAGAACTCTGGATCGACGAGTTGAAGAACCAGATCGAACCGTGGTTGCAGCCTCAGGACGATGAACCGGCTGACTCGGCAGCGTTGCGACGCGCCGTCGGTGGCTCAGTGCTCAAGCTGGTAACGCGACTGATCCTCGATTTGCGAACGATCACGCTTGGCGGACGGCTTGACCCCGAGAGCCATCAACTGAGTCTTGAGTTGACTGTGCAGAGCGAACCCGGCAGTGAATTGGCTCGAAGTTGGAACAAGCTCCTCATGCTGCACAGCGAGTTCTCGGCGCTCATTAATCCGAAAGCCATTGCGGGTTTGGCAATCAATTGGCCGCTGAGTGCGTTGGGGAAGGACGTGGTTGAACAACTGCTGGATGAGCCACTCAAAGGGGCGAGAATCAACGCTGGCATTCAAGTCGTAGGGCTGGGCTGGGGACAATCGACCGTGATCGCTGGGCTGCATGGGCCAGAGGCTGTCGCACTCAACGCCGCCATTCCGCAGTTGATCGTTCGCTTGGAGAAGTCCGGGCACTTCAGCTCCGTTTGCGACAACGCGGACATTTATCGCGGCGTTGTCATTCACAGCGTCGTTCCGAAGGAGATCCCGGAACTGCTCGGACAGTTGGTTGGCCCGGAGGTCGAGGTGCTGATCGGTCAGGGGCCGAAGACGGTCTGGTTGGCGATCGGCAATCCCGAAACATTGCCCGCCCATTTGCAGCAGGCAATCGACGCCGTGGAAGACGCGCCGGCAGACGAGCGGGCCAAGGGGTTGCTCAATGGACGGTTTGCAGTGGGAGCGCCACCGCCAGCAGAAGTTTCTCCACCGGGAACGGTCGCGCGCGAGGCTGCTGTTCCAAGTCTGGGTGACGCACTGCGTCTCACCATGAATCCCGGTGGGGACTCACTGAAGGTCCGACTCACCGCCGAAAAAGGTGTGCTGCGACTGATCGGTCTCGATTGGGCGAGGCAAGTCGATCTGATCAACGCGGCGAAGTGACGCTCCGCTGAGACCGTGCTTCCCACACCAACCGGCATAGTCAGCGCGGGGCTGCCGTCAGACGCTCTCAACCAAAAATCTGTTCAAGCTCAACTCCGCGATTCGCCAACACTACGGATTGGTGTGTTGGTCGGTGGGCCAATTCAGTTACGTGCTTCACCGGCACTACCACCTCGTAGAACGCATTTCAAAACCTGTTCTTGCCTCAAAAAACCAGCCCGACACGCAACCGAGGGCTGAACATTTGATCGACCCAAAGCCCTCGGTTGCGCGTCGGGCTGGTTTTGAATTGCGCTCGTAGGATAGCGACGGTTCTCCGTGTCGTGCCGGTCGTGAATGAGTTTGCTGAGTGGTAGCCCTGCTGGGGGTCGAAACTTCAGGGAGAAATTCGCGTCGACCAGATTTTCTGGCAGAAGTTTCGCAAGTCATCGCCAACCCCTTCGATATCTCTTCACGGGCAGGGAACGTTTGAGGTGCCATCCAGCCGGCAACTTCACCCGGCTAATGTCACATCGACACCGCGACAACACACAGAAGAAGGGGAATCCGCATGGCACTCTCAGTCAACACGAACACGACATCGCTCACAGCCCAGATGAACTTGGCCAAGAGCCAAACCCGCATGAACACTTCGCTCGAACGTTTATCGACCGGCCTCAAGATCAATCGCGCCAGTGACGATCCAGCAGGTCTGGTGACATCCGAGTTGCAGAAGTCGCAGATCTCGGGATTGACGAAATCCATCGAGAACATCGAACGTGGCACGACGATGGTTCAGACAGCCGAATCTGGCCTGGCCGAGATTGGTGATCTGTTGCTGAAGATTCGTGATGTCGCCGTCAACTCGGCGAACACGGCAACCCAAGATACGGCTTCATTGGCGGCGAATCAGGCCGAAGTTAATGCCTTAGCCTTGAGCATCACCCGGATTTCGGACACGACGAAGTTTGGGACGAAGGCTCTGTTGGATGGGACTGTCAGTGCCGCACAATTCCAGATTGGAGCATTCTCGGGCGAAACGGCGTCGTTGACCATTACCGATAAGGATGCCACGGCCCTCGCCGTGAATGCACTCGTCGTCACGACGGCGGCTGGCGCAACAGCCGCAATCACGGCCATCGACGCCGCGATCAGCACGGTGACCACCGCTCGAGGTGCTCTCGGTGCGTTCCAGTCAGGGACGTTGACTTCCACGAAGAACAACAATGCTTCTCAGTTGGACAACCTCAAGAATGCGGAATCGATCCTCCGCGATACGGACTACCAGAAAGAAATCTCGACCTACACGAGTGAACAAATCCGTCAGCAGGCGGCCTCGACGGTACTCGGCATGGCCAATCAGAGCAGCCAGTCGATTCTGCAACTGCTGCGTGGTTAATTGTCGGCAACGCGAATCGGGCGGCGTCTCAACCACGCCGCTCGTTGCGTCGTCCGGCATCACCCGCGCAGTGCGGTTCCCGTTCCCAACGAATGGGCGACACGAAATTCAGCGGGCGTAATCGCGATGTAAACACAAAACCCACATCCAAAGGGAGCCTGCACCCGCAGCGCTCCCTTTGTTTCGTCACGGCAGCAGCTTTTTCCCAGGACAACAGACATGCCCATCACTTTCAACGGGCTGGCTTCGGGGCTGAACACCGATCAGTTGATCACCGACCTGGTCCGCTTCAGTCAGAAGCGGATCGACGCATTGAAATCGCGAGAACGAGTCGAGACCAGTCGGCAGACGGCGCTGAAAGGGATCGAAACACGCATTCAGACCCTTCAAACGCAGGTGGCCAAGATGGGCCGACCGCAGGGAAGTGTCTTCGATCGCAAAACAGTCTCATCGAGCGAAGCGGGGTTGGTGACCGCCGCCGCTGGTAGCACTGCGGTGGCGGGAACGACCAGCCTGCGTGTGTTGAGTCTTGCACAGAAGCATCAAGTCGCGTCGCAGGGGTTCGACGACCCGACTTCGGAAATCACGCAGGGCACGGTTGAGATCACGTCGGGAACCAAGTCGGCCACGATCACGATCGACTCGACCAACAACACCGTGCGCGGGCTGGCTCAGGCCATCACCAACGCCAACATCGGTGTCGCGGCGTCGGTCATTAGCGACGGATCAGACGCGAGTACCCAGCCGTACCGCTTGTTGCTCTCTGCCAAGGACTCGGGAAGCGCAAACGCGATCACGATCACGAACAATCTTGCCGCGAGTGGCGGCGCGGTGAAGCCCAACTTTGGCAGCACCCAGATCGGTGCCGCCGTCGCGGGGTCTTCCTTTACGGGAACTTCAAGCCTGACTTCCAATTCGGGGGCGGGAGGCTACACCGGCGCATCCAACGACACGTTCCACTTCACCGTCGTCACGGGAGGTGCGGTCGGAACGGACAACGGGATCCAAGTCTCGTACTCGAACCAAAGCGGTTCGCTGACCGGAACGATCACCGTCGATCAGGTTGATGTGGGTGTGAACAAGTCCGTAGCGAGTGGCATCGAAGTCCAATTTGGAACGGGGACGCTGGTCGCGGGAGACAAGTTCTCCATCGACGGTTTCGTTCCGACAGTGCAGGCCGCCACGGATGCCCAAGTCCAACTGGGAACCGGTTCTGGCGCGATCACCGTGCAGAGTTCGACCAACGTCGTGAATGATCTCGTAACGGGCGTGACGCTGAACCTGCTGTCCGCCGATCCCACAAAAGAAATCAAGATCACGGTGGCCGACGACATTGTCGCCGCCAAAAAAGACGTGACCGATTTCGTGGCCGACTACAACGACTTCATCGACTTCATCGACAAGCAAACCAAGTTCAACGTGGTCACCGGCACGGCGGCCATCCTGAACAACAACCGCGCGATCACCGAGTTGAAAACGGCTATCGAACGGAGCGTACTCGGGGTCTCCGGCAATCTCCCGTCCTCGATCAATCGTCTCGGTGCGATCGGCATCACCAGCGATGGCAAAGGCAAGCTGGAGGTCAATGACGCGAAGTTGGACGACGTGTTGAACGGTCGCGTTGCGGGCGTCGGCTTCCCCGAACTCAAGAAGATGTTCGCGTTGACGGGAACATCGAGTTCGACCGGGATTCAGTTTGCGACGGGGACCAAGCTCACCCAAGAGTCGGGATCCAGTCCCTACGAGGTCGATATCACACAGGCCGCCGAACGCGCCACGATCACGGCGGCGAGCACGCTTGCGTCAACGACCGTGATCGATGGCAGCAACAATTCGCTCGTCGTTCAGATCGACGAGACGACCAGCAGCACGATCACGCTCGCCTCGGGAACGTACTCGCAGGCCGACCTCGCTCGGCAGGTCGAATCTCAAATCAACGCGAGCATGGCTTCCAGTGGCAAGGACGTTTCTGTCTCGTTGTCGAGCCAGCGGCTCAGCATCACATCGAGCCGCTACGGAGCCGCCTCGGAAGCGACCGTCGTGTCGGGAACGGCTCTCGCATCGCTCGGCTTCGCAGGGACTGAGACCGATCGCGGACTGGATGTCGCCGGCACGTTCCTCGTCAACAGCGTGACCGAAACCGCGACGGGATCAGGCAACATCCTGACGGGAGATTCGACGAATGCGAACACGTCGGGCGTGGCGTTGGTCGTCTCGCTCTCGACCTCTCAAGTTCAGGCGGGCGTCGATGCCACGCTGTCGATCACACGCGGGATCGCATCGCGGCTGGACTCACTGATGCAGGATATGCTCGACCCGGTTAGCGGTCGCATCCAAAAGATCGACGACCGGTTTCAAGCCAGCATCACTGACGCTGGGGCGCTGACACGTAAAGAAACCGTGGCCATGGAAGACCAACGAACCGCGCTACTCCGCCAATTCGCGTCCCTCGAAACCACGATGGCCAATCTGCGGTCACAAGGCGAACTCCTGACGAGAACGTTTGGAGCAGGATCGAACTGAACCTCTCCCCGGCTTTGCGGGGAAAGAGGCCAAGTGTGAAAGGGCTTGAGTTGCCTCTAGTGAATCGAATAGCAAACCAGCGACCGCAATCCACTGGCAAACACCTGACGAGATTAGCTCCACACAATTCATCGCGTTCACGCATTCCATTTTGATCAACTTAACAGACCGAGTTTGCTCCCACTCCATCCACCTGAGGATCGTCATCCGTGAATCGACTCGCCGCCTACGCTCAACCGGCTCACACTTGGACCCGCATTGAAATGCTGCTCGCCGCCTTCGACGGCACGATCTCGCGACTGGAACAGGCTCGAGAATTGTTGGAGCGCGGCGAACAATTCAAATCGCATCCGCTTCTGCTCCGTTCGCAACGCATCGTGCTCGAACTCTACGGAGGCATTGACCTGAATCACGGCTCGATCCCCGAAAACATGCAGAACCTGTACGTGTACGTGCTGAGCTGCATCGGCATGGGGCCGGAACTCGATCTTCCCTCGGCGCTCGGTGTTCTGCGCAACATTCGCGGCGGTCTGGACAGCATCCGCGATCGAGCCAATGAAATGGAACGATCCGGCGAGTTGGCTCCGGTCAACGAGCACGTCCAAATCCTGAAGCACATCGTGGCCTGAACCGTTCGCGCAGAGGCACGAGCATCAAAGCTTGAAACGCCTGCGACATCGCTCAGTTCGGCTTGGCGTCCTGTTTCGAGGCTTGCACCGCGATCATCAACGCGGATGCCAGCGGCTCGTCCTCCTTGGCCAGCGCGGCGAGAACTTTTGCGGCCTCACGCTCTTTCAAGCGGTTGAGACAATTCACGGCGGTGTCCCGGTTCCCTTGCGCAACGAGTTGCCGAATCATCAGGACGGTCGCTTTCACAGTTGGACTGGCCGTCGAAGCGGTCTGCGATGCCGCCTTCACATTCGCGGTCTCGGCGCGATTCCGACGAAGAGGCGGTTCCTTACCAATTCCGTTTGCTTCGCGCTGCGACGCGGTGACGACACGCTGTTCAATGACCTCCAATTCGTCCGTCGCTTTCCGGCGAATGTCATCAAGAGATGCCTGTTGCTCGCGAATGTCGTCATAGATCAGGCGCAGCGACTCTTGTCGCATCTTCACCCGAGCCTCTTGTCGCTTTGCCTCGTCAGTTTGTTCACGCAGCAACACCTCCACTTCTGAATTTGGCTTCGCAACGGGAGTGATCCGCGCGACAGCCATTTTCGAGGCGACTGTTTCGGGAGGCTGAGACTTCGTTCTCGTGCGTTCCCGCTGAGGCATCTCATCATCGTCATCCGCGTTCACGAGCGAGCGAGCGGTGCGAGTGGATGACCGACGCGGCGCAGCAGTCTCGCGCGACGCGGCCTCACGCTGTTGAGCCGCGACGTATGGCTGCAAAATGTCCGACCACGCCGACGCCAAAGCGAAGACGCACCCGGCCGAACACAGCGCCGCCAACAAAGTCTTCATTCACACTTCTCAGGCAATGAGCCAAAAAGTCGAAATTGGGAAGCATTCCAACAGGGGCTGATTGATCGATGGCCAGAAACGATCAACTACATCTGCATTCGCATCACTTCCTGGTACGCCTCAATCACCTTGTTGCGCACTTCCATGAACACTCGCAAGCTGAGGTCCGCCTTCGTCAGCGCGAGCATCGTCTCAGGGATGCTGTCGCTCTCGCCGGTCGCCAACCGCTGCACGGCTTGATCGGCTTGAAGCTGCTGCGCGTTCGTATCCTCGATGAATTTTCCCATCACCTCGCCAAATGTTTGGCCTCCGGTGGGAGGCTGAATTGTGGACGGAGCCATCGCGAGCGGCAGGCTTCCCAAGTTTCCAACGGCGGCCACGTTCATGATTAACCTCGCACGATCGACAGGGCTTGCTGATTCATTTCGACAAACGATTGGGCCGCTTTCAAGTTGGCTTCGTAAGCGCGCGTCGCCGTAATGAGATTCACCATCTCGATCGGCAGACTGACGTTCGGCATCGTCACGAAGCCCTCGGCATCCGCATCGGGATGACCGGGGTTGAGAACACGCGGCATCTCGGACCGATCATCGATGACATCGGCCACGCGCACGCCCGCAAATCCCGACTGGTCACGACCGGATAAGTTTTCAGCGGCGCTTTTCATTGCCGTCTCAAACACGACTTCCTTTCGGCGATACGCGCCCCCTTCAGGAGTGCGCGTGACCGAAGCATTCGCGATGTTGTGCGCAACGATTTCCATCCGAAACCGCTCGGCACTCATGCCCGAGGCACTGATGTCGAAAGCTCCCAGCGATGCGTCGAATCCCATGAGACTGCTCCTGATATTTCTCAGACTTCAAGGTTCCTGTGGCTGGTTGCCGTTAGGAACGGGGCCGTAATAACTTCCCGAAGTGAAGCAGGCTGCCATCAGCCGCAGGGCGTTAGCCCCGGCTTGGATGACACAAACCGGGGCTAACGCCCTGCGGCTGATCGGGAAGTTATTGCGACCTCGTTCCTTAACGCCCATCAATGGCACGGCGCATCATTGCGGTCTTGGTCGACAGGATCTGAAGATACGTGTTGTTGAGCAGCGTGTTCTTGTTGATACGCATCATCTCGTTGTCGATATCGACCGTGTTTCCGTCCAGTCGTGCGGGGGCGAGTTGGTCTTCGGAGATCTCCGGTTGCAGTCGCTCCACACTGTGGTCTCCTCCATGTTGATTCACATGCCGTGCCAGCACTTCGTCGAACGTCACGTTCATTCGCTGATAGCCTGGCGTGTTCACGTTGGCGACGTTCTGCGCCAGCACCTTGTGCCTAAACGCCGAAACATCGACGAGTTTTGCCAAGAGATCAAACTGTGAAGGTGTGACGGCCATATCGACTATATCGGTTGTGCCGAAACACCAAGTTGAAGTGAAGCCGCCCGAACGAGACGTAATTGCCGGTGGACGTTGAGTCGGTCAACGAACAACTCATGGCCAGCCATCGAGCAACGGCACGATCTGCCGTCCAGCGGTGATCGACTTATGGAACTTGCGTCAGCTTGTGCTCTCGGACTTTGCCATAGGCCGCGATTCCACCCAGAGGTCGCGGCCGAAGAAATGAGACCACTGATTTCACGGAGGGCACCGATCAGACCAAGAACCCGCCGCCGATCATCCTCCATCTGTACTCGTTCCTCATCCGTGGCATCAGTGTCATCTGTGGTCAGTCTTCCGCTTCTGAATCAAGCTGCTTGAGTCGAATGAAAATCCAGAGGCACACTGTAAACTCCCCTCCGCGAGAAACACTCGCTCGGCTCTTGTGGTGACTCCGCAGGCAGCAGCCTCAACGCAACATGCCATTCGTGCTTGGGACAGCTCACGAAGGATGTCGCGGCTGCTCTGCTCTGACAATCAAGGATGGTCTGTGACATACGCGCCCTTTTCCAATGAGGCTTCTCCCGCTCGTGGCTTCTCGAAACGCCCGGCGGCTCCTGTGGCGAGTTCCCCCGCACACGGATCGGGATCGCTAAATGACCTCAATGCCTCACAGCGCGATGCGGTGACGACACTCTCGGGACCGTTGCTCGTTCTTGCTGGAGCGGGGACGGGCAAGACGCGCGTCATCACGTTTCGCATGGCCGAACTGATCCGCAGCGGAGTCGAACCGAGTCGCATACTGTCCGTGACCTTCACGAACAAGGCGGCGAAAGAGATGCAGGAACGGATGAGCAATCTCATCGGCAAGCGGCTGCGATCGCGACCGCAACTCTCGACGTTTCACTCACTCTGCGTGCGAGTCCTGCGTGAAGAAATTGAAGCACTCGGCTATCCGAAGCAGTTCGTCATCTACGATCGCGGCGATCAGGAGTCGGCGGCGCGGAAGGCGCTACGCGACATTCGTGTCGGCGATGCGACGCTCAAACCAGGCGATCTCTTGTCGAGCATTGGCCGTTGGAAAATGAATGGCGTGCTGCCTGATCGGGCCACGGATTTCATCAACGACGATCGTGACTTCCTCGCCGCCTCCGCATACCGCCGCTACCAGTTGTCGTTGCGTGCCGCCGGTGCCGTTGATTTTGATGATCTGCTGCTGCTGACGGCTCAATTGTTTGAAGAGTATCCCGAAGTCCTCGCCCGTCAGCAGAACAAGTTCGACCACGTCCAGATCGACGAGTATCAAGACACCAACGAGATGCAGTTTCAGATTGTGTCCGCGCTCGTTAGCCCACACCGCAACTTGTGTGTGGTCGGCGACGACGATCAGTCGATCTACGGCTGGCGCGGAGCCGAAGTGAAACACATCCTCGGCTTCCAGCAGAAGTTTCCCGGCGCGAAGGTTGTTCGTTTACAGGATAACTACCGTTGCACGACACAGATTCTTCAGCTCGCCAACCAGCTCGTGCATCACAATCTCGGCCGGCACAAGAAGGTTTTGGTCGCTCACAAAGAGGGCCTGGCCGTGGCGGTGAAGCCGTTTCCCGACGAGGAACTCGAAGCGGAGTCGGTCGCACGCGAGATCAATTACCTCGTAAAGGAACTCAAGGTTCCGCCGCAAGACATCGCGATCCTGTTTCGCACGAACGAGCAGCCGCGAATTTTCGAGTCCGAGTTGCGACGGCTCCAACTGCCGTATCTGCTCGTCGGTGGCCAGTCGTTTTTCGATCGACGCGAAGTCCGTGACATGATGGCCTATCTCAAAGTGATCGCTCAGCCGCTCGATGAAGTGTCACTGCTGAGGATTATCAACGTTCCCTCGCGCGGCATCGGCGATACGTCAGTCACAAAGTTGCTCGATCGTGCGGTGAAGTCGGGCCGCAGAATCTGGGACGTGGTCGCCGAGGCGGTCGCCGAGAAAGAGATCACCGTCAAGACAGCCAACGCGATTGCCACTTTTCGCCAACTGCTCGAAGAGTACCGCGAACGCTTCCACGCACCGGGGTCGAGCCTCGCGGCGACGTTCGAGGGCCTCATCGACGTGATCGACTATGAGTCCGAGATCGCCAAGCAGTACAAGGAAGTTCAGCAGCAACTCGCTCGATCGGGGGTGATCGAAGAATGCGTGACGGCGATGCGCCAGTACGAACAGCGTGCGGCACGCCCCTCACTGAGCGACTTCCTAGAAGCAACGACTCTTAACGGGAACGACCGCGAATTCGGAGACGACAAAGAATTCGAACAGCCTGCGATCAAACTGATGACCCTGCACAGCGCGAAGGGGCTGGAGTTTCCTCGCGTCTATCTCGTCGGTTGGGAAGAGGGACTACTCCCACATCAACGCTCGATCGACGATGACTCAGCGACGGCGGTGGAGGAGGAACGGCGACTGGCCTACGTCGGGATCACCCGAGCCCGCGATCATCTCACCATTTCGCACTCGCTCACCCGCATGAAGTGGGGCAAACGCCGCGAAAGTCACCCCTCACGCTTCCTGCAGGAGATGAACGTCGCGATCGGCGAAGAGACCGCAGACGAAGTGGGGTTGCCGGAGTGAGTCGCACGCGAACAGATCGAAGCCTGATGCGCAGGCGACGATGCGCGTCAGATATCTTCGCGCTGCTGCTTGAGTTCGTCGCGTTCCTGGCGCGTCACTTCCAAATCAAACATCAGGTACTTGATGTCGAGACGCAACTGCGAGAGCGCTTCCTGAACCAAACTCAGGATTCGGCGGCGGCGGCGAACGGAATCGACCACGCGCTCGTAGGACAACTCAAGGTCTGCACGAACTGAATCGGGTGCATCGACGATGCGATTTCCCAGCTCTGCCAGTTCGCGGGGGATTTCGTCTTCGTCGGTTTCTGGAAATCGGGTCTTCGGTTTCACGGTCTTTACTCCTCATTGAAGGGGGACTCAGGCGGCGATGATTCTGCACGGGGATGGGACCGGACACAATGGCTTGCCACAACTCCATCCAGGTCAAAGAGTGTCGGCGAAAGACCTGAATACGCCGTCCATGGTGGCCTGAGGTCACACGGCCACACTTCGTCTTGGCGGTTTTGGCGAAGTCTCTTAGAATCCGGCACTTACGCCAAAAGTCGGCCCGTGCGGACGCGATGCAATTCGGCAACCAAGCACGCAGATCGCACTCCAGTCTGACTTCTGGCGGCGTGAATTTTTCGCGAAGTTGTTTTTGCACGAGTCCGTCTGTAACGGTCGCGTGGAACGGGACGTGGGATCGCAGGATGCGCACTCCAAAAATTCGATGTTCTGATTGCTGTCCCCGCAGAACGATCAGCTCCCGCGCGTCTCTCCCGCGACTCCTGATTGCCGCGCTGCTGCTGCTGCTGCTGCTGTCTTGGTGCAGTGCCACGAGAGTTCGGGCCGAGCAATTTGAATCAGACTTCGATGGCCCCGGCGTCAGTTGGCAGGCGCGGTGTCGTGAGGCGGACGCGAAGTTGTTGGTTCACGAGCGAAGACGCGACGCTGGACACCGCGTGGGGGCCGAGTTCTTTCGGCTGAAGGTCTTGCGCGACAACGTGCCGTTGCGGCTCGAGCATCCCGTTCCGGCCGCGCGAGTCCTTGATGAACTCACCGCCAGCCTGTGGGTGCGTTCGGATCAAGCGGGGGCCGTGTTGGCGCTGAAGGTTGGCTTTCGAGGACTGACCGACCCCGAGACCGGCGCACCGCTCACGGCGATCATCATCGGCGAAGCCTATAACACGCCGAACGAGTGGCAACAATTGAAGTGCCAAGCTTCAGACAAAGCGGTCAACGACAAGTTGCGACTGCTCCGGGCCAGCAAACGAATGACGATCGATCCGGCGACGATGTACGTCGATCGCGTGATTCTCGACTGCACGCTCACTTCGGGAACGATGCAACTGCTGATCGACGACTTGGAGTTCGGACCGATCGTTCCGGCGGAAGTCTCTCCGCGAACCGATCGCTTGCTCACACCGATTGGCCCCAACAACGCGGCTTCAAATGTTGCTCCTTTGAATGGCAACAGTTTGAAGGGCGACTTTCCGGTCACAGCCAATGGAACAGCCAACACCTTGGGAAAAGCGACCAGCGTTCCCGTTGAGTTTCGGCTGCATCGACTGCGTGTCGAAGGACGACCGTTTCTTCCCCGCATGGCGCGGTATCAAGCCGAGCGTCCGGACATTCTCGCTGCGGCGGGCTTCAACGTGGCATGGGTTCCCGATGCGGAGGAGACCTCCGTCACGATGCCTCTGCGCCGTCAGGGACTCTGGATCACCGCGACGCCGCCCTTCGCGAAGGACTCTGCCGGTGAGCCGCTCGAATCTGAAGATGCCAGCTTGTTGCCATTCAATTCGCAAAGTGCCTCGGTGCTGTTTTGGATGATGGGAGCACGACTGACAGCCAATGATCGACCGCGACTGCAAAGTTGGACGAATCAGGTGCGCGACGCTGATCGCGCCTTCAAACGTCCGCTCGCCGCCGATGTGGCCGACGACGAACGGCTCTGCTCGCGGCATCTCGATCTGCTCGGGATCAGCCGCCACACGATGAACAGTGAGACCTCGTTGCTCGACTACCGCGAGTCGCTCGCGCAGAAGCGAGACCGCGCGTGGCCTGGTGCGTTGTGTTGGACGTGGATTCAAACGGAACCGACAGCCGAATTGATGAGCCTCGCGTCGCTCGCGGGAACGATGCCGCAGTTGGAGCCGGAGCAGGTTCGCGCCCAAGTTTATGCTGCGTTGTCAGTCGGATGTCGCGGCGTGGGCTTTTGGACGACGACGCCACTTGATGGCGAAGGAGCTGCGGCGCGAGAACGCTTGTTGACACTGACGCAGCTCAACTTGGAGTTGGGACTACTCGAACCTTGGCTGGCCACGGGAACGTCCGTGCAGATGATCCCGTTCACGGTTGATACAGGCAGCGAGGCACGTATTTCAGAGCCGCCGCCAACACCCTCGAAGGGACTCTTCGGCGGGTCGGCCTCCCCGAAGAAAACCGAGTCAACGGCACTCGACAAGCAGCGTACAAAGGAACTGACCGCCGCCCTGATCCGATCCGAATACGGTGCCCTGCTCTTGCCGATGTGGCTCGAAGACCGCGCGCAGTACGTTCCCGGACAGATGACTGCGAACAACGCGACGTTCATCGTGCCGGGTGGTGGTGAGACCGCTTCCGCGTGGGAGATCACGACGACCGGCCGGTTGCAGTATCTGACGCGCGAGACCGTGGCGGGAGGCATCAAGATCGTGCTGCCGCGCTTCGACCAGACGGCGGCGATCCTGATTACCTCGGATCAAAATGTCGTCGAACAGTTCAACCAGCGCGTCGCGGCCATACAAGACAAGAGTGCCGCCGCGTGCGTCGAACTGTGCCAACTGAAACTCGCGCGGACCCGGCAGGTCGATCAGCAACTTCAACAACTGGGAGCGGGCTTGCCCGCCGCGAAGCGACTCTTGACTGAAGCCCAGCAACATTCGGAACAGGCTGCTTCCGCGTTGAGACAGCAACAGTTTCAGTCGGCGCGGCAGC
Organism: Schlesneria sp.; assembly: GCA_043749505.1. Taxonomy (GTDB): domain Bacteria; phylum Planctomycetota; class Planctomycetia; order Planctomycetales; family Planctomycetaceae; genus Schlesneria. The sequence goes on along the minus strand of JAYVDI010000295.1, from coordinate 19,925 downwards.
AGTCGTCACTCGCAATGCAACTGACGCGGATGTTGCAGCGGGCGCATTGGGACCACGCGGTGAAGTCGATGCCGTCACCCGTGGCCAGCCCGTATGCACTCACGTTTCAAACCCTCCCCGCGCACTGGCGACTGATGCGTGGGCAGTCATCGCAGCGAGGTCAGTCGCTGCATGGAGGCAACACGGAGAACAAACTTCCGTCCGGCGACTTTGAAGACTACGACACGATGATCGCCTCGGGCTGGCGTCATGAACAACGCGAGATTTCCGGCGTGCAATCGGTCGCCGAACTCCATCCGTCTCCAAAACAAGGTCAGTACAGCCTGCGACTGGTGGCGCGAGTCGATTCAGCCGCCGCCCGCAATGAACCGCCGCCAACATTGCTGAGCAAGGTTCCCGTGACAGTCGTCTCACCGCCGATTTCGGTTCATGCGGGGCAGGTTGTGCGAATCAGCGGCTGGGTGAAGTTGCCTCAGCCTGTCAGCGGGAGTCTCGACGGAGCGACTCTGCACGAGAGCCTGCTCGGAAAAACAGGGGCTTGGAAAATCAAACCGTCTCGCGAATGGCAGCGACTCGAACTTCTTCGCGCCGTCCCTGAGAGCCAAGAGCTGACGGTCACGATCGCGCTGCACGGACTGGGTGAACTGGCGATCGACGATCTTCAGATTACAACCTTCGCGCCGTCGAACGAAGTGGCCGACACACCGCCGCCGAGCGAGTCCCCCGTCAAACCCGCGCGATTCAATCCGCTTGACGCCCTCGACCTGAGACGCCTCAACCCACTACCCAAGCGAAAGTGAACGTGAGCAATGGTCCACTCGAATGACTTTCGGTGCGGGGCGGCGTTAGCCCCCTAGCACTCACGTTGTAAAACGCAGGGCCTGAATGTCGCCTTTCGCTCCGCGAATGGACGCACTTTCGCGGAGCGAAAGGCGACACTGATGCGGTCCATTCCACAAAGTGAATGCCATTGGGCGGAGGCCCATGAGTCACGCTCGGATTGTCGCCGGGTGGATTCACCTCGTTCGACAGTTCGCAGTAGGAGCCGATCCGCAATGAAGAAATCCGTGAAGAGTTCTACGCCTGAAAGCCCTCGTCGCTACTGGCTCTTCAAGTCCGAGCCGTCTGCGTTTGGGATCGAACACTTGGCCAGATCCCCTCGCCAGACAGCCCCTTGGGACGGCGTGAGAAACTATCAGGCGAGGAACTTTTTGCGTGACGACGTGCGCGTTGGTGATCGCGTTCTGTTCTATCACAGCCGCGAGGAACCGCTCGGCATTTTCGGCACGATGGAGGTCGTTCGCGCCGGCTATCCCGATTCCACGGCGTTCGATCCCAGCAGCAAATACTTCGATCCAAAGTCAAAGTCGGAAACGCCGCGCTGGATCATGGTCGATGTCAAACTGCTCGCCCGGTTTGCCGAACCAATCTCGCGCGAGCAACTCGCCGCCGACACCGTCACGGCGAAGATGCTAGTTCTCAAGCGAGGGATGCGGCTTTCCATTCAGCCTGTCACCGCAGCGGAATGGCAGGCCATTCACCGACTGGTGGGAGTCACATGCGAATGACGGAGACAACGAACGAGATGTCGCACAGGAACTCGCTGGTGGTCGCGCTGCGATTGCTGGGGCTGCTTGATCTCTGTGCATTCGCGGCGGCCACCGCTCCTCGATCTTGGATCGCCCTCAGCCACGAAGGGCTTGGTCTGGGTGCCTTTCCGCAAGAGCCGATCACCGGTTATTTGGCTCGCTGCACGTCGGTATGGTGTGGGCTGTACGGACTGTTGTTGTGGTTCGTCGCGAGCGATGTCAGTCGGTACTCGCGGCTCATCACGCTGTTGGCGTGTGCGATGATCGTTCACGGTTTGGCTCTCATCGCGATCGACTTCGCTGAAGGAATGCCGGGCTGGTGGACGGCAACAGAAGGAAGGCCCATGCTGCTCGGTCTTGGGAATTCTTCTGCTCGTGTTACAGCGACGGGAAGCGAAACTTCCTTACTCAGTGGCGGGAGTTGGCGGCGCAGCCAATCGTCCGGCTGACGACTGAAAAATCTTGCGGACACGCCCCTCGGAATCGGCGTGAATGCCGGACTGTTGCAGGTCCGTGAGATTGGCGGCACAGACGCGGCAACCGATCACCTCGACGTGAAAGCGCAGGTGCTGTGACAATCCGTCGCCGAGCCTCCCGTCCACGAAGGCCGACCAAACCGCGCGCGGCGGACAACTCCAACGCCCGCGCCGCCACATCGCTCCCAAAGATGGCTCGATGCTCTCTCGCGACTGCACCACTTCCGCCAGCCGTTGCACAAGGTCTACCGATCCTCGCAGCAGTCGTTCCAATTCACTAGCCCGTGCCACGGGAAGCCGCTCATCCGCATAGGCCATCAATTCTTCGTCGGTAAATGACTTGGACATGCGGCTTTCTGCACCTCGCTCAAACGTGTGTCGGACTTTGGTCGTCGATCATGGCCGTTCAAGCGGACTATACAACGCACGGCCGTGAGTGAGATATTCTTGGCGAGCCGTGTGCCGTGTGGCCACGGGTTTCCTGTGACGCGATCAAGAACCCGCAGCCTTACGGCATGCGGCTCGCCGATCTCTCTTCTCAGGCCGCATGAGTTACAAACGATTCCGCCTTAACCACATGCACTTCAGGCACCGCGCAACTCAACCGTGCTTTGCTCTCTCAACCGTTGGAGGCGACCTGTCCGTGATTGATCCACTCGAATTCGATGCCCTGCATTACGCACATTCGCTCGCCGCCGTGCCATCTGTCAGCGTGAACTCCAACGTGCCGGTAAGCGATCTCGTCGAGAGCCATCTCCGTTCGCTCGACTTTCAAATTGAGCGGCAGGAATTCCTCGACCCGTTCGGTGTGCCGAAGGTCAATGTCATCGGACGCAAGGGACCGGGAACCGGCGGCGTGGCGTACTTCTCACACACGGATGTTGTTCCCGCCGACACATGGTCCGTCACGAGTGACGGGGCGTTCCCAGCTCACGGGCCGTTCGAGCCAACCGTTCGCAACAACCGTCTCTACGGACGCGGCAGTTGCGACATGAAAGGTTCGATCGCAGCGATGCTGGCCGCGGTGAGTCGCCTGCGTCACGCAACTCTGCGCGAGCCAATCTATGTCGTCTGCACGGCCGATGAAGAAGTCGGCTTTCATGGCGCGAAGCGGGTCGCCGAATCGTCCGCCTTCTACGCGGAGATGGTCGCCGGACAGAGCCGCGCCATCATCGGTGAGCCGACGGAATTGCAGGTCGTCTACGCTCACAAGGGGATCTACGGTTTTCGTGCGACGGCGACCGGCAAGGCGGCTCATTCCAGCACGCGCGACGGCGTGAATGCGAACCTCGCGATGATCCCGTTTCTCGCCGAAATGAAAGCGATCCACGATGAGACCCTGACATCGCGCGTGTGGCTGAACGACGAATTCGATCCGCCGTGGATCAGTTGGAACATTGGCATCAACGATCACAACCGCGCGGTGAACATCACGGCTCCGCAGAGCGTCTGCACGGTCTACTTCCGCCCCATGCCGGGCATGGACGGCGATGCGCTGGTCCATCGCGCGGAAGCGGCCGCCCGACGCTGCGGTCTCCGGTTTGAATGGGAATGTCGCGGGTTGCCGCTCTCCGGCAATCCGTCGTGTGAGTTCGTTCGCGACACACTTCGGCTCGCAGGACGGGACACCGCGCACACCGTCGGCTATGGCACCGACGGCGTCTGCTTCACGGACCTCAAACAAATTCTTGTTCTCGGTCCCGGCAGCATCCAGCAGGCTCACACGGACGACGAGTGGATCTCGCTCGAACAACTCGCTGCCGGGACGGACCTCTATGAGCGAATGCTCCGACGTTGGTGTGTGGCTCACGACTGAAACCGAACTTGGGGGGTGTAGTCGTCAATTGGTGGCCCCCAAAAAACACTGTGAAGCAGAGGTTTAGAGAAGGTAGCCCTGTCGCTCCGCGACAGGAGGCGCAATGAACCAAGAGCGTCGATCCGTCGAATCACCTCAACCCAACGCAATACACCTGCCTACGATCTCGCTCCCTGTCGCGGAGCGACAGGGCTACCACCAATTTGCGACTGCACACCTGAGCTACAAAAGAAAGAACTTCATGAAAGCTCTACAACTTGAGAAGCCTCTCAGTTGGAAACGGATCGAGATCGCTGAGCCGCACGCTCCCGCAGCCGGAGAAGTACTCGTGCGAGTGCAGCGTGTCGGCATCTGCGGTACGGACTTGGGCGGCTATCTCGGGAAGATGCCGTTCTTTTCCTATCCACGCATCCCGGGCCACGAACTGGGCGTGGAAGTGCTCGCGGTCGGTGACGGTGTGACGAACGTGAAACCGGGTGATCGCTGCTCGGTCGAGCCGTATCTCAATTGCCAGCAGTGCTACTCATGCCGACGCGGGTTTACGAACTGTTGTGAGCAGCACAAGACGCTCGGCGTGATGTGCGACGGCGGGCTGACTGAGCGAATCATTCTTCCCGCTCGAAAACTGCATCTCGCCAACAAGCTGACTCCGGATCAGTGTGCTCTGGTTGAAACGCTGGCCATCGGTTGTCACGCAGTCGATCGAGCTGCGTCGAAAGCGGGCGAGAACGTACTCATCATCGGCGCGGGGCCGATTGGCTTGTCGGCGTTGGAGTTCGTCAAGCTGTCCGGTGCGCGAACGATCGTCATGGATATCAGCGAAAGCCGACTGGCGTTCGTGCGTGAAAAGATGGGTGTTCCCGACACATTGCCGGTGCGCGGCGATGAGTCCGACGTGAAGTCGCTCGCCAATCTCACGAGCGGGCAGCTTGCCGATGTCGTGATCGATGCGACCGGCAGCAACAAGTCGATGGCCCGCACCTTGGAATTCGCGGCGTTCGCCGCTCGAGTCGTCTTCGTCGGGATCACGCAACAGAACATCGAGTTCCCTCACGCACCGATCATGCACCGTCGAGAACTGACTTTGTTGGCCAGCCGCAACGCGTTGACTCGCGACTTCACCCGCATCATCAGTCTGATTGAAGACGGCAAAATCGACACGCGCCCGTGGATCACGCATCACGCAGCCTTCGACGACGTGCCCGATGTCTTCCCGTCATGGCTGAAGCCCGAGACGGGAGTCATCAAAGCCGTTGTGAATGTGGAATGAACTTGTGCGAACGAACCAAGAACAAATGGACGCCATGCAGTACAAGTTCGACTGAGAGGTGTGACCGGTGTCTTGTTTTGGGAGAAATGACTCGTGTCTGGCAAAGCTTGGGGTGGTGCGTTTGACGAGCGGACGGATGCTCGCGTCGAGAAGTTCACAGAATCGATCAGCTTCGACAATCGTCTCGCAGCGGTTGATATTAGGGGATCGCAGGCTCACGCGCGGATGCTGACCGGAGTCGGGCTGCTCACCTCTGACGAGTGCCGTCAGATTGTCGAAACACTCGACGACATCGGCCAACAGATCGCGCGAGGCGAGATGCCGTGGAAGACGGAACTCGAAGACATTCACATGCACATCGAGTCGGCCCTGATCGCCCGTATCGGTGACGTAGGACGCAAGCTGCACACCGCGCGCAGCCGGAACGATCAGGTGGCGACGGACCTCAAGTTGTACGTGCGCGATGGGCTGACGATGCTCGACGGGCTGCTGGTCGAACTCCAGCGGGCCTTCGTCGATCGGTGTGAGACCGACGCCAATGTCGTGCTGCCCGGCTTCACGCACATGCAGCGTGCTCAGCCCGTGATGGCCGCTCACTACTGGCTGGCCTACTGCGAGAAGTTCCAGCGCGACCGAGAACGTCTGACCGATTGTCTGAAGCGGGTCAACGTGTTGCCGCTCGGCGCGGCGGCTCTCGCGGGGACGAGTTTGCCGATTGATCGACAGGCGACCGCGCGACTGCTCGGGTTCGCCGATGTCGCTGCGAACAGTCTCGACGTTTCGAGCGACCGCGATTTTTTGGCCGAAGCGATCTTTGATCTCTCGCTGATCGCGGTCCATCTGTCGGGCTGGGCCGAGGAATGGATTCTGTGGTGTACGACGGAGTTCGGGTTTCTCAAGCTCCCCGATGCGTACACGACCGGTTCGTCAATCATGCCTCAGAAGCGGAACCCGGACGTGCTGGAGTTGATTCGCGGGAAATCGGCCCGCGTGATCGCCGACGTTCAGCAAATCCTCACGCTGCTGAAGGGGCTGCCGCTCGCTTACAACCGCGACCTGCAAGAGGACAAGCTCGCGTTCTTCGATGCTCTCGACACCGTTCAGGCATGCTTGGAACTCGCGCCGAGCATCGCCCGCCATGCGAAGCTGCAAGTGGAGACGATCGAAGCGCGGCTCGAAGAAGGGTTCCTCGACGCGACAACTCTCATGGAGTACCTGATTGGCAAGGGAGTGCCGATGCGCACCGGCCATGAAGTCGTCGGCAAGCTTGTCCGGTTGTGCGAGTCTCAGCGCTGCAAGCTCGTCGATTTGCCGTTGGAAGAACTGCAACGGGCGTGTGACAAAATTGAGGCGGATGTCTCGCAGTCACTCGGTGTGCAGAACGTCGTCGCTCGGCTGACTAGCTTTGGCAGCGGAGGCCGGGCGGCTGTCGCTGAACAGGTGGCGGTCTGGCGCGAGCGAGTGAAGCGGTGAAGTAGTCCGGACTACGGGTGTCCGGAAGTGATGGCGGCCCCGTTCCTAAGCCGAGATCGACGGGCAAGGGTGCCTGTGCTACGGCGAATTCAGTGGATCGCTACTTTTCGCTCAATAAGGCGACGGCGGCAGCGCGGTTGGCGGGAAGCGGCCAGAGCCGGTCGAGGTGTGTGACTTCGAGCACCTCTTTGCAATAAGGTTGAAGACCACTGATGGCGAATTTGGCACCGGGTTTGGGGTTCAGTTTCTTCCAAACACGGAAGAGCGACTCGATGAACGACGACCCGAAGAACTCCGTGACGGCCATGTCGAGTACGATCAGCGGTGGTTCAGCGGCCTCGGCCACTTCGATCAATTGGCGACCGATCCGTTCCAGTCCAGATTCATCTAATTGTCGTTGTTCAAAACCAAATACGACGACGGTCACATCGCCATCCTTCAACACAACCAACGGCCCGGCGTTACTCATCGTGGTGGCTCGCTTTTGACAAATGGATTGGGATTGTCATGGAGATCACCGACCTCGTAGCCGCGATCGTGGCCCGATCCAGGACTCCGGCCGGATCGTAACAAAATGATTGCCATTCGTCCCTCATCGCAGCAGCGAGTGTGTCAAAAATCTCCGGTCACGAGTCGTCGGGTCAAGACGGAAGATCAACCATGCCTGCATTTACTCGACCAACAATTCTGATGTGCCCGCCCGACTTCTACGGGATCGAATACGAGATCAACCCGTGGATGAGCCGCAGTGTTCCGAGTGACTTGGCCAAGTCTCACGAGCAATGGCAGGCTCAGCACGATTTGCTCGTTCAGTTGGGAGTGGACGTGCGTTTGATGCCTGCCGCGCAGGGGCTGCCCGATTTGGTGTTCACCGCCAACGCGGGTCTGGTCTGGCGCGACACGGTCTTTCTCGCATCGTTTCGCCACGAGGCTCGGCAGGGGGAGACTCCCCTCGACGCGGCATGGTTTGAATCGCAGGGCCTTAGCACCGAATTGCTTCCGGCGGGTCTGAACTTCGAGGGAGCGGGCGACGCGCTCTTCTGCGGCGATACGCTTTACGCGGGGTATCTCGTACGCAGCGATGCGTCGGCGATGCAATGGCTCGGCGATCGAATGGGCTGCCGCGTGATTCCGCTGCAACTGACCGACGACCACTTCTATCACCTCGACACATGCTTCTGCCCGTTGGATTCTGACACGGCGATCTGGCACCCGTCGGCGTTCGATGACTATGCCCGACACGCCTTGTCCCAGATTCCGCACTTAATCGAAGTCCATGAAACAGAAGCGGCGCGGTTCGCCTGCAACGCCGTTGTGGTCGGGTGCGACGTGATCCTGAATGCCGGTTGCCCGAAACTCGAAGCCGATCTCCGTGCGAACGGCTTTACTCCGCATGGGATCGAACTGAGTGAGTTCCTCAAAGCCGGCGGCAGCGCGAAGTGTCTTACGCTGCGACTCGACGGCGAGGATGCGGCGGTCTGGCCGTGAAAGAGGCTTCCATCGTGGGAACGAAGTGGCGGGCAGGTTACAAACCGAGACCTCACGCCACTGAGAGTGTGATCTTGGCGAGCCGCATGCCCAAGGCTGCGGGATCTGGAGCACCGCCAGAAACCTGTGGCCTGACGGCATACGGCTCGCCTAAAAACATCTCACCCATGACCGCGCGGGGTATGTGTCACCAACGCCCGAGTACACTGGTTGCCGGGCATCATCAAGCGGATTGACGAGACAAGTGGCCTGAAGGAATCACGCATGAGACTGGTACGAATCGGCGCGGCCGTGTTGAACACGACTCCGCTGGATTGGGAGGGCAACAGGCAACGGATTGCGGAGGCCATCGCGAGTGCTCGGCAGTCGCGCGTATCGATCCTTTGCCTCCCCGAGTTGTGCATCACGGGCTATGGGTGCGAAGACGCCTTTCACGCGCCGGGCGTGCAGCAGCGGGCAATGGACTCACTGTTGTCGCTGCTGCCGCTGACGAGCGGCATGGTCGTGTCGTTCGGAATGCCTGTCTTGCACAATGGCAGTCTGTTCAACACGGCGTGCCTGGTCGTCGATGGTCGGGTCATCGGGTTCGTCGGGAAGCAGAACTTGGCGGGTGAAGGGATTCACTACGAGCCGCGCTGGTTCAAAGCGTGGCCGGAAGGTGTCCGGTCCGAACTGCACTGGGACGGGCGCGAGTACCCGATCGGCGACCTGATGTTCGATGTGGGCGACATCCGCATCGGCTTTGAGATTTGCGAAGATGCGTGGGTCGCGGATCGTCCGGGCGGAACACTCGCGCGGCGTGGCGTCGATCTGATTCTCAATCCCAGCGCGAGTCACTTCGCGTTTGGAAAGCACGAAGTCCGGAAGCGGTTCGTGATGGAAGGCTCGCGCGCGTTCAACGTGGCCTACGTCTATGCCAACTTGGTGGGGAACGAAGCGGGCCGCGCGATCTACGACGGCGACGCGATGATTGCCGCATCGGGCCAGTTGCTCGCGACGGGGCCGAGGTTTTCGTACGCCGACGCGCATGTGACGACCGCCGTCGTGGACATCGACTCGATTCGCCTGAGCCGTTCGCGCACGGGGAGCTTTCGTCCGACGATCCTCAACGACGTGCAAGACTTCATCGAGTGCGGTTTCGATTACCCGGAACTCGCCCCCGAACGAACAGTACCGCCGCACGAGACGTGGGAACGCTCGGAGTTCCTCAAGGAGGAAGAGTTCACGCGGGCGGTGTCACTCGCGCTGTTCGACTATCTGCGCAAGAGCCATTCGTTCGGTTTTGTCGTGTCGCTGTCGGGCGGAGCGGACTCATCGGGAATCGTGGTCCTCGTGGCGAAGCTGGTCGAGTTCGCAATCCTCGACATTGGCCGCGAGACGTTCTTGAGAAAGCTGGATTATATCCCCGGACTCGGTCAGATCGCGGAGTACAGCCAAGCTGCCGTCACTGCCGCGACGACGACCTCGAAGAAGATGTCCGCCGCTTTGAATCAGGAACCGACCGCGAAAGACTTCGTGCGGAAACTACTCACCTGCGTCTATCAATCGACACGCAACAGCGGCCCGGTCACGCTTCATGCCGCGCAGACGGTGGCCGCAGCGGTCGGGGCGGAGTTTCTCGAATTCGATGTTGATGCTCAGGTCGAGGGTTATATCGCGATGGTCTCGCGCGCGATCGGTCGCCCGCTCGACTGGAAGACGGACGATATCGCGTTGCAAAACATTCAAGCTCGCACGCGAGGCCCCAGCGTATGGATGCTCGCCAACCTGCGTCGTGCGTTGTTACTCGCCACGAGTAACCGGTCGGAGGTGGCCGTCGGCTATGCGACGATGGATGGCGACACTTGCGGCAGCATCTCGCCATTGGCGGGGATCGACAAAGCGTTCATTCGTCGCTGGCTCCGTTGGATCGAAACGAATGGGCCGCACGGGATCGGCCCGACCCCCGAGTTGACTGTCGTCAACGAACAACAACCGACGGCCGAGCTTCGTCCCGCCACGGCCAAACAAACGGACGAAGACGATCTGATGCCTTACGAGTTGCTCGACGCCATTGAACGCGCGGCCATCCGCGACAAACGCGATCCCAAAGACATCCTGCAACTGATGGCGGCCGACTTCCCGCAGTACGACCGACCGCAGCTCGTGACGTGGATCGAACGGTTCTTCCAACTCTGGTGCCGTAACCAATGGAAACGAGAACGCTTCGCGCCCTCGTTCCACTTGGACGACGAAAGCCTTGACCCCAAAACGTGGTGCCGCTTCCCGATCCTCTCGGGTGGGTACGAGGCGGAGTTGGCGGACCTCCGCGCGGAGCTTCTTGTGCCGCGCGCGGAGTAGGTTCGACTTTGCCGATTGGGGAAATACGGGTGCCGGCCCCCCCTGCCGTGTTACGGCGAGTCAAACTGTAACGGACGCTCAGTTGCAGACTGAAGAGCAACAATTGATACGGTCGATAAATTCCACACTGGCGGGATGTCCGGCATGACCGGCATGACCAGTGGCCAACGTTGAAGTCGCGTGCCTGCCGTGGCTCTCTCGTATTCGCCAAATCTCTTCCGGCACGGAGGCACGGGCTAGTGTTTTCTTTGCGACATAGGTTGATCAAAGCCACAATCGCGTTGTGGTCGGGCCGATCGTGTATCGCTTCGTTTCTCATCGGAACTTTGCTGTGTTCGGTCGGTTCAGCCCAAGAAGATGAGCTTCAAGCAGGAACCGTTGCTGAACAGTTCTTGGAGAACATCGGTAATACCTCAACCGACGCCTTGCCAGCGGCCGAGTTGCATGAGTCGCTCGACACGGCCTCCGAACTGGCGGCGCTCCGACGCCGTCTCGGCGAACTCGAACGAGCGGAGCAGAAGCGGACGGCCAACGAATCCAAACGGTCTGCTGACGAACGGGCGAAAAAGGAAGAGGAGGCTCGGAAGATCGACAACTGGCTGGATGTGTCCACGGACAAGTGGACCGTCAAACTTGGCGGTCACGTTCAGATGGACTACGTCAACTGGATCAATCCCGACCACGCGATCACGCCTGCTGCCGGGCCGGGAACCCAGGATTACTTCGAGTTTCGCCGCTTGCGCCTTACCGCCGACGGTACTGGTTACGGCGTCTACGACTTCCGACTGCAAATGAGTTTGGAGCCCGAGACTGTTGGCGAGAGTCCGGCGGGAACGGTTACGTCTCCCGACGTGAAGGACGCCTACTTTTCCATCAACGAGCTACCGTGGCTCGGTCGCATGCGGATCGGCAACTTCTTCGTCCCGTTCGGCCTCGAGCAGGTGACCAACGACACATTCAACGTCTTCATGGAACGCTCGATCCCGTCGCAGGGGATCTTCACCGCCGACCGCGAAGTTGGGGTGGCTTTCTACAACTGTTCAACCGATCAACGCATCACGTGGACCACCGGTGCCTTCTTCGACAGCATCAGTGAGGGCCTCAAGGAACGCATCGACGACCGGCAGGGCTACCGACTCAGCGGCCGCGTGACTTGGCTACCGTATTACGATGAACCGTCGAACGGTCGCTATCTGGTTCATACGGGAGCGGGGATTCTCCACACGGACGATCAGGATGATCGGGTCCGTTTTCGTGCCCGGCCGCAGATTCACGAAGGCCCGCGCATCATCGACAGCGGTGTCCTGAGCGCCGACTCGTACACGACCGGCAACCTCGAAATGGCCGTGGTCTGGGGGCCGTTCACGTTTCAATCGGAAGCGTTCCTGTCGAATGTCAACATGCTGGTGGGCGACGCGCAGCAGGTGCGCGGCGGCTACGCTCACGTGAGCTATTTCCTCACCGGCGAGAATCGCATCTTCGAGAAATTCGGCCAGCATGGAGCTCAGTTCGGACGGAATGTACCCTCAACGAATGTATTCGCCACGCCGGGCGGAAGCGGTCTCGGTGCGTGGGAGGCCAAGGCCCGCTGGTCCAACTTGAACCTCAACGGCGTCAATCGCGGCGAGTACAACGACCTGACAGTCGGCTGCAACTGGTACTGGTCGGATCGCGTGCGAGTCATGTTGGATTGGATCCATCCGGTGACGAGTGGCCAGACGACCTTTGGCAGTACCAACTCCGACCTGCTGGCCACGCGGTTCGATTTCAATTGGTAGGCAATCGCCCGGATTGCCTCGCCATTGCGCCGCTCCACAACAAGCCTCTCTGAACGACGGAGTCCACCGTGCGAACTCATTTAATCCCCTTCTCGACAACGCTGCTCCTTATGCTCTCACTGACGGTTGGTTCACACTGCGGCTTGGCGGATGAGTGCTGCTGCGCCCACTGCGGCTGCCGCAACGCACCCATACAAAAAACCTGCCGACTGGTCTGCGAACAGAAAAAAGTCACCGTCACCTGCTGGGGCTGCAAGGCGGAAGACTTCTGTGTTCCCGGCCCGAGTCGCCCCGGCTGCAAGCACGTCGAAACAGTCTGTGACGAGTCTGCGGACCCCAAGGCACCCTGCTCGCAGCCGAAGAAATTCGTCTGGACCGAATGGGTTCCTTGCGGCTGTCCCAAGGTCTACACCAAACAAAAGCTCATGAAGAAAACGGTGACGAAGACCGTTCCGAGCTACAAATGGGTCGTTGAAACTCTCTGCGAACACTGCCAAGCCAGTTGCGTTCCCGTAAGCGTTCCCGTCGGAACTCACGTCCCCCCGGCCCCCGCGCCGGATCCCGATGTGAAACGCCTGTCCGCCGCGCCGCCTCTTTTCCAACAACCGGCAGAGACCGTTCGGTAAGGTATCGTAAGACAGCTCCTGCTGCGCACCTCTACCTCGCGCTGTCCCGCTCGCCTTTCTTGTTCACGATCATGTGAGGTCACTACTCGAACCGCTCGTCGGCAAACGGATGCAGGAAGCCGGGGAGCTTTGGTTTGGGGAGAGCATCCAGCAGGAACTCCGCCATGCGGAAGTCGTCATGATTCGTGAGCTTGATGTTCAGCGGTGAGCCTTCGACGACGTGGACCGGGTGGCCAAACTGTTCGATGAGCTGTGCTTCGTCCGTCGGCTGCAACGTGCCGCGTTGCGCGTAGGCGTCGAGCAACAGTTGCCTCCGAAAGACCTGCGGCGTTTGAGCGGCCCAAAGTTTGGCGCGAGAGACCGTCTCTTCAATTCTGCCGCTCTGATCGACTCGCTTGAGCGTGCTGGTCACCGGAGTCGCGAGTAATGCGGCTCCGTGCAGTTCGGCCGCGCGGAAAACGCGGTCGACCCACGCCTTCACGATCAGTGGGCGTGCCGCATCGTGGATGGCCACAAAGTCCACGTCTGCTCTCACTTGCGCCAGAGCGTTGCATACCGAGTCGGCTCGCTCAGCTCCTCCCGTCACGACTTCGATGTCCATGAACGCGAGGTTCGGGCGAAACTTTTCCTTGAACCATTCGAGATCCTCGGGAGACACGACCAGTATCGTCTGGACCACGTCATCACGATTGACGAACGCGTCAGCCGTGCGAACCCAGACCGGTCGCCCCTTCAGCTCAACGAAAACTTTTTTTTGGGACTGCTCGGCCACGAGCAGATTCGACTGTTGAGCGGCAAACCGACTGCTCTTACCCGCGGCAGGCAAAATGACGGCGAACTTGGGCATGGTCTGTCCTTTGAAAATGGTGTTCGAGCGATCGTAGTCGTCGCGCCGCAACCCGGCAACGTGTGGCGAATGGTCAACGTGGGCGAGGCGGCGGCGTTGTTGGAATGCCTCGTCGTTCAGAGGGCCGCACAGGACGATGAACGCTGTCAATGTCCTTGAACCGCAGTGTTTGCGCCGAGTGAACGTCCCACGTCGCAGAAACTTGGCAGGTTGGCACTCCATTTGTTTAGAGGGTCAACGGATCGTTGCATTTGCTTGACGATCGCCCCGTTCCGAATCAGTCGCACCGGCGGCCACTCTGTTCAGGAATCTTCACCATGCCCAAGCCCGTGATTGTTGTTCTGAGTCGAGATCAGTCGATGGCGTCCGAGTTGCCAGGACTGTTTCAAGGGAAGGCCGACATCCGGGCCTGTGACTCGTTCGATGATCTCGTTGATCTCGGGCGGAACCTCGACATGCAGGCGCTCGTCGCCGACTTCCGCCGCATGGGGAGCGGCGGTCACGCGGAGAACCGCATTCTCCAATCGGTTCAAGAGCACTTCCCGAAGTTGCGGGTGGCGATGGTCACCTCGGAAGATTGCCCCGAACCACTGGCTCGTCACGCGGCGATGCACGACATCACGCTCTGTCGCGGACACCTCGACCGCGCGACATTGCTCAAGGCGTTTCGGTCCCTCTTTCCGGAGGAGGTCGAAGTCGTCGCACCGCTGGAACCGGCGGTGCATCGCGCTCACGCTCCCTCCACACTGCTCCCCAACGATCTTGGCGATGAGAAGTCGCTGGGAGTGATGACCGGAATCAGCCGTCGGTTCGAGACGAACTCACCGCATCTCAACCAGATGCTGTCCGATCTGGAAGTGGCCGCACGCCACGACGTGACGATCCTCTTGATCGGCGAGACCGGTTCGGGCAAGACATTTCTGTCGCGACTGATTCACGAAGTCAGCCCGCGCCGCCACGAGCCGTTCCTGCCCGTCGCCTGTGGTGCGCTGCCATCCGATCTGATCGAGAGCGAACTGTTCGGCCACGTCAAAGGAGCGTTCACCAGTTCTCATGCGGATAAAGAAGGGAAATTCCTCGCCGCACGCCGCGGTTCGATTCTGCTTGACGAGATCGACGTGCTCGGCCCCGATCAGCAGGTCAAACTGTTGCGTGTCATTGAGACGGGTGAGTTCGAGCCGGTCGGGTCCAACCACACACAGCACTGTCAGGCACGGCTGATCGTCGCGAGCAACCTCGAACTGCAACCGCTCGTCGAACAGGGCCGCTTCCGCCCGGATCTTTACTACCGTTTGAACATGCTGAAGTTCGTCATCCCGCCGCTGCGACATCGCAAGCAAGACATCGTTCCGCTCGCGAGGAAGTTCGTTCGACAGTTCGCGATCAAGCACGCCGTCCGCGTCGAGGAGATCGACCCGAGTCTGTTCAACTCACTCATCAGTTACCCGTGGCCGGGCAACGTCCGCGAGTTGGAGCACGTCATCCAACGCGCCGTGATCTACTGCCGCGACGGTCGCCTTTCAGCCGAACAACTCCCGCATCACGTCCTCTCCGGAACGGCCGGTCCCACGAACGACCCGTCGGTGGAGTTGGGACTCGGCTACGGGAGCCTCGCCCCCCAGCCCGCTCGGCCCGACAAGACACTCAGCGGACAGATCGCGCTCAGTGAAAAGGAGATCATCGAGCAGACGCTCTTCAAGAACAGCTTCAGCCGCACGAAGACGGCAAAGGAATTGGGCATCAGCCGCGTGACGCTCTACAACAAAATGAAGAAGTACAGCATGCTCCGCTGAGACTCGGCTGATGCAAACAGGCAACTCAGGAACTGGCTCGAAATCACTTCCCGAGTTTGTAGTCCGGCTCCCGTGGTCCGGACGAGTCAGTCCAGAACGGCCACTCACGATTTCGTCCGGACCAAGGGGGCCGGTCTACGCCATCGTGAATCGGGAAGTTGTTTCGGGCCAGTTCCTACGGAACGAGGTCGCAACAATTTCCCGATCAGCCGCCTGCTTCACTTCTTCTTCGGGAAGTTATTGCGACCGCGTTCCTATGGAGCGTAGCTGCCCGACGGTTGAAGCATCTGCGGATAGATGCCTTGGCTGACCCGTGGAGCGTCCGTCTTGGGACGATCGTATTGGTTAGCCTCTCCGCGAGTCGATTCCCGGAACTCGGCGTCTTGGTAAGCCTTGGTCGGCCAAGCCGCTTCGTTCAGGAAGATTTCGTTGTAGTCGAGCAATGTTCCCTTCTCGACCTGCACGTTCTTCACCGCCAACTGGTACTCGACCAGCGAGCGATAGTAGGCCACATCCGAATCCGCCAATCGGCGCTGCCCATCAAGCAAGGAGTCGAGCGTGGCGTTGTCCGCGTCGAAGGCGGTTTGGACTGCGGCCACCTGCTCGGTCGCGGCCATCCGGCGGTTCATGTTCGTCTCGACGAGCGCATAGGCCCGCTCGGCTTCCGAGATCGCGTTGCTCAGGTCGAATACAACCGATCGTTCCTGTTCGTGCAGCAGGGCACGCTCTCGCGCCAGTTGCAGTTCCGAGTGACGGATCGCCGCATAGGCTTGGCGGAAGCCGATCGGGAACGACAGTTCGACACCGGCTTGCCATTCTTGGAAGTTGCCCGAGAACAAGTCGGTCGTCGCGTTGTTGAATCGCCCGGTCCCCTCATTCGGGAATAAGTCCTGGCCAAAGCCTCGCCAGCGATAACGGCCGGTCAGATCGAGTTTCGGTCGGAGGAAGTTCTTGTTGGCTTCCAGTTCCGCTTCGCGCTTCTTGATCTGCCATTTTTGGCGACGCAGCTCCGCGCGGCGCGTCAGACCCTCGACGAGGCTGGCCTCCCAGCCGAAAACCAGCTTCGCTTTGATCGGCTCTTCGCTGGGGCGGATCAGCCGCCCGTCACTGATCGGTAATCCAATCAGCAACCGCAAGCGACGTTCAATGACATAGACACCGCCCGTTCCACGAAACGTTCCGCCCGTGCTGCCGTTGTTGGTTCTGGTTCCATCGACCAGTTTTCCGTGCAGCGAGTTCTGAGCGTCTTCTTGAAAACGGAAGTACTGTTCGCGGGCCTGAGCTTCTTTCTCGGCCTCACCACCGCGACGGCCCCGTTCATAGAGTGCGTGAATCCGTCGCCACGTATCGAGAGCGGCATTGCGGGCCGAGACCTTTGCGTCGAGGTCGCGATACGCAAAGTAGAGATCCCAGTACGTGTTCTCGACATCGCTGGCAAAGTTGCGGACACCCAACTCAAAGTCGGCCAGGGCCACGTCCGAATTGATACGGGCAATCACCACGCCATTGATCGCGCCCGGTTGAGCATTCGGGCCGGCAAGTCGATTGAAGTTGGTCCCGCTCCCCTGCAACAGAGGATGCCGCCCCTCCACGTCGTACCACGTCGTAAAGGCGCTCGGGACGAAGTTACCGGGAGCATTGTTGAAGTCGTATTGGGTGTAGTTTTTGAAGGCGAACTGCGTTCCGGTGGCCGCCGTCTTCGCAACCTGTGTCTGCCACGTTGCAAAGTCCTGTTGCAGCAGTCGAGTTCCACCGCCGAAGAAGACGTTGTTCAGCGCTCGATCATTTTTCTCGAACGAAAAGTTTGACGTGAACGCCGCATCGAACGCACTGAGCGCGCCTTCGATCCCGAACCGCGGATCGGATTCGACGATGGAAGGATCACCCTTTGATCGGGTGCCATCGGGTGCCCGCAGCACCGTTCCGCCGAGATCACGCAGAACCTGCGAGTTCGCCAGCGCGAGGTGCATGGTCTCTTCGAGCGACAACTCCAGATAGTCGAGTGTCTCGGGACTTTCGAGTGACAACGGTGCGGGCGTGGCTGCCAACATGTCGTCGCTCGGAGTGGCGTGATCGGGGAACTCGATCTGTTTGGCGAGATGCTGATAGTGAGACGTGTCGATCTTACCGACAGCCGAAGGCGGAGTCGCCGCATGGCGCAGGCAGCCGCAGACGACCAGGCTGGTCATCCCCAACAGCCACATTCCTCCGCTCACCCTTCGCATTGCGACTCCCGCTTTTCGTTCGATCGCTGGCTCGATTCCGTCGAAATTCGTGACACCACCCGCTATCGGCGGAAGTGACCGCTTCCGGTCGCGATCTCGGACCACGACTGTGCAACAACGATTCATCCATTGTCATCGGCAACCGCTACGACCGGCAAAAGGCGATTTCACGGCAATGTCGCACTTTGCGGAAAGGTCTACCCAAACCGAATTGTAAGGCCTTTCCCCGTCTTCCCAGACTGACGTGCCAGCCACTGGTCAAGCATTAATGGGCTTCAGGCAAACGGTAACCCCGACAGTCAGGATTAACTCGTCAATATCTCATGCGGCCCCAGAGGAGAGCTTGGCGAGCCGCATGCCATCAGGCTGCGGGTTCTTGATCGCGTCGCGAAAACCCATGGCCTGACGGCACACGCCTCGCCTCGATCATTTCCTTCCTGGCCGTGCGAAGTATCACTGAGTGGGAAATGTCCCATGCGTCAACCGGGTTGAAAAACCGTTTCGCCGCACAACGCGCGGGGCGTCGCCCACCCGGTTAAACGACGGTCAGCCAATTTCCACTGCGCGAGTTCGATCTCACGTAACTGCGGGTGGCTCATAAAAAAGCCCGTCAGCAATGGCTGACGGGCTGGGTTGGCGGAAATGAAATGCGGTGCGCCGTTGTTGGCTCCTCACCTTGCTTCTGTTTCAGACCGGCTGCAAGTGAGCCAGCTCGTCCCGCAACCGGATGCGAGCCGTATGGAGTCGCCGCTTGATGGTGCCGACGGGACTGTCGAAACGATCGCTCATTTCGATCAACGACTGCCCCTCGAAATAGAACGCAACGAGCGTCGTTCGGTCGAGCTCCCTCAACCGTTTCAATCCCCCTTGTAACTGAGCGGCTTGTTCACCACGCATGGCATCGTCGAGTGGCGACTGACGATTGGAGTTCATCGTACCGAGGACTTCGGAATCCTGAGTCGCCACGCGCGGACGCCGCACGGCCCGGTTGATCGACAACCGCACGGCAATCCGACGCAGCCAGCCGGGAAACCGCTCGGCCTCTCGCAACTGAGGCAACTTCCGCAGAGCTTGAATGAACACGTCCTGCGTCAACTCGGCCGCTTCGGCCTGATTACGGAGTCGCCTCATCCCGATGGAAAACACCGTCGATTCAAACGTCTGAACGAGCTGGCCGAACGCCTCCCGATCACCGGACTGAGCCTGCAAAACGAGCGGCAAAAATTCTCCGTGATCCATCATGAAAGTTTCCCAATGCGCTCGCGGGCGTCATCGTGACGCGGCGTGCGAAATATCCGGCGAAGTTGAGAATGACGATCACCGGCTGGGCAAGAAGCGCTGCCCGAAAGCAGAACTTCTCGATCCAAGACTCGGAGTGAACGTCGGGCAGGCGGGCCTGGAGAGCGAGAGCATCAAACGCGAACGAACGCGCGGACACGATCCGCCATCAAGCCGGGTACCAAACTTCGAACAGAGAGCAATCCCTGACGATGGTCTCAGCCGCTAATCGAGCGACTTAGCACCAGCATGGCCCACGCGGGAGTCGGTAGCTGATGGCTGGCATCCAACCGCCAACAACTACCGAAGCGTGAACTGAGGACCTCAGTTTCTCTGCCCAGCCTGCGACCTCGTCCCTGAGTCTCGCGACGCATCTGACTCTGTTTGGAGTCAGCGGAATCGCCCAACGGGAACGTGGAAGATGGCTGGAACGGAGAACACGAAGCCCCGAGGTTGGGATGCAAGACGACGCGGTCGGATACGCAGTGGCGTTCAACTCCGGGGAGATACGACCGATGGGCATTCGCTGCATCCACGACCTGACCGGCTGTAAAGCTGGTGTTGGCGTTGATCATCGAGTTTTGCATGCCTTGTGAATTTGTCATCGGGGTACCTCCTGCGGGAGCCGCAGTCGTCGGGAAACATTCGTCAAACAACAGTGTTTCGGAAGAAAAATCCGCAATCCTGAGTTCTGCGTGGGTTTCGCCCCACGCTCGCGGCGGAAGTCACTGGGATTCCGCGATGCACGAAAGACATCGAACCATCGGGAAAGGTTCGCCCATTTTTCCGTCGGCTCGGAAGATTTTTCTCAAATTACCGGTGAGTCTGCCAGTCAACGTCCTTTCTATACCTCACGCGGTCGAAATCTAGGCAACCTCGTTTAACGGCGTGGGGGACGCCCCCCCCGCCGTGGGGGGAAAATAAAT
>JAYVDI010000294.1:0-4092 GCA_043749505.1 Schlesneria sp. | reverse complement strand
CGTCTTTCGCTCCGCGAAAGACGACAAAGTGAGTGCCAATGGGATGACGCCGCCCGGCTCACCTCGTTTCCACTTTTGTCGAAAGCGTCAGTCTTGCCTTTGCAGTTCGGGGGTCGCTCGTTTTTGGACGGCCTTCCAAAGTTCATCGGCCAGCGCCTGCATTCCTTTGTCGCCGGGATGGCCAGCGACGCCCGCGTGTTCAAACTTTCGCTCTGACCGGGCGAAGTTGGCTTCGTCGCGGCCGAGCTTGCTGATCTCGACGAATGTTCCGCCCGCGTTTTGACAGGCTTGCTGCATGCGTTCGTCCTTGGCGGTATCAGCCCAGAACGAACTGCGGACGATCAGAATCGGGTTGCCGTACCGCTTCAGCTCTGTGAGCAGCTTGGCGAACGACGTGCTGAACCGGAGTTTGGCTTCGTCCGTCGTGAGTGCCGCCGAGTTCTCGCCGATCGCCACGATGATCAGGTCGGCTTTGAACTCCAGTTCGTCCTTCAGGCTTTCGGCCAAGTTGTACGCATCCAGATTGCGTTCAAAGTCGGCGATGTTCTTGACCTTTACTTCCGGATTGCCGCCCGCCGCCTTCGCAATTTGCGATGTCAGGACATGGACATAATCTTTCTCCAAGGCACTCGCCGCCATCCCCCAATTCCCCGTCCAACCGATCTGCGGAGCAGGGCCATGCAGCGTGATGCTGTTCCCCAAAAACAAGACTCTGTTCACACGCAGCGTTCCCACCCGCAACTCCTTCGCAGCCGGAGCCACGGGCTTCGCAGTGTCAGGCTGTTCGCCAGCCTCAGACTCCAGAAACATCATCATGCCGAGAACCGTTCCCAACGCGACTCGCGACCACGCACGGCACGCCATCTCGAAGTTCCTTTGGCAAAAGAGCGAAACATGCTGATAAACACAAAGAAAGTCCCGCGTGTTTTTGACATGTCGCAACACATTGGATTGACGCTTCCGGCAAAAGTCCACTTCACGTCGCTCACTTTGCGACACGCTCCTGTTCTCTGAGATGTCGAGAATCAGTCCGTGGCGATTTGATCGGCTGTAAGATAGAACACCGTTCCACCCGCCAGTCCTCCTGCCCGACCTCTTCGACAGTAGCCGCTTTCGGTAGACCGCCCATGCAGACCACGAAGCTTTCTGAAGCGGATGTTCGGCCACGCTTTTCGGTGTTGCTGGCCTTCGTGTTCGGCATCGCGCTGTTCGCGCGAGTCGTCTCAGCCAGCGACGGGCTGGCGGGTGAGCAGGTCTACAAGCAGAAATGTGCGGCGTGTCACGGAGCCAAGGGTGAGGGAGCGACCGACAAGTATCCGCAGCCTCTCGTGGGAGACCGATCCGTCGGCGAGTTGACTGAGTACGTCAGCAAGACAATGCCCGAGGATAAGCCGGGGACGTGTGTTGGCGAGGAAGCGCGTCTAGTTTCGCAGTTCATTCACGACAGCTTCTACTCCCTGACGGCGCAGGCTCGCAACAAGCCCGCTCGCATCGAACTCTCGCGCCTCACGGTGAGGCAGTACCGCAACGTCGTGGCCGACCTAATCGGAACATTTCGCGGTCCGGGGCGACTCGATCAGGAAGCGGGCCTGCGTGGCGAGTATTTCAAATCGCGGCGGGCCAACGGAAAAGATCGGGCCATTGAACGGATCGATCCCGTCGTCGCGTTCGACTTCCAGGACAAAAGTCCCGACACCGAAAAGCTGGAGCCGCACGAGTTCTCGATCAAATGGGAAGGAGCCGTCTTCGCACCGGACACGGGCGAGTACGAGTTTCAGGTGCGCACGAACCAGGCGACGCGGCTCTGGATCAACGATCTCAACCGACCGCTCGTCGATGCCTATGTGAAGTCCGGCACCGACACCGAACATCGCGGTTCGATCTTCTTGATTGGTGGCCGAACGTATGCGTTGCGGCTGGAATTCTCGAAGGCGAAGCAGGGAGTCGATGACAAGAAGGCGAAGGAGAAACCGCCCGCTCCCGCGTCGGTCTTCCTTGAATGGAAGCGGCCACATCGCGTGACGGAGGTCATCCCCGCACGATGTCTTTCGACGAGCAAGCCGTCGCAGTGGTGCGTGGTCTCCACCCCGTTCCCGCCCGACGACCGCAGCCTCGGTTGGGAGAAGGCGACTTCGATCTCGAAGGAATGGGACCAAGCCACAACCGATGCGGCGATCGAAGTCGCCACGTATGTCGTCGCCCACCTTGATGAGCTGTCCGGTACAAAACGCGACGCGGCAGACCGAGTCGGTCGGTTGCAGGACTTCTGCCGCCGCTTCGCCGAGCGAGCGTTTCGACGGCCGCTCGACGACGACACGCGGCAGCTTTTCATTGATCGTCAGTTTGCAGAAGCGACCGATCCCGAAGCCGCGGTGAAACGAGTCGTGCTGCTGGTCTTCAAGTCGCCGCGATTCCTTTACCGCGAAGTCGGTGGTTCGGTTGATAGCAGCAACAACCCATACGACGTGGCGTCGCGCATCGCGTTCGGTTTGTGGGACTCAATGCCAGACCAACCGCTCCTCAACGCAGCGGCCAAAGGAGAACTGGCAACTCGCGCACAAGTCGCCTCGCACGCCGAGCGGATGCTGGTCGATCCTCGCACGAAATCGAAGCTCTCCGACTTCCTGCTGCGTTGGCTGAAGGTCGATCACGTCCCCGATGTGGCCAAGGACACCGAGCGATTTCCCGAATTTAATGCAATCCTCGCCAATGACCTTCGCACATCGCTCGAACTGTTTCTCGATGAAGTCTTGTCGAGCGAATCGGCCGACTTTCGGCAGTTACTCCTCGCCGATTCACTTTCATTGAACGGGCGACTGGCGAAGTTTTACGGAGTCGATCTTCCCGAAGACGCGCCGTTTCAGTCGGTGCCGCTCGACTCGAAGGAGCGGGCGGGAGTCCTCTCGCACCCGTACTTGATGGCCGGCTTCGCGTACACGGCGACCAGTTCGCCCATTCATCGTGGCGTCTTCATCGCACGCAGCGTGCTTGGCCGAACACTGCGTCCACCACCGGAAGCCGTCACGCCGCTGGCCGCTGAATTGCGTCCCGATCTCACCACGCGAGACCGCGTCGCCCTGCAAACGAAGCCGGAATCGTGTCAGTCGTGCCACGCGATGATCAACCCGCTCGGATTTACGCTGGAGCACTTTGACGCTGTCGGTCGATTCCGAAAGGAAGAGCTTGGCAAACCGATTGTCGCATCGGGTGCGTATCGCACGCGCCACGGTGACACTGTCCAATTTAACGGTGTGCGCGATTTAGCAAACTTTCTGGTCAACAGTCCGGAGACTCACGCCGCCTTCGTCGAGCAACTCTTTCACGCCCTCATCAAGCAACCGATCCGCGCCTATGGTTCGCAGACCAAGGACTCACTGCGACAGACCTTCGTCCAAGAGAACTTCAGCATCCGCAAGCTGCTGGTCGAGATCATCGCCATCAGCGCGTTGATGCCCGACTCGCGAAACCCGTCGCCTGCTGAAGCAGTAAGTTTTCCGTGACAGCCTTCACCGCTGGTGATACATTGTGCCAACATTGTTTCACTTACGAGTCGGGAGATGGGTTCATGATTAAGCAGTTGACCAAGCACGGAAACAGTTGGGCCGTCGTCATTGATCGTCCGGTGATGGACCTATTGAACATCGAACCGGAAACCCCGCTGGAGATCACGACCGACGGACAAGTACTCACGATCACTCCGGTGAACTCGACCACGCGTCGGAAGCGATTTGAAGCGGCGTTGGAGGAGACGAATCGCGAATTCGGAAATGTTCTGAAAAAATTGGCGGAGTGAATCGTGTCACCGTTCAGTCCTTTTTTCCTAGACAAGGATGAGGTTCTCCTCATCCACGTAGACCAAATCGAACGGTACGGTGGCGGACTCGGTGTTCGCGATAACGGATTGCTTGAGTCTGCGATTGCTCAACCGCAGGCGACGTTCGGCGGGCAGCGGCTGCACCCGACATTATTTGAGATGGCAGCCGCCTACCTGTTCAGGGCCTCCGCATCTAAATTCACTGGCAATACAGCGACATTGGAGACCGGCGGTATTTGCAAGAGATAAGTTGCCGTGTTTTCTAGGCAAATCTTCAA
>JAYVDI010000293.1:0-3016 GCA_043749505.1 Schlesneria sp. | reverse complement strand
TCCGGACCAAGGGGTCCGGACTACGTTACCGCGAATCGGGAAGTTATTCCGGCCCAGTTCCTTAGCGGCTGTCGATGAATCACTCCGCCGTTTGTCGCCTTTCGCTCCGCGAAAGGGCGTTCTTTCGCGGAGCGAAAGACGACTTTGTTTTTGGTCAACCCCTTACTGTCCCTCACGGCAGCCCATTCAGTTTCCTGATGACCCATTCGGTGGTGAGCAATCCGAACAATACGACCAGCCACGGCCAACGGTCCCACAGGGGAAACTCTTCGTAGCGTGAGGTTGTCGCTTCATACGTCTTGAATTGTTTGGGCAACTCGTGCAGTTCGTCGGGCAGAAAGACTCGGCCGCCGCTGGTGTCCGCGATTTGCATGAGGAGGTCGCGGTTGGCGGAGAGATCACTCAGTTCGAGACTCGGACGGTCGTGAACGTAGAGCGTTGTTTCGACCGGCTTCTTGCCGAGGTCCGCGTTCTCGGTGCTGAGTGCCACACGGTATTCACCCGCTGGCAGCGAAACGGCCTTGCCCTCGAACTGCAACGGCCGGTCGGTGGCCGGCGTGAGGTCGATCGTGGTGAACGGTTTGTCGTGCTTGTCCCCAACCCGGAACAGTTCCGCCGTTGCCTTGAGCTTCGGAAACTTCTGAAGGAACGGGGCCATCCACTTAGCTCGGAAAAGCGCATCCTGACCGAGTTCCACATCAGTTTTTTCGGGACCAAATCGGACGAACTCGTTGCCCGATGTCACTTTGTTGGTAGCGGCCCACCGTGCAAACTGTGCCCAGAAACGATGGTGATATTCGTCACCAACGCGATGCCGCCAACGCCATGTTCCGTCGAACCCAAGCCACACGACTTGGCCCGCGCCGAGATGCTGATGCACGATCACCGGCTGTCTCCGTTCGAGTCCCAACGGTGCGGCAAGTTCCGGTGGAAGGAGGGCCGTCGTCCAAACCGTCGCGGCGGGCTTGGGCTGTCCCAGGAGCAGCGTCATCTGACCGGGGAGTCCCGCCCAGATGGTCTGGTTTTGAATCGCATCGCCCGCGAACTGCAACATCGCTTGTTGCTCGCCCTCGCCGGTCAATTGCAGCGGGAGACCTCGCAAGTGCGGAGCCGTCTCCCCCGCGCGGTCGGTCACGGTGAGCGGCTTCACGTTCGTCACCGGCAGCAATTGGTCGAGTACCGGCGTGCGATAGGCCAGCGGCAACCAACGCTTGCCACTGGCCAGAATCAGCGTGCCGCCGTCGGTCACGAAGTCGCGCAGCCGTTCCCACGTGACATCGTCCATTCGATCCGGCGGGATGTCTCCGAGGATGATGAGGTCGAGGTTTGCGAAGGGCGACGCCGAAGGTTCTCCCGGCGCGGCAGCAACACCGGCAGGCAACGCGGCGGGGTCGATGACCTGTTCGAGGCGGCGTGGAAAGAACGTGGCGGGCAGCACGCCGAGATACGGTTGCTGAAAGAGAACCCGCTTGAGATCAACTCGTTCGTCGCGCGCGAGCGCGGCATCGAGGTAACGGAACTCCCAGCGAGCGTCTCCCTCGATGAGTAGCACTTTCGCGCGATCATCAACGACAGCGAAGGCGAACGAACGGGAGTTGTTATCGTCGCGAGTCTCTCCTTCGAGGACCGGCGTCTTCAGCACGTACGACTTGCGACCGATGTCGATCGCATCGAGTTCAAACTCCACGTTGACGCTCGGTCCCGTCACTACGATCGAACGGGTGAGCGGTGCGGCATCGGGGTCATCCTCGCGAATCAACTCGACCACGAGCGTCTTCCCCTCGAAGCCGACGGTGTTCAGCACGGCTTTCAGTTGCGGGTGGTCTCCCTTGTAAACGGCTTGTGGGTATTCGAGCGACGCGATCGAGAGGTCTTTCGGACGGAACGTCGAGCCGAGCAGAATTGGGAAGATCGGTGTCTCGGCCGCCTTCAATGAGGCGGCGAGCGGCGTGAGGTTCTTCCCCGAATGATCGCGCCCGTCAGTGAACAGGATCAGCCCGCGCACGCCTCCCGCTCCGCCGCCCGGTTGCAGTGCTTGCGATAGGTCTGATGTCTGCGCGAGGAGGCTCTTTGAAGGCGACGCGATCGCCTGCTCCAACTGAGCCGGTTCGACGGACTCAGACTTCCCTGCGAACAGAAACAGTTCGAGCTTGCCGAGATGTTTGAGTTCTTCGAGCAGCGGCTTCGGAACAGTCGCAAGCAGCCGCCGCGCGATCTCGCGCCGCGGCAGGGAATCCAGTTCGCGAAAGAGTCCGAACAGATGCTCGCGCCGCGTCGTGGACAGGGCCGCCCGGCGTTGCTCGTCAGTGGTTTCAGCGGGATCAACCCAGTCCGGTTCCTGACCCGCGTCAAACGCCCGTTGCCATCGATCGAGACGAGCATCAACCGCCGCATTGCCGATCATTCCGAGGCCCCGCGCCCAGCGCAGTTTCTCGCTGCGCATGGCATGAACGTCCGTCGTGGCCATGCTGTCGGAGATATCAATGCCGATCAGAATCCGCCCGGAACGAGACTCATCCCGCGTCCAACTGAGCACCGGTTGCAGCAGTGTCATGAGCACGACCGCGAGGACCGAGACGCGCAAACCGAGCAGCCAATTTCCGACGGTGCGCGACAACAGCCGCCGTTCGTACCGCAACAGCAACACAATCAGAACCAGCGTCAATCCGACGGCGGTGAGGTGCGCGAGCAACGTCCACGGCGAATGCGTTCCATGAAAGACAAGCTCTGGGGTGACGGCTGGCATAGTGAGCCGATTGTAACGGCGAGTCCGTTCGCACGGCGGTCTCGCCCCGGTGAAAAATGGCAACGCCGGGTTCGACCGTCCGAATCGTGACCTAGACTCAGGGAGGCATCGTGGCGCGCGTCGCGGTCATTGGTTTTGGGCGTCAGCCCGTTGATGGAACTCTTTCCGAGCGGGGCGGCGTTAGCCCCCTGGCACTGACTTTGTGGAATGGTCCGCATCAATGTCGTCTTTCGCTCCGCGAAAGAGCGTGCTTTCGCGGAGCGAAAGACG
>JAYVDI010000292.1:0-3728 GCA_043749505.1 Schlesneria sp. | reverse complement strand
ACCGCATCGGCCAACTCGTCTCCGAATTCCTCCCCGACGAATGCCGCAACTATCTCCGCCACGCCGGATACACTGCAAACTAACCACGAAAATGCCCTATTGTGAATCGAAGACTTCGATGTTGTTTGATGCCGATGCGGTCTCAACCGTTCCTTGGAACCGCTCGTGAACGAGTGGCGCGTCACAAGGTGTTCACTGTTTCACTTCCGTTGGCATATCGCGGAACGGCGGAAACTTCAGTGAGGAACTGCCCTTGATGATCGAAGATGATCGCGAAGGCGGGTCGCAATAGGGGCAGACTTCGCTGTAGATGACCTTGCTGCACTTAGGGCATTCATGGACGCCGTAAACCGGTGTCGTTGCCGTCATCCGCTGGTAGATGAAAAAGCCAAACGCGAATGCTGTGAAGGCGGTGGTGAGCAAGACCGGCGCCAAGTGCGTCGCGCCGAACATCAGAAACGTCGTCAAGATGATCGCAATACAGCAGATGACATACAGCGCCACGTCGGTGAGCCGGGCGCGGTTGAACCGGACCCGCGCCTGCTCCTCGTTCACGCGGCGTCCGAGTTTGTTACGGAGTACTTCGATCTTGCGATCTTCAATCTCCTCAACCTCCTCGACTGCCCCGGCCGCCAGCAGCAGACGCTGGGCGCTGTCGAGTACTCGGTAACTGTCGTCTTCCGTAAACGCGGCTTGGTGTGCCCAGCGATTTCGGAAGTCCCGCAGCTCGCTGACGAGGCTCCGTTCGGGCATTCCCATCCTGTACCGGAATACCGCGTTCCACTGCTCCCACATGACGGTGAGGATGGCGTGCGCGTCCCACAGGTTGTTTTGCGCTGCGTTGGGAGATTGGCCTCGAAAACTGGCTCTTGCGACCTCTTCCCATTTGGAACCATAGACCGCCAGCAACTCGCGCTCAAAGAACGGGAAGATGCCGCGCGTCAGCACGTCCAATGCTCCTCCGATTCGTTGATGCTCGCTGCGCATGAGAGACCTCACATTTTTGGCGGGATGCCCGGTGGCAGGCACTGTTACGGTGGGAAAGACAATCGGCAGGGTGAACTCGCCGAACCCATCCCAGCAGTGGCCCCGCTAGGTTAAGGAATCTCCAGTCGTTCAATGCGGCAGAAATTTTCCGAGCGCCGGCCCAAGTTCGTGTGAGTGACAACTCTTGAGCGGGAAAATCCTAGGGTGACCTTCACACTACGTCCAGGCTGATGCAGATCCAGAGTAACTATGAAGATCAGTCGAAGCGTCGATGAACTCTGTCGTCTAGGCGAAGTTTTAGGCTGAAATCATTCGCTTACTTGCGTGATCCGTTCACTCAGCACAATCGTCTTAGTTCCTGTCTTGGCTTCAATCGGTGCAATCAGACTGGCCAGTCATCGGCTCAAGTGAGCAGTTCCTTCACGACGCGGCCATGCACATCGGTGAGGCGGAAGTCGCGGCCAGCGTAGCGGTACGTCAGCTTTTCGTGGTCGAAGCCGAGGAGGTGGAGCATTGTGGCGTGGAGATCATGGACGGCGACCTTGTCCTCGACGGCGGCGAACCCGAATTCGTCGGTCGCTCCGTGGACTTGGCCTCCCTTCACGCCGCCACCCGCCAGCCAGCAGGTGAAGCCGTGATGATTGTGATCGCGTCCGTTGATCTTCCCCGCGTTCGATCCCGGTGTGGGGAGTTCGACGGTTGGTGTGCGACCGAACTCACCGCCCCACAACACGAGCGTCTCATCGAGAAGTCCGCGCTCCTTCAAGTCGCCGAGCAGTGCGCCGATGGCCTTGTCGCACTCACCCGCCAGGCGGCGGTGATTGACTTCGAGGTCATCGTGGTTGTCCCACGGCTGCCCTTCGCCGTGCCAAAGCTGCACGAACCGCACGCCTCGCTCGATGAGGCGTCTCGCAATCAGAAGTTGCCGCGCCTGGACACTCGATCCGTAGGCTTCGAGGACGTGTTTCGGTTCCTGCTGAATGTCGAAGGCGTCAGTCGCCTCCATCTGCATTCGGTAGGCCAGCTCGAACGAATGGATGCGGGCTTCGAGCGGGGCCTCGTTCGCGCGCTGGTCGGCATGTCGGCGATTGAGTTCCTGCAACAGATTGAGCTGCCGTCGTTGTTCGCCTCGTCCGATCTGGTCGTTGCGAATGTTCTCGATCAGCCGTTCGATCTGAGTGTGCTTGGTGTCGATGTGCGTTCCCTGAAAGACACCTGGCAGGAAGGCCGCTCGCCAGTTCTGTGTCCCCGTGATCGGCAGGCCGTTCGGGCACATCGCGATGAAACCGGGCAGGTTCTGGTTTTCAGTCCCCAGTCCGTATGTGACCCACGACCCAAAACTCGGCCGCACGAGTCGCCCGTCGCCACAGTTCATCAGCATCAGCGACGGTTCGTGGTTGGGCACCTCCGCGTACATCGACCGAATCACACAGATGTCGTCGATGTGCTTGGCCGTGTGCTGGAAGAGTTCGCTCACCTCGATGCCGCTTTCGCCGCACTTTGCGAACTTGTACGGAGACCCCAGCGCGGCCCCTGTCTTGCGCTCGGTTGGCAGGTTCGTCGTCGGCAGCGCCTGTCCGTTGTACTTCGTCAGCGACGGCTTCGGGTCGAACGTATCGACGTGCGACGGCCCGCCGTTCAGGAAGATGTGAATGACGTGCTTCGCCTTCCCCGCGAACTGCGGGGCGTGAGCGACCATCGGCGACGTACCGGCCGCCGCCGCTTGAGCCACGCCACCAGAATGGCTTCCCCCGGCAAAGAGACTCGCCAGCCCGAGCGATCCCAGTCCAGTACCAGATCGTGATAGGAACTCGCGCCGTGTTGAGGGAAGGGCCAACATCTGTTGCAGTTGTTTCAGTGACATCGCAAACCTCGTCGGTAACTCGAACGAAACGGAAGCCCCCTAACCCTCTTCCCGCAAGGCCGGGGCGAGGGGACAAGACAATCAGTCAACAAACAAAAACTCGTTCGTCAGCAATAGCACTTGAGCCAGTCGGTCCCAAGGTGACAGCTTCTCGGTTGGTGTTGTCAGGGCTTCGCGCAGGAATCGCAGTGCGAGTTCGCGTTCTTCAGATGTTGGTTCGCGGGACAGGACACGGTGGTAGAGCAAGGCGAGGCGAGTCGGGTCGTCGTTGGCTCCTCCCCACGCGAAGGCCGCCGTTTGGCGGGCCTGTTCCTGGACGAATGGGGCGTTGAGTGCGAACAGAGCCTGTTGGGGGACCGTGGTTTGAGGTCGCTCGGCCGCGCTGGCCTCGGTGTCGGCGAAGTCGAACGCGCGGAAGACGCCTGGCAGATCGTTGCGGTTCACCAGTCCATAGATCGTGCGGCGGTTGCTCTTCACGTCCATTTGATTCTCGAACGGACGGCCTCCCAGCGACGTGTCCAACTGGCCGGAGACCGCCAGCAATGAATCTCGCATCGCCTCGAAGTCCAATCGCTGGCGAGGTATCTTCCATAGCAGACGGTTCTCGGAATCAATGCTCTTCGCGGCGGGGTTGTCAGCAGATGACTGGCGATAGACGGCTGAGGTGAGGATCGCGCGGTGCAGCCGCTTGATCGACCAATTTGGGATTCGGAGTTCGGTGTCCTGTCTTGTCCCCTCGCCCCCGACTTCGGGAGAGAGGGTTAGGGTGAGGGGGGCTTTCGATGGCTGAGAGTCTCCGATTGCGAGAGAACTTGCGGATGGGCCGGGCTGATTTGAGATGGATGCGTCCTCGCCGTTCGGCCCCCTCACCCTAGCC
>JAYVDI010000291.1:0-9240 GCA_043749505.1 Schlesneria sp. | reverse complement strand
GGATTCCTCAGTCACGGCTGCACTAGGCAGCCAAGGTCAACGGCCGATTGGCAGTTGTTTTTTGATCGGCTTTTTACGTGGCCTGCTGATCAACCACGACACGCCACCCATACCTGCAGCGATCCAGTCGAATCCGGTCGCCCCCTTCTCTGTGTCGCCCGACCTGCTGAAAGGAGCCGAGCAACGCGAGCATGTTAGCGGCCGGCTGCTCAACTGCAAGCGGGTTGCCTGCTGCACAAACGACATCATCACCTTCGCAAGCGACGAGTACAAAACCAAATCACCGCAGCCTGGGACTTTTTGTTACCAAGGCAAAAACTGTTGAGAATAGGCTGGGCACATCGAGCATCGTTTGCCAGCATGTTGGAGCGTTCGCTTCGAGTCGTTTGAGGTTTCCCCCAAATGTTCCCTGCCAAGGAGTCGTTTCGATGCTGACTTTTTCTGCTGATCTCAGCCATCGCGTGTGTGATGGAACCAGTCGCCGAGACTTTCTTCGAGCCGGTGCCTTGGGAATGGGAGGCTTGTCGCTGGCGAATCTCTTGGCTGAGCGGGCGGCGGCGGCGGAGAGTGGCCGGGCGGTGTCAGACACGTCAGTCGTGTGGCTCTGGCTGGGTGGAGGACCGACTCATGTCGAGACGTTCGACCCGAAGCTCTCCGCTCCGGTCGAGTACCGCAGCGTGACGGGCGAGACCTCGACCAACGTGCCGGGTGTCTCTCTGGGAGGATCGTTCACGAAGCTGGCGACGGTGGCGGACAAGATGGCGTTCGTCCGGTCGTTCGCTCATTCCAACAGCGGTCACGGTGGCGGGACGCACTTCGTCATGACGGGCTATGACAACCGCAACATCGATAACGGCGGACTGCCGACGCGACCGTCGCTCGGTTCCATCGTGTCGAAGGTGCGCGGGGCGAATCACGATCAGACCGGTATCCCGTCGTTCGTGCGACTCGCCGGAATCACGGCGGACGGGCCAGCTTTTCTGGGGCCAGCATACGCACCGTTCGACCCGACTGGTCAAGCCCGCAGCAACATGAACTTGGCGACGAAGGTTGATCGCTTCGATGATCGCCGCGAGTTGCTTGGCAGCTTGGACCGTTTGCGGCGAGACAGCGACTCGCACGGACTGATGAATGGGCTGGATGAGTTCGAGCAGCAGGCATTTCAGTTGCTGCTTGGACAGTCGGCCGATGCGTTTGACGTGACAAAGGAACACGCGCCGACAGCCGCCAAGTACGGCAAGGATCTGCTCGCGCAACGGATGCTTGTCGCCCGACGCTTGGTCGAGAAGGGCTGCGGGTTCGTCACGATCAATTACGGTGGCTGGGACATGCACCAGCAAATCGAACGCGGAATGAATCGCCTCGCCCCGGCTCTCGATCATGCGGTGGCGACGTTTTTGGAAGACGTGGCTCAACGTGGGATGTCCGAAAAAGTGCTGCTGGTCATCACGGGCGAGTTCGGTCGCACACCGCGCATCAACCGCAACGCCGGTCGCGACCACTGGGCACCGTTGAGCACACTCGCCCTCGCCGGAGGCAAGCTGAAAATGGGCCAAGTCATCGGTGAATCGATGCCGAAGGCGGACGTTCCGAAGACGAAGCCCATCCGCCCGCAGGATCTCATGGCAACCGTATTCCACCACTTGGGGATCGACCCGAAGACGCAGTTCGTCAACCAAGGCGGTCGCCCGGTCTACGTTCTCGAACAGGGGCAGCCGATCGCTGAGTTGGTCTGATCTGTCCGTTGATCGTGGGCACTACCGCATGCACAAAGCCCGATTTCAACGAATTCGTGGGACCGGGCTTTGTCGTTGAATGTGACAAGAGGTCGGCAGCGACCACAAACGGCGTGTCGTGTTGTCGGCACGCGAGTTGCCTAGAACCGACCGAAAGGTTGGCGGGGCAGATTTTCAGCCAGTTCGCAGGCCAGAGTAACGTTGGGGATGCCAACTTCATCGGCATGAGTGCCAATGAGTGCGGCAACTGGGCTGAGAGCGCCGATGCGGTTTGATCATTTAGAAAGACTTTGGGAAGGTGGAGTGTAATCCCGTTCAGCGACTCTGGAATGGATCGCCTCCCTCAGGCCAAGTATTCTTGGGCCCCTTCAAGAGCCAGAGCGGTCGCCACTCTCGGAACGCCATTGGCGTTGAACGGCGATGGTTCTCGACAAGTTCAGAGTTTTGGAACCAATTCACACGTCGATCAAGATGACAGATAACATTGGACTTGTGAGTTCAGGCCGTTACAACCCGACATCGTTTTCGATGACGGCATCAATTCAGGCAATGTGGTGGAATCTCAATTCAATGACGGAGTGACTCGTGAAAAAGATTGAAGCAGTGGTCCGGCACTTCAAACTGGAAGAGGTCAAGGACGCCCTCATGGAGGTCGGCGTGCAAGGGATGACTGTCACCGAAGTGCGTGGTTTCGGGCGACAGAAGGGGCAGAAAGAGCAGTACCGTGGTGCTGAGTACACGGTGGACTTCCTCCCCAAAGTGAAGATGGAGGTCGTGGTTGCCGAAGACCAGGTTAAGACGGTCGTCGAAGCCATCGTTCGCACGGCTCGAACCGGTCAGATTGGCGACGGCAAAATTTTTGTGACCGATCTCGATGAGATCGTGCGGATTCGAACAGGTGAAAGTGGCGCGGAAGCCATCTGACACAATTGCCTGAAAGTTTGAAGACGACACCAACCCGAAGCATGAGCGAGGGCTGGCTCTGTTCGACTTCCTTCCTCGTACTGCTCCGTTCCTCGCTTACGCTTCGGGTTGGTGTCTCCGCCGGTCATTGCTGCGAAGCTCGATGTCAATCGTTATCGTTTTCAGAACAAAGCCTCTCTCTCCCTCCTATCAAGGACGCCGCCGTGAAAAAAGTGGAAGCCGTCATCCGACATTACAAGCTCGAAGATGTGAAGAACGCGTTGACTCAAGCGGGCATTCAGGGCATGACCGTGACCGAGGTGCGCGGTTTCGGCCGCCAGCGCGGTCACAAGGAAACGTATCGCGGTGCCGAGTACACCGTGGACTTCCTCCCCAAAGTGAAGCTCGAAGTCGTCGTTGGTGACGATGAAGTTTCCAAGGCCATTCAGACGATCAGTGGTGTCGCCCGCACCGGTCAGATCGGCGACGGCAAGATATTCGTGTCGAGTCTCGCTGACGTGATCCGCATTCGCACGGGCGAGACCGGTCCCGAAGCGATCTGATCGCAGAGTCGTGGAAACGACCGCGCTTCAGGACAAAACTTGCACGGCCCTCTTTCGAGAGGGCTGTTGCGTTTGATTGTCATTAGATGAGCGGCAAGAACAAGCGTCCCCATCGAAGCCTGACGCGCAAGCGAAGGACGTTCGACATCCGAACTTTCGCTTGCGCGTCAGGCTTCCATTGCCGGTATGACAACTCCTGCCGTTCGTCTTAAAGGCGGTTTCAAGTCACCTCACGGAAGACAAACGAGGACAGGCCGATGGGGGAGGTTCCCGCCCGTAATTCGACAGCCGCGCTGCATCAGACTCCTGAGTTGGAGGCGAGGGCGGCGCGCATCGCCATCTATAAGACGCGACTCAACGTGATCCGCGATCTCGTTCGGAAGCGGTTTGAACAAGGTGCTACCGGCGCGCAGACATCTGGTTATCAGTCGGAACTGTTCAATGAATTCGTCGTCTGGGTGTTGACCGAAGCGCTGAGCAAACTCGAACCGTCCTTACGTGTACTCATTGAATCGCAGTCGGCACTGCTCGCGGTTGGTGGAACGGGACGTGGTGAACTCTGCCCGCACTCGGACCTCGACCTGTTGTTCCTTTCGATCCCCGCCATCGCGGAACAATTCGATTCCTTCACGGGTCAGGTCAAGCGCGATCTGTGGGACTCGGGTTTGTCGCTCGGTGCCAGCGTGAGAACGATCTCGGACTCCATCCGCTGGTCGAAGCAAGATCCGAAATTCGCGACCTCACTCGTGGACGTGCGGCCGCTGTGG
The DNA here is from genome assembly GCA_043749505.1 of Schlesneria sp. Classification (GTDB taxonomy): domain Bacteria; phylum Planctomycetota; class Planctomycetia; order Planctomycetales; family Planctomycetaceae; genus Schlesneria. The sequence continues at coordinate 5,271 of JAYVDI010000291.1, read as the reverse complement.
GGAGTCGCCTCGCTGGGTGAGCAACTCGTCGCCCAGTTTCAGCGTTCGGTGAAATCGCGGGCGCGGCAGTTCATTGCCGAGGCCGTGACCGCACGAGACACCGAGCGGGCCGAGCAATCGACGACAACACAACAGCTCGAACCCGACGTGAAGCGGTCGCTGGGAGCGCTCCGCGATCTGCATTTGATCCGTTGGGTTGGCTTCGCCACACACGGGACCGGCGATCTCGACTCGCTTCGGTTGCACGGGGCATTGAATAAGGAGGACTCACGGCGGTTGCTGCACGCTCACGAATTCTTAACCTCGTTACGGATCAACTTGCATCTCTCGGCAGACAAAGAGCAGGACGTTCTCTCGCGCGACGATCAGTTGCGAATTTCGCGAGAGCGCAAGATCGAGCCACTCGCCGGACAGGCTCCCGTTGAGCGGTTCATGCAGGAGTACTTTCAGCACAGCACGACCGTCGCGTCCATCGCGAGGAGGTTCGTCGCGAGTACGCAATCCGCATCATGGGCTGAACAATTGATGCAGTACCTCACGGCCTATCGCATTGACGACATTTATCACGTTGGCCGTGAAACGCTCGATGTCCCGCGAAAGCACCGCCCGGCCGTGTGCGGTTCATTGGAAGGGGTCTTGAAGTTATTCCTCACGGCGGTTCGCTGCCGCGTGCGAGTCGCACCCGCTCTGTTGGAGTTCATTCGGACGCAGCAACTGCAACCGCCGGGACAGCTCTCGGCCGAGGCCTCGCAGTCGTTCCTCTCGCTGTTGAAGAACTCCGGCACGCTCGGGCAGGCGTTGCGTGATCTGCACGATACCGGCGTGATGGAGGCGGTGTTGCCCTGTTGGGGGCACATTCGCTGCCTGTTGCAGTTCAACCAGTACCACCATTTCACTGTTGATGAACACACGTTGCGAGCGATCGAGGCGGCCGAGGGGTTCGCGGCGGACGAGGGCCCGCTCGGACAGGCTTACCGTGAGATTCATCACAAAGAGTTGCTGCATCTGGCGCTGTTGCTGCACGATGCGGGCAAGGGATTTGAAGAGGATCACAGTGAGGTCGGTCGCCGGTTGGCTCACGACGCCGCGTTGCGACTCAGCCTGCCAGACCATCAGCGCGAGTTGGTCATGATGCTCGTGCATCGCCACTTGCAGATGGCGGACCTCGCTCTGCGGCGCGACATTGGCGACCGGGCCATCCTGCTCAAGTTCAGCCACGACGTGGGCAGTGCCGATGCGCTGCGGATGCTCTTCGTACTGACGGCCGCCGACATCTCGGCAGTCGGGCCGGGGACGTGGAATCATTGGAAGGCCGAACTCACGACAACGCTCTACGACCGCACGATGCTTTGGCTCAGCGGTAAGAGTCACTTGTTCGATGAAACGATGCGACTCCAGCAGATCGAGCAGGAAGTCGTCGGCCGTCTGTGTTCTACCGTGAGTGTGAAGCGGGGCGACGACACGTCATCCCACGAGTCCTCCGAGTTATCACGAAGGCTCCAGCTTTGTCCGGCCCACTATTTGTTGGAGACTCCGCCCGATCGCATTGCCGCCGATCTGCGAGTGGTCCGGGCACGGCATTCGGACGAGATTCACGTCGAGGCGCAGTACGATGCCGAAAACAAGACCGTCGAATACCGAGTCATCCTGCACGAAGACCTTGCCGCCGGGTGCTTTCACAAAGTCTCGGGCGCGCTCTCGGCGAAGCGGTTGGAGATTCTGACCGCCTCAATTTGCACGATGCAGGATGGCATCATCGTCGATGCGTGGCGGGTGCGAGATGACGATCATGCCGGAGCGATTCCGGACTTTCGGATCGAAGAAGTCGCGACTGTGATTCGCCGCGTGCTGCGCGGTGAGACAGATGTTGAGACGCTGCTCAAGTCTCGAGGTCGGTTCGCAGTGAAGGCCGCGTCGGGACCGGTCTCGGACCTGCCGCTGCGGGTCGTCGTTGATAATGAGTCGTCCGACCGCTACACGGTTCTGGATGTCTTCGCCCATGATCGACCGGGCTTGCTCTACGCGATGACACGCGCGGTCTACGAACTCGAACTGAGCGTAGTTCAAGCCAAAATCGCGACCCACTTCGATCAGGTTCTCGACGTGTTCTTCGTCACGGACAATGCCGGCCGCAAGATTCAGGACGGCACCCGTCTGACAACACTCCGCGACGAGTTGCTCAAAAAACTGAGCGACTTCGAGGCGGCCGCTCGCAATGAGGCAAACGTCTGAGACGGAATGCGACAGGACGTGGTCCGGACCCCTTGGTCCGGACGAAATTGTGGTCCGGACGAAATGATCGACGACGACTGCCAAGAGACACGTCTGGACCAAGGGGGGCCGGACTACGGGTGTCGGGTAGTGATGGTGGCCCCATTCCTTGCCTCATAAGTTGCTGGATGCGTGAAGTTCTCCTGACCGGCAAGGTCAGCCAACTCGCCCAGCATCGTTGACGGTCGCGGGCGCTTTGTCGGAGGTAGCGGTTGTATTCAAGTCTCTCACCGCGCCAGTTCGATCAGTCTCCCGAGCAAGTGCCCGTACGAGGCTCACACTAGAACGCATTTCAAAACGCGTTCTAAGTTCTAAATAGACCCGCAGAGAAAGTTGTGCAGGTTCGCCGGGTGCCCCCCGGACACGGTGAATGAAGAGTCCGGGGTCTTACGCCACCCGGCTCACCTGCTTAGATTCCTTTGCGGGTCTACTTAGTTCTCGCTCGGCATTCGATAGCTACGTTCGTTGCCGGAAGAGTATGTCGATGCGAATCCGGTGGACTGGGCATACGGTGCCCGTGGGCGCGATGCACAATTTGTGAACTGATTGGGATGTCGTCTCATGTATGAATCGTTCTTCGGTCTGAAGCGGCGTCCGTTTGCAGCGACTCCCGATCCACAGTGCTTCCTGGCGTCGGGTTCGATGCAGGCGGCGCTCGATGAGATCGTGGTCTGTCTCGAACAGGGGCAGGGAATCGCGATCGTGTCCGCTCCGGCGGGGACCGGCAAGACGCTGCTCTGCGAGCGTCTGCGCAGCGAACTCGGCAGCCCGTTTGAATCGGTGCTGCTGCGTCATGCCAGCTTTCTGACTCGCCGCGCGCTGCTGCAAACGATCCTCTGCGAACTCAACCATTCGTACCGACAGCAGGACGAGCAGGAACTGCGGCTCGAACTGATGCCCGCCATTCGTGCTCTCCGTCCGCAGCGCGAAGCGCTCGTCCTGATCTGCGATGAGGCTCATCAGCTTTCGGAGGAGTTGCTGGAGGAACTACGGATTCTGTCGGACCTCGCCGAACAGGGCCGGCCACTCGTACGTTTGGTACTGGTCGGGCAGTTGGGTCTGGAAGAGACGCTGGCTCATCCGGGAATGGAAGCGCTCAATCAGCGGATTCGCGCCCACGTTTGCCTCGAAACACTGGACCGAGCCGGATCACTCGACTACATCGACTACCGCCTGACGTGGGCTGGTGGACGGACGGAAGAAGTCTTTTCGGCAGAGGCCCTCGATCTCGTCAGCCGTGCCGCCGATGGAGTGCCGCGCTGCATCAACCAACTTTGTGACCATGCGTTGCTGTTGGCATACGTTGCCGAACAGCAGCCGGTTCCGGCGTCGATGATTCGTGAGGCACTGCAAGATCTCCGGCAGTTGCCGCTCCATTGGAATGAAACTTCGACGTTCGATGCCACGCGCCGCAACAGTCCGTCTGCCGAGTCCGTCGTAGACATCGCGACCACTGAGTCCGATGCCGTGATGACGGAGTTCTCGTTTGAAGACCGTCCGTCGCGCGAAGGCAGCTACAACGTCGAGTCGATCGAAATCGGGGCCGACCTTCCGCGAGCCGTGTCACGTTCGATCGATCAACCGGTTCAGCGACTGGTGGTCAGCCACGTCGAGCCATTGTCGCCTCCCATTGAATCGACCGCGAACGTCAGTACCGCTGTGTGCGAGTTCGGCTTCGAGACGGGTGACGGTTGCATCGAGGAGAGTTCGTTTCACGTCCAACAATTCAGCGACGAAAGGGAAGTTACGAACGCCGACGCTTTCGAGACACCTGTCGCGGATCGCGATGAGTCGGAGTGGACACCAACAAACCCGCTTGGCAACGACTTGCTCGCGGGAATCACGATTCTGGCGGCAGGGTCTCCCATGCTGGGCGGCTTCACCGAAGAACTCGTGCTGGACCGCTACGCTGCGATTGATGCCGGGCTGGAACCAGCCGAAGTGGAATCGGTCCACACGCCTGAACCGGTAGCCGTAGCCCCCGCGTCACCATTCGTCGCTCCAACGCACGCTGATTCTGAAGACACTGCGTTCGACACAACCACACACATCGACCCAGCTCAAAATCGGACGACCATCGAAATCAGTGCGACGACCGACTCGACCGAGAATGTTCATGTCAATCCAGTGGCCCACACCACCGTGATCGAATCGGTTATGGGAGAACCCCTCGGTCACGGTTCCGACGCCACGGAGACGGACACCGACTTCCGCGCCGCCTGCGCACGGCTGCACGAACGGTTGCCTCACATTGCCGACGAGACCGCGTGGGACTCAAGCCTGCTCCGCAACGCTCGCGTCGCCGAGTCTTCCGACGACGCCTCGTACGACAGTGACGACGACGAATGCGTTCCGACGAACTCCGTGACGCTGGAAGAAGTGCTGGGTGCGGAAGTCTGCGAGTTGGTGCAAGAGCTTCAGCAAACGATGGGCTTGCCATCGCGCCCGCACTCCTCCGTGGCCCAGCTTCGGTCCCTGCTGACTGCCAAGCAAGACGCGCCGGACTCAATACAGTCGTACGAAGAGTCCACCTCAGACTCGGCCGTCGCCGTCTGTGATCGCCCCTCCACCGCAACTCACTCGCAAGCGGAGCAGGCCCCCACCGGGACGGCGACACCCGCACGCCCGTACCGCAACCTCTTCAGCATCCTCCGCCGCAAACAGCAGGGTCTGATGTAAGGCGTATCCGGCAGGCGTATCAGGCCGGTAGAGGTCGGCGAGCCGCGTGACGTAAGGCAACCGGCAACAAATGGTTTGCCCTTAAACACCAACCCGAAGTGTGAACGAGGATATCGATCAAACACCAACCCGAAGTGTGAACGAGGATATCGATCGACTTCGCCCTCGTTCACACTTCGGGTTGGTGTGAGTCAGACAAGTCTTGCCGGTCGCCTAAGGAATTGGCTCGAAATAACGTCCCGATTTCCAGTCGCTCGTTTAACCGCAAGCCAAAGGCGAGCGCGGAGGATGACACCGTACATCAACTCCGTACCGCCTCCG
>JAYVDI010000290.1:0-12795 GCA_043749505.1 Schlesneria sp. | reverse complement strand
GAAGAACCAGGGAGCTGACGCCACCCCGCTCCGAAATCAGAAGAAGATCTGACGCTCGAACTGCTCCGACCGAACTGAAGGTCGCGCCGCCCTGGAAGCTCGACACCGTAGACCGAAGCATCCCTACGACTCCCACAGCTGGAACCCGCGCGTGACCGAACCTGTACTTCAGCCCAACTCGAACTCCCAGCGAATCGCGGAGCCGAGTGCGTCTCACTCCGCCGCGACAACATCGGCCTCCCTCGCGAACGCTCCGTCGCGCGAGTTGGCGGCAGCGCAAGACTTCATGACCGCCGCCGATGCCGCGCCGCCGGGACTGCTGCGCGAGTTTCTCGACTTCCTGATCGAGTACCGTCTCTGGTGGCTCACCCCGATCATTCTCGCGTTGTTGCTACTCGCGGGACTGGTCTTCCTCAGCACGACGGCCATCGCACCGTTCATCTATCCGATGTGGTGAGTCCTCATCGCTGAATTCTGGAAGCCTGACACGCAAGGGAAGAATGCTTGGCAGCGGCCACTTCGCTTGCGCGTCAGGCTTCGAGCTGAAGTGGGACAACTTCTGTCGCTCGCGTAACCGCATCCCGAAGACGGCATCCGACTCGCAACAGTCTCTGATCGCGTTGGCACGCGCGCAGGGGTCTGTTACGCTCAGCCGCGACAAGAATGAAGTCGTTCGACCTCGCGTCGAATGAAACTTTCATCGTCAAGCAGACGGACAAGAGTGCCCGTCCGACAAGCTGCCAGCCAGACTGCCTGCCACCGTTGCCACACCCCGTGTTCACCGTCGCCCGCTTGGAGAACCCGTCCATGTTGTTCGATCAGTCGTCGTCATCGAGTTCCTTTGCCCGCCGCTACGTGCTGTTGCTGCTTGTGGGCGCGATGGTCTTCAATCCGATTGGCCTAGCTCATCGCGCGAATGCCCAGGACGCGGGCGCGAAGAAGTCTGACAAAGCGGCGAGTGACAAGGCCACCAGCGGCAAGACGACGAAAGAGAGCCAGGTCGCCGCTGAGGACGAGGCTCCCGAACCGGCGAACGGTAAGAGTGACAATCCGTTCCCAAATCGGTTCCCCGCGCCGGAGCTGGATGGCGGGGTCGAGTGGCTCAACACGGGCGGGCCGATCTCGATGAAGGATCTGCGCGGCAAGATCGTGCTCCTCGACTTTTGGACCTTCTGCTGCATCAACTGCATGCACGTCCTGCCTGACCTCGATTTTCTCGAAAAGAAGTATGGCAAGGAGATCGTCGTCATCGGCGTTCACTCGGCCAAGTTCGACAACGAGAAGGAGACGGGCAACATCCGCAAGGCAATCCTGCGGTATGAAATCGAACATCCCGTCATCAACGATGCCAACATGATCGTCTGGCGCAAGTTTGGCGTGAAGGCTTGGCCATCACTGGTCCTCGTCGATCCCGAAGGCCAGTACTGCGGCTATGTCTCCGGTGAAGGAAACCGCGAACTGCTCGACACGGTCGTGCAAAAGCTCATCGCGTATCACAAGGCCAAGGGGACGCTCGACGAAACGCCCGTGAAGTTCGATCTCGAACGGAACAAGGCGGCGGCCAGTCCGCTTAGATTCCCCGGCAAGGTGCTGGCGGATGAGACTGGCCAGCGGCTGTTCATTTCGGACAGCAACAACAATCGCATCGTCGTCAGTTCGCTGGAGGGCAAGCTCCTTGATGTGATCGGCAGCGGCGCGATTGGGTCGAAGAACGGAGGCTATGCGGAATCGCTGTTCGATCATCCGCAAGGAATGACGCTGGTCGGCGACACGCTCTACGTGGCCGATACCGAGAACCATCAACTCCGCACGGTGGACCTCGCTAAGAAAATGGTCGCCACGTTGTCGGGAACCGGCGAACAGGCTCGCTTCCGTGCGGGAGGCGGCAAGCTGCGCGACACCGCTCTGAACAGCCCGTGGGATCTGAGCGTCGTCGATGGTGTGCTGTACATCGCGATGGCCGGGCCGCATCAGATTTGGGCGCACAAGCTTGGCTCGAACACGATCTGGCCGTATGCCGGTTCGGGACGCGAGGACATCCAGAACGGAGACCTCGATGAAGGGGCGTTGGCTCAACCGTCGGGCATCACGACCGACGGCAAGAACCTGTTTGTTGTCGATAGTGAAGGCTCGTCGGTGCGACAAATCACGACCGATCCGAACAACGATCTCTCGGAACCGAAGGGCAAAATTTCAACGCCCGTCGGTCCGCACAGTCTGCCCAACGGACGCACGCTGTTTGAATTCGGCGACGTGGACGGCGCGAAGGACGAAGCCCGCTTTCAGCATCCGTTGGGCATCCTCTACTACAACGGCGGACTGTTCGTGGCCGACAGCTACAACCACAAGCTCAAGTTCGTCGATCTGAAAACGCGCGAGTCGATCACCTGGCTCGGCACCGGTAAGAGCGGCACGAAGCTGGAACCCGCGCAGCTCGCCGAACCGGCCGGACTGGCCATCGCGGGCGGAACGCTCTACGTCGCCGACACGAACAACCAACGCATCGTCGCCGTGGACTTGGCCTCGAAGAAATCGCGTGAGTTCCTGATCGAGGGCCTGAGTCCCCCAATGCCCGTCGCCGAGCCACACGCCGCCGACTCGAAGGTCCGCATCATCGAACTCGCACCACAACAGATCGCGTCGAGCAGCGGCATCGACTTCGATGTCGAGTTTGCGTTACCCGAAGGCTACAAGCTCAACCCGTTGCTTCCAGTCACGTATCGCCTCGGTGTCGAGGGCGAACAATCGCTCATCGCCGCCGACCGCTTGAACAAGAAGACCGAAGCAACCACCGACGGCGAGTCCACCAAGTTCCGCGTCTTGGTCGCCAATAAGACCGGACGCGCCACACTGCTCGTCACGCTGACCTACGGCTACTGCCGCGATGGCAAGGGGGGCCTCTGCAAGGTTGACTCAGTGAAGTTCAAGCTGCCGATCGAACTCGCTGCGAAGGGCGAATCCAAGTCGGTGACGCTGAAGGTGTCGCCGAAGTAGTTGCTGGTCTCAGTAGCCCGGGAAAATGGAGGCCTGACGCGCAGGCAAAGGATCCATTGCTGAGCGTGCTTCGCCGGCGCGCCAGACTTTCGATGTGCCCGCTTTTTCTTGCCGCTCGCCTTAACAGATTCAATAGAAGACACCTTCATGCGATTTCTCATACGACGTTTGCTGACGGCAGTTTGTTTGGCGACCACGGTGCTGCTCTTCAGCGGTAGTCCGGCCTTGTCTGAAGACGCCAAGTTGCCGCCCGGCGTGCGAGTCTTCTACACCGGTCACAGCTTTCACATGTTCGTGCCGCAGCGGGTCGAGCAGCTTGTCAAAGCGGCGGGCATTCGGGGGCACAAGCTGGTCGGTCAGCAGGGAATCGGCGGTTCGCGCGTCATCCAGCATTGGGACTTGGAAGACGCCAAGAACAAAGCCAAGCTCGCTCTCATCAGCGGTGAGGTCGATCTCTTCACGATGGCTCCGCATGTGATGATTCCCGACGACGGGATCACGAAGTTCACCGAACTGGGACTGAAGCACAACCCGAATCTGCGACTGCTGCTTCAAGCATCTTGGTATCCGCACGATGCTCCCTCAGGTGAGCAGCGCATCACCAACAACGTCCAGCGCGACGACGCGAAGATCGAAGATCTCCAAGCTCACGTCGATGAATGGCGTAAGAAGTTGGAGGCCCAGGCGGACGACTTGAACACGCTGCACGGCAAAGCAGCCGTCTGCATCATTCCCGCCGGAGACGCGGTCGTGAAACTGCGCGGCTTGGTCGTCGATGGCCAGTTCCCCGGCATCGCGAAGCAGTCGGAACTCTTCACCGACCCGATCGGACACGCGGGGGGACACGTTCAAGCACTCGTGGCCTATTGCAACTTCGCAGCGATCTACCGCATCAGCCCCGAAGGTTTGAAAGTGCAGGCTGCGGGAGTCGATGACGCCCAACATGCAATCCTGCAAAAGCTCGCGTGGGAAACGGTCTCGAAGTATTCGCACTCGGGCGTGGACGTGAAGCCGTGACGGCTGATGGCCCAAACATTGAAAGAAGTAACCGACAAGCTGAAACTGTCGATGTGGAAGCGTGACGCCTCAAAGGCGATGTGGCTTCCGCCTTCCAGCCCGAACGTGACGCGGGATCGGGGCCGCGATCAGCGTTGCCGTTCGAGATCGGGGTCGGTTCGCTTGAAGAACTCGGCGGTTTCTTGATCGATCAGGTCGAGCGAGAGCCATTGGTGGCCCCACTGCTGGAGGATCAGCCCCGAGAATTTGTCGTCGGCCGCTTCCACGTCTTTGGCCATTCGATCGACGGTCGCCTTGTCATCGGGAAGCTCGATCAGCAGAGCCAGAGCCTGTTTGGGATTGTTCGATTGCGGCACCACCCATTGGCCCGTACGGGCTGTCTCCCGCACTTGTTTCAACATCGGCAGGACCACGTCGCGGTCCACTGTTGTCGTGTCATCTTGATCAAAGAGATGCCCGCCTTGTTCAAAGAACCCGATCGCCTCACACCGGCCTTCCTGCTTCAATAAGTTTTGTTCGACCATGCGATCGGCCACCTTTTTGTAGTCCTTGCCGCAACCGCTGGCACATAGAACCCACCCCAACACAAGGGGCATGATAGATCGCATCACGGGAGATCGAGTCATCGGATTGGTCTCGAAGTGTGAACCGGACAAAACAGCCACTGTCATAGCCCGCTGCGTCGAGCGGTTGCTGCTCAAAGCGAGCCGGGCGATTCGCCGCCGTTGGGTGTGCCGAGTGCCTCAAAGACCAGCGAGTCGAGATTTTCACTGAGGAACCGAACCGAACCATCGGCCAGTCCGAACACCGCTCCTCCCACATGTCGGCTGCTGAAGTGTTGCGGACTGGCCAGCGAGCCGTTGATCGGAAAGAGGCGCAGGGCTGTCATGTGCGGGACAGACCGGTATTCGTACTCGTCGGCAAACGCGATCTGCCCGAACCAGCCCGAAGTGTGTGGCAGGCTGCCGTTGAGACTTGGCTGCACGACCCGCTCGCCCAACAGCAGCGTTTGCGAAGTGCCATCTGTGACATAAGCCATCCGAGTGTGAGACATCTCGCGCAGCAGGCCCTCGACCCCGCAGTAGTTTCCCGAGGCGATCTCGAGCGGTGGGTAATTCCACGGAACGATGTGCATCTGCGCGGGAGCGGTGTCGGACGGACAACGCCAGATTGCGACCCGCGTCGCGATCCGATCGCGATTCGTTCCAACGGCCGTTCCATGATCGAAGTCGAGCTGTAGATAGAGCGACGATTGCTCGACATGGGGCAGAATCATCGCACCCCAACCCCAACCTGACTGCGTCTGAAACGCGGGACCGAGGACATAGCTTCCCGCCGGAAAGCAGGCATGAGTGTCGTGGTAGTTGTGCAGCGCGAGGCCCAACTGGCGCAGTTGGTTCTGACAATGAATCCGCCGCGCCGCCGCGCGGGACGCCTGCACGGCGGGCATCAACAGCGAGATGAGCGTTCCGATGATCGCGATCGCAACCAGCAATTCGACGAGCGTAAAGCCGGTTCTCGAAAGGGGGCGTCGCTGCATTGCAGGATGTCCATCACGGAAATTCGTGTCGGCACGACGTTCGACAAGATGGGCCGCAACCTAACCAGCGTTGCGGCCCATCCATTCAAAACAGGTTCGATCTCGCATTACCCTCCGAGATTTGCCATCCCCGAGGCAGCCACCGTGGCGGCACCCTTTTTTGAGACCGAATAACGACTGCTCGTAACGGTGGCATTGGGAATATTGACCGGGACATTTGTAAAGGTCTGCGTTTTACCGGAAAGATTCTGGACTGCAGCCTTCCCAGAAGCCTTGAATTTCCCGGTTTTCGTGTTGATGTTGGCGCTGACTTGGGACTGCGTTCCCAAGGCCTCACTCAGATTGCCTCCCGCATCAACACCTGGAAACAAAAGTGGAACCTGAACAGTCAACGCCCATGCGGTCGTTGTGGCCAAGCACAGAGACAACGCCCCCAGAACCAAACCGCGTCGGCTAACATTGGAAATTATCTTCAACATTGGACATCTCCGCAAAACAGACTTAAAGCATCCTGCACGAAAGTTCGACTCAAGCCCTCCGGACGTCAGTCACTGAACGATGATGGACACCAGTCAAACTGGGTGGAACGCTTCCCACGAGAAATTGGAAACGAGCCGGAGTAAGGCTGGACCACCACGTATCATTGAAGAGCGTATTGTCGATGCCGGGTGATTGCAAACATTTGCGTGAGGCACCCGTCCCATTCTCAAACTCTCATCGACGGCTCTGGTTGTGAAGTTGGAGGTGCTCCAGTCGGGATCGAAACTCGGTTTGATCCAAGCATTCACCGCAATCGTCGGGTTGACGTTTCCGACAGAAGTTGAAATCGATCGAACTGAAGCTGTAGTCCGGACCAAGGGGGTCCAGACTACGACTACGCCTTCTGTTGGAAACGTCCGGGTTGTCTTTCATGTGAACACGTTGCAGAACAATGCTCGACGAAAACCATCTGCGATTGTTCCTATGTCGTCATTGTCCAATATCACCCCGATTGTTTCGGTTATCGCGACTGCGACGACGGATCGACTGGCGTCGCATCGCCAAACAGTGCGACTCGGAGAGGAACCGTCTTTCCATGCAGATTGACCCCTCTCACATGTCGATTTAGCATGTGCCCGCTTTGAATATCTAGCCGTTTCGCGGAGAAGGCGATTCATGACGCGATCATTATGTTGGCATTGCTCCCCCTGCTTCGCGGCGATTCTGTTCGCCATGACCTCGGCCAATCTGAGGGCCGAGTCAACCGGACAGCCCTCCGCTGAGCCAGCCGATGCGCAGCGTGCGGTCTCTGCGGCGTTTGGTTCCGAGACATTGGACCGGCTCCTTGTGGCCGCCTCTCAGTTCGACGAGGCCGAGTTGTCCGATGTCATTTCCGACGATCAGTTCCTGCGGCGCGTGTCGCTCGATCTGATCGGACGGCAGCCGACGCCTAGTGAGTTCGCCACGTATCGGCTCGACACGGCGCGGGGCAAGCGCGCGGCTGCCGTTGAGCGATTGTTGGCCTCAACCGAATTCGGCGACAACTGGGCCGGTTACTGGTCCGACGTGATCGGCTACCGCGTTCCGCCACCGGAACTGACGTTCCTCGATTACACGCTGTTCGAGAAATGGCTCGCCGAGCGGATCAATCAGAACGCGCCGTGGGATGAGACCGTTCGCACGATCCTCACTGCGACGGGCAAGGTCAAAGACCAACCGGCCGCGACCTTCGTCGGCTTTCACGAGGCTGACACCACGCGACTCGCCGCCGAGACCGCGCGCGTGTTCCTCAGCGTGCAGATCGGCTGTGCCCAGTGCCACGATCATCCGTTCGATGAATGGAAGCGGCAGCAGTTTCACGAACTGGCCGCCTACTTCGTCCGCGCGTCGGCCAAGATGCCGTGGAACGACAGTGGTGAGATCGAAGTGAAGGACAAGGGGAAGGGCGAGTACGAGATGCCCAATGTCGCCGACCCGACCAAGAAGGGGATCATGATGACCCCGACATTCTTCACGGGACACAAGACCGAGCCGGGCAAGAGCGATCTCGACCGTCGCCGCGAGTTGGCCGTCGTCGTCACCTCCGCAGACAACCCGTGGTTCGCGAAGGCTTATGTCAATCGAGTCTGGGCACGCCTGATGGGCCACGGTTTCTATGAACCCGTCGATGACATGGGCGTCGCCAACGTGCCGCTCCTCCCCGAAGTCCATCAGGAACTGACCGATCATTTCCGAGCATCCAGCTTCGACGCGAAGAGCCTCTTCCGCGCCATCGTCAATTCAAAGGCGTATCAGCAGCGTCTTCCCGACCACTCGTCCACGTCCACCGACGACAAGCCGTATGCAGACGCGAGAACCACCAAGCTGCGGGGCGACGAGGTTTATCAGTCGCTCGTCACAGCGATCAACCTCCCCAACGTGACCCCTCCCAAAACAGCGGCAACCAAAGAGATTCGCTTTCCAGTCCCGCCAAAAAGTACGAAAGACCTCGTTTCAGAAGCGTTCGGCTTCGACCCGTCGCTGCGACCTCAAGACATCTCACGCACGCTCGGCCAAGCGATGCTGATGATGAACAACGACCAACTCCAAGCTCAAGTCAACGCGAAGGCCGAGAGCAACACGGCCCTCTCAAAACTCGTGGCCACCGAACCCGACAACGTGAAAGCCGTGTCAAACCTCTTCCAACTCGTCCTCGCCCGCCAACCGAATGAATCCGAATCGAAGATCGCCCTCGAACACATCTCGACCGGCACCAGTCGCGGCGAGTCCTTTGAAGACCTCCTCTGGAGCCTCATCAACTCGGCCGAGTTCACAACGAAACGGTAACTCTCATGCTGACACCACTGCTGGACATCGCCGTCAATCGGCAAGGTTATCTGGGGCGGCGCGAGTTCATCGCGAACCTTGCCGGGGGCGCTACGGCTGGGGCGTTGACGCTCGGTTGGCGGGACATGCTGGTCGCGCAGGCGGCGGAACTGCGGAAGCAGGGGAAGTCGATCATCCTGTTGTGGATGGACGGTGGGCCGAGTCAGTTCGACACGTTCAATCCGAAAGTCGGCTCGCCGAATCAGGGGCCGGCGCGGGCGATCTCAACCAGCGTGGCGGGCATTGAGTTCGCCGACTTCTGGCCGCAGACCGCGATGATGATGAACAAGCTCGCCGTCGTCCGCTCGATGCGCACGCCTGAGGCCGAACACGACCGGGCCATCACGCATGTTCGTACCGGCTATCCGCCGACTCCCGCGCTGAGATATCCGACGTTTGGATCGCTTGTCGCGCGCGATCGCGAAGATTTGTCGTTCGATCTCCCCGCGTTCGTGCGAATCGGCAAGCCGCGCATCAAGAACCGTGATGTCGATGCGGGTGTCCTTGGAGTGAAGTACTCGTCGTTCAACGTCGAGACCGCAGGATCGCTCCCTCCCAACGTGCGACCGGTCGTTGAGGCTGACACGCTGCGTCGCCGGTTGGCCCTCGCCGACAAGTTTGACTCACAGTTCGCAGCGGCCGGCGCGGCGAAGGAAGTCGCCGACAAGAAGTCGATCTACGACCGAACAGCTCGCTTCGTTCTTAGCCCGCGTTTGGAGACGTTCGACTTGGATCGCGAACCGGCGGTGTTGCGCGATGCGTATGGCAGGACGAACTTTGGGCAAGGCTGCTTGCTGGCGAGACGGCTCATCGAGACGGGCGTCAGTTTTGTCGAGGTCATCAGCACGGGCGACCGCAATGACGCCGGGTGGGACACGCACAACAACGGCTTCCGCGACACACCGTACCTCGCGGCGGAAGTCGATCCCGCCTACTCGACGCTCCTGCAAGACCTCGATCAACGCGGGATGCTGAACGACACGCTCGTGATCTGGATGGGCGAGTTCGGTCGCACACCGAAAATCAAACCGGACGGCGGCCGCGACCACTACTCGAAGGGGTGGCCGATGATTTTTTCCGGCGGTGGCGTTCGCGGTGGCCAAGTCATCGGTGCAACAGACGCCGACGGCATCGACGTGACCGACCGACCGATCGGCGTCGCCGATCTGTGCCTCACGCTGTGCCACATCATGGGAATGAAACCAGACGACGAGTACCGCACGACCGACAACCGTCCGCTCAAATTGGTCGAGGGAGGCAAGCTGATCCACGAGTTGTTCTCGTAGCGAATGCCGCCAATTTATTCCTGAACAAAACAACACAGCCCGGAGATCAAACGACCGCCGGGCTATGTTGTTTGTGGACTGTGACCGGGCACTCAAGGAATCACTTTTTGTCGCCGCTCTCTGCGGCCTTCTTCGCAGCGGCGGCCCAGTCTCCGGCGACGACGGTCAGAATCTTTTTCGCGTCGATGTGCTTCTGGAAGGCGTAACGTACCTGCTCGGGGGTGAGGGTCGAGATCGCCTTCTCCTGCTTCGCATAAAACTCCATCGTCCGGTTGGTGACGAGGGTCGCTTCGAGGATCTGCGCCAGGTTGCCGTCTTCGGTTCTCATCACTTCCTGTCGTTGCAGATAGCCCTGGCGCGCGTCATCCAACTCCTTTTGACTCACTCCCTCGGACAGCAGCTTGGCAAGTTCTTCATTGAGTGCCGTTGTCAGCTTGTCGAGGTTGCTCGGGTTGTAGATGGCATACATCGTGATGGTCGCTCGCGGATCGAGGGAACTTGCCACGAGGGACGATCCGACGCCATACGACAGTCCTTCCTTTTGGCGGATGCGGTCGCCGAGTCGCGAGGACAAGGCTCCCGCGCCGAAGATGTAGTTGCCGATGATGAGGGCCGGGTAGTCGGCATCATCGTCGCGGAGCGGCATCACACCACCGGCGAAGAGGAACGCATTGGCCTTGTCGGGCGTGGCGATCTTCACAAGGTCCGACTTCACCTCCACATCGCCGCGTCGCGTGATTCGTTCATACGGCTGCTTCGACTTCCAGCCCTTGAGCATGGCGGAGATCGACGCCACAGTCGCCTCTTCATCGAAGTCACCGACGACAACCAACTGGCCCTGTTGCGCGCCGAAGAAATCACCGTACAGCTTCTTGATCGTGGCGACATCGACTTCGTCGGTCAGCTTGAGTTCTTCCTCCGTCGTCGGGTAGTAGCGCACGTCGCCGACGGGATACGGGTTCAGCACGCGACGGACCGCCTTGAGTGCCAACTGCTGTGGATCGGTCAGCGCCTGTTCGAGGTCCGCGCGGTGGCCCTGCTTGAGAATGTCCAACTCCGACTGCGGGAAGACCGGCTCACGTAGCACTTGTCGCAGCAGTTCGAGGACCACCGGCAACTTGTCGCGCTTGGTCTGAATCGCAAACGTCGCTTCGCCCGCCGAACCACTCGCCCCCATCGACGCGAGGTTCTGATCGAGTTGATCTTGAAGCTGCTGCCGTGTGAGCTGCTTCGTCCCCTTCGTCATCAGCGACGGCAGGAACGACGCCACCTTGTCCAAACCGAACAGCGTCTTGTCAGTGCCGTAACGGAGCGTCAGTCGCAACACGACCGTCTTGCCGCGCGTCTTCTTCGGCAGGAGGGCGACATTCAAACCTTCGATCTTCGTCCGCTTGGTTCGCTCTTCGATCTGCATCGGTGCGACATCGAATGCCTCGCCGACAGCCGCGTCTTCGCGACCTTTGTAGTCACCGATCATCACGGCGAGATCGGGCTTGGCGGGGATCGGCGTCCGCTGTGCTTCCTTCGTGGGGAAGTAGAGGCCGACGGTACGGTTGCTCGCGGGGAGATAGGCTCGTGCCACGCGGTTCACGTCTTTCGCGGTGACTTGCTCCAACCGGTCGCGATAGAGGAAGTAGAGTCGCCAATCTCCTTGAGCTGCCCACTCACTGAGGCCGACGGCGATCTGAGCGCTGTTCGACGCCTCTTGCTCGCGCTGCTTGAGCAACCGCTGGCGAGCACGTTCCACTTCCTCGTCCTTCACGCCCTGTTCGACAACCACGTCGATGGTGTCGAGCAGCGTGTCCAACACCGCTTCGGGCGTGTTGCCAGACGCAACTTCGGCCATGAATCGCATGATGCCGGGATCGTGCAGTGAGAAGCAGGCTCCCGAAATATCCGCCGCTTTCTTTTGTTCGACGAGTGCTTTGTAGAGCCGTCCCGATGGAGCCATCGTGAGGATCGACTCCAGCACATCGACCGGCACGAAGTCGGGATGACCGCCCGAGGGAATGTGATAGAGGGCACCGACGACACCGACTTCACCGACGCGACGCAGCGTCACGGATCGTTCGCCGTCTTGAGCCGGCTCTTCGGTGTAGGTTGCCTCCAATTTGCGAGTCGGCTTGGCGATGGTGCCGAAGTGTTTGCCGATGAACTCCAACGCCTTGGCCTCTTCAAACCGACCGGCCACCACGACCATCGCATTGTCCGGCTGATAGTACTTCTTGTAAAAGGCTCGCAAGTTTTCGACGGGCACCTTTTCGATGTCGGCCCGGTTGCCGATGGTCGATTTGCCGTAGTTGTGCCAGTTGAACGCGGCACTGGTCATGCGTTGCCCAAGGATCGCGTGCGGCGAGTTCTCGCCCCGCTCGAACTCGTTCCGCACGACGGTCATCTCCGACGCGAGGTCTTCCGCCTTGATGAAGCTGTTGATCATCCGGTCCGCTTCGAGCCGGATCGCGAACTCCAAATTGTCGTCGTTGGCGGGGAGCGTCTCGTAGTAGTTGGTCCGGTCGAGCCATGTCGTCCCGTTGAACTGAGCACCCCGCGCCTGAAGGACTTTCGGCACGGAGGGATGATCGGGCGTCCCTTTGAAAACCATGTGTTCGAGCAGATGAGCCATCCCCGCTTCGCCATAACCTTCATGGCGCGAGCCAACAAAGATGGTGCAGTTTACGGTGACGGTTGGCTTCGACGGATCGGGGAACAGCAGCACCTTGAGGCCGTTGTCGAGACGATGTTCACTGATCCCTTCGATGGTGGTGATCTTCATGGGTTTGGACGCTTCCGCTGCGTGGAGTTCCGTCGTGAGCGACAGAGAAAATGTGTTGTCGAGAGCGAGGCCCGTCATCAGCGCGACGGCAGAGAACAGGGGCGCGATCCGCTGGACCGACGGCCAAAAAAACAAACGGCGTGGCATCGAGAGCGACTCCTTCCTTGAATCGTGTGAGCCAATAAAACGGCGGGCGGGATGGTAGCAGCCGCCTATGGTGAAAGGAATTGGCCGGATGCTGATCGGTGCGATCAAACGCTTGCCAAGGCTGAAGTCCGGCTTAGGATCGGCATGGAAATAACTGTCGCAGATTGTCGTGGGGGGGGGGGGGGGGCCGCCCC
>JAYVDI010000289.1:0-16502 GCA_043749505.1 Schlesneria sp. | reverse complement strand
CCAAGCTTTTCGCAGCCTATCACGCCCTTCATCGCCTCTTGTCGCCGAGACATCCACCACACGCCCTTTGTAACTTGACCACAATGATTTGCGGCTCGCGTTCACGAACCGAAACCTTGCAGCCTCCTAGCAAGCACAGCAATGCTGGCCCGCCAATGCAATTTGAAGATTACGTTGTTGCCGAATTGTCAAAGATCAACACAAACTCACAGGTCAAAGGCACACTTATCGTGCCTCGGACAGCAAATTTGCGGGACGGGGACTCTAAACGCCGACTACGCGATGGTCAAGCCACTGGCCGTTGTTTTTTGAAGGCCGGTCGGTCACTCGGCGTGAATTCTGAAGCCCTCGTTAGCGAATTCGCATCGAGCGACCAATCACTCACTGCAGAATTTCGTCATTTCGAGCGATGAGGCCAAAGCGACTCAACCCCCTAAATCGGCTTGGCGTCGTCCTATTGTTCGGCTTGTTCGGCGGCGGATCGGCGCACGGGAGGAGTTCTAATTTCGCTGGGGCGGCTTCTCGGCGAAGGTTGTGTCACCGCCCCATCGAATGGACCAAGAAACAACTGCTTCATCGCATCATCGAACTCCGGAACAGGAATCATCTGCGTGCGAGGCGTCCCAACATTTCCAGTCACTTTTACTCCGACCCATCCACGACTTAAGCGATTGGCGATTTCGTTGAGGAGTGGAATTTGGAGCTGGCTTCGACCCATTTTTGAGAGAAAATCCAACTGCATTTCACCATCAAATCGGATATAGCCCCCCCCCCTGAAGCTGATCGCCTGCCCAACTAAATAGATGTTTTCGAAGTTGAATCGGGAGTTCCCAATATTGAACTCAACTTCTGCGGTATCAAATGCGATTCGGTCCGAGGCATCGAGCCGTAGCGTTCGGAACATCTGCACAAACAGCGGCAATTCGTACAATGCCGCAGGTGCGATGAGCAACTTGCCGCGGCCTTGCACTTGATCTGCAGAGGTGCCTTTCCCCGAAAGATTCAGCCAACCGTTCATGATTCCCGCCACATCCGACTGCCCACGCAAATACTTTTGGGCGTACCGTTCCAATCGCCCTTTCGCTAGGGTCAAACTGGCCCTGTAATCAATTTCCGAACGAAGATCGACGACCGCATCAAGCGTGATCTTGCCATCAATGGCCTCGCCGACGATTCGCTCGGAAAATGGAACGCGGGACGGCGGTGAGGTCGCTCCTTTTGTGGGATGCACGACCGCGCGCGAGCCTGCCGTGAACTGACCTTCTTGCAATTGGATCGGCCCTACCACTCGAGTGACCTGGTGAGCAACTCCGGATGGCTGACGGAAGACCGAGATGGAATCCAGGTCCAATTGCCCACTCAACTCCGCCTGTTGTCCGTCGAATTCGCCTTGCAAGTCGATACGGCCATGAATGTCTTCGATGCGAACGCCAGCGTTCGCAGCACACCCGGCCAACACCACTTTCAGGTTCCATGCAGCCGAAATGTTGTCGGACAGACGATGCGGGCCGTACAAATCGACCGGGCCGCTCATCGAAAACTTGCCCGTCGGATTGAGAGTTTCGCTTACTGATCGCAGTTGGTTGGGAAGTGCTTTACGGAAGGTCGCATTAGGAATGAGATCATCAATGAACAGTTCATCGAACCGCATATGCCATCGTTCACTCGGTGATGGAACCGTAGCGATCCCTCGACCGTGAATATGAGTTTCATCGTGCCTCGCGCTGAATGACTTCACTTCCAACTTGGGGGCGGAGTACGCCAACTCGCACTTCAAATTCTGTAGCGGCCACGGGAAGCAGGCCAACTGAATGTCGGCATCTTTCACCTGAATGCTGGGGAGAATCACTTCACACTGCTGTCCGGGAACCCAACTGATTTCCGTGTCGCAGTCGAAGCGGCCACCCTTGGGTTGGAATTCTCGCCAAACTTGGCGAAGCGAGTCCGGAACAGCCCCCTCCAACCCTCGATCAAACGCCGCGTTCTGGGTATGGATCGACAGATCAAGTCGTCCGGGAGCGGGCAGACGCTGGAAGCGGCCAGCGGCGGTCAGCTTCGCCCCATCATGTTCACCTTGCAACTCTTCAAACCGAACGACATCTCCGTCCCAGAATACCAGCCCGCTCAAACGATTGACCGCATACGGAAATCCGTTGAATGCCGATGAACCGCCACTCATTTTGACGGCGAGGTTCAGCTTGAATCGCTGCCCCGGCCCGGCTGAACGTCTGGCACGAAACCGAACATCGCCCTGCCCTTTGAGGTTCAATTCAGAGATAACCTTGCTGACGACAGGTGGAGTCGCGGCCAGCAACTCCGCATCGACGGGAACGCCATCCACGTTGATAAAGAAGTCCGCTTCTTGTTCGGGGCCGGGATTGACAACTGTTCCAGTCAGCGTGAGCGGCTTCCCACCCGCAGTCCCCTTCCCATCGATCCTCGCAACTTTGCCGCGTAATTCCACCCTACCCACAACATCTCGAACGCGGTATGGAAACCTCTCATGAGCCACCGTCCCGTTGCTCAGCCTGAGGTCCACGTCCCAATCCAACTTGGCGTCGCTCACGCGAGATTGAACATCGACATCGCACATTCCAGCTAGCCCGATTGATTCCAGCAACTTGCGAGCCGACTCCGGCAGCCGAGCCTTCAACGGTTCGTCGATCTCAATTCCCTTGGCGTGAAGCTCGACCTGAGGCATCCGCCCGGCCACGGCGTTGGCATCGACACTCAGGCGGACGGCACCATTCTCAGCATGCAAACCACGAACAACGGCTTCTCGATCATCGACATAGAGGACTCCGCCCAATTCGTACAGCGGGAATGGAAGCAAGGAGTTACTGAGTTGTCCACTCTTCAATGTTGCCATCACCTGAAAACGCGGCTGCACCCCCGCTTCATCCAGATGAAACTTGGCATCCAGATCGCACACGCATGAGAGACCGAACTCAGCGGGAGCCAACACCGGCGGCGTGATCGAGACAGCGGCCACTTGCCGGGCAGCGAGTTCCGCCATCGAACGCCGCGCCTGCTGAAGCTGTTCCTCAACGGCGGGCGAGACATCGCCAAGCAGTTGCAACAAATCGTCGTCGATGGGAAAGCTCTTCCATGTGGCGTCGATCGTCAGCGGGAAACCATCCAGATTGATTTCGGCGGTCGCATTGAGCGGCCCGGCAGGATCGATTCGCGTCGAAACGACCACGGCCACCTGACGAGCGGAGGTGGGGTGGGTTGTCAGATTGAGATCGTTCAGCTTGAGCTTACGAGTCGCGCGACCATCACGATGCAACTCAACGACAGCCGTCCCGCGTTCGATCTCCACATCGGGCAACGGCTGAGATCCGCCGCCGCCTCGAACCATGATCCCCTGCCAGTTCCAACGTCCATTGGATTGGCGAGCGACTCGCAAGAGCGGCTTGACGATCCGGACTCGCTGAACCGTGACATCCTTGAAGTCGGTCATCGGCTGTTGCTCAAGCGTGACCAGCGTTTCTGGGATGTACAGCGACGGTTCCACATCCTCTGGCAACTGCACTGAAAGACCGTACAGACAGGCTCGTCCGCTGAGATCATACGCCGCGCGTTCGATCCCAAATTTGAGGTCCGGCGACATGTCGCGCAACTGCCGCAAAGCTTCCGCGCGGAGCAGTTCATTGCTGAGCGAATAGAACCAGTACGCACCACCCCCTCCGGCCACTGCGATCAGCAACACCAACACGACCATCAGTCTGAAGACCGCACCCAAGGGGACACTCCAATACGAACGCATTTCAAATCAGGGAGACAGGAATCAAATTGGAACCAAGCCGTTTGTGCTAGGACGCTACCGGCGGAGTTGCCGCACACGATTGCCGCACACGACAAAACTACCGTAGTCCTGACGCTCCGCCGGCAGGACGTGTGGTACGGTGCGTTATTGATTCGGGGAACGCTCGCTCCGTACACGTCCCGTCGGCGGAGCGACGGGACTACAGTAGCTTTGTCGGGCGCGTCACGAATGAACCTGCTTTCCAGCCTGCCACCTCAGCAACAACGGTTTCACTCCAACGGCCGCCAACACGGCCAACGGGTATTCCGCAGGCAGCCGGTATCGCAGTGAACCGACAAACAACAAATGCAGTCCGGCAAACAGGAATAGCGATCCGGCAGTCAGCGTGAGTAGCGCGACATCTCGCCGCGACAACCACGCGCCGCACAGCGCGAACCCAAACAGCGGCAACATCGCCAGCAACACGACCGCCATCATGAACTTGGAATCACGGAACTGAACCGCATTCGGGACGAGGCTCCAGTAACGGCGCTGCTTCTCCAACGCGAGACTCATCGCGCGAACAGGGTTTTCCCACGCGAAGGTCATCGCGCGACGGCGATACTCGCGGTCCATGTCGTACTCGCTCATTCTCGCCATCAGTTGTTCCTGCTCGTAGAAGGTCATGTCGCTGTCGCCCGTCGCGCCGGGATGCAGTCCGTCGTACAAGCTCGGCCCCACCCAGAGCGTCGTTGGGACGAGATGCCCGGTGACGAGGTAGTTCCTCGTCACCCACGGTGCCAGCGTCAGCAAGACTCCGACCATCAACCAACCGAATGCGAGCCACTTCGACTTCATCGTCGGAGTTCGTCGCAGCGAGGCCAGCACAACCACCGCGATCAACGCCCCCACATACAACCAAGTCGGACGCATGTACGTCGCGATTCCAATCCAGATTCCCGCGAACAAGGCCGCGACCGTGAACCGCCTCAACGACGCCGTTCCATCTGCAAACCGAGCCATCCGCGCGATGGCAATCAGGCTGGCGATCAACGTCGCCGCGAACGCCGTTTCGCTGAGCAACAGCGTGCTGAACAGAACCAGCGTCGGCGACAAGGCCGTATAAAACGCGGCCAGAAGTCCCACCGTGTGATCGTACAACTCGCGGCCGAGCCAGTACGTCAGACTACACGCTAGGGTGCCAACAAACGCCAGCAGACATCTCGCCGCAAACGTACTCTCGCCGAACAAGAAGTGCGAACCGGCCAGCAACAACGGGAAGCCGGGCATTCGCAGCGCGTAGCGCGGCGGGACGTAAATCGAGTAGTCCTTGCCCGCGACGATTTTCTGAGCCAATTCCCAATAGCCATCGGCGTCACCAGGAATCAGACAGACGCTGCCGGGATTCGCGGCCACTTTCTGCTCGACGAGGATCGCCAACCCACAGCGCAACACGAACGCGACCAGCAGCGTCAGCAACAGTCCCACACTCCGACCGCACGTCGTGCGCAAGGTCGATTCGCACGGAGCCAATCCGGCGCGCAGAGTCGATCCGTCCATGCTTTCCCCCAAGCGTCACTCTCCCCGGACTGGGAAAAGCGGGGGATCGTATGAGCGTCCCGCAAAAGGGGTCAAGACGGATCGGCTACTACTGCGGCTTCGTCTTCACTGCCGGGTTGCTTCCTTTTCCCCAGCGGGTGTCGTGCTGCATCTGCTTGCGCTGCATGTGGACACCCACCATCAGCAAGTCGAAGACGTGGCTGTACTCACAGAGCGCCTTCGCAAACTTGCGACGTTGCATCGCGTCCTCGGCCAGACGGAACGCCGCTTCGTACTGCTTCCACTCGATCGCCCAACCTTCATCCACGGCCGCTCGTTGCAATTCCGCCTCCATCTTGGCGATCCGCTGAACGAACTCTTCCGTCACTTTGGCCGATGCTGTGCGGTATGGACGCCACGCGATGGTCGAGGTCGGATCGCGAGGTCGCGACCGAGGCACTTCGACGCGCGGGCGTCTGATTCGCTGCACGAGCAGCCACGCGGCGGAAACGACACCGGAGGCTACGATCAGACCGAGACCACCCGCTTTTTGTTGTGGATCCAAAACGAACAGGCCCAAACCCACCAAAAACATCGCAGCCAATAGGCACAGGAGCGCGAAAGCCCACCACCCGGAGACACCGCCGCCCGGAGACGCATCGTCGTCGTCGCTCTCCACGGCGTCAGCCGGGACATCACCAGCACGAGCAACAATGACCGTGATGTTGTCCGGCCCACCTCGCAAGTTTGACAGGTTCACCAGCAACCGCGTCGCGTCAGTGGGAGGGAGTTCACCGGCGATCATGCCGATCTCGGAATCATTCAGTAGACCGCACAAGCCATCGGAGCAGAGGACAAACACGTCTCCTGGAAACACGGGCGTCGGGCCTTCAACATCGACCTGCACCGTCGCATCGGGACCAAGCGACCGTGTGATGACGTTGCGAGGACAAAGCCGCTCCGCATCGCGCGGATGGACTTTGCGTTGCTCGATCAATTCCCAAACGAGACTGTGATCGCACGATAATTGGTCGATCTGCCTGTGCCGAATACGGTAGACGCGGCTGTCACCAACATGCCCGACAATGGCCCCCTGCGGACAGAGCAACAGCGTGGTGCAGGTCGTTCCCATCCGGTGAAAATCAACGTTCTGCATCCCGCGTTCGTAGATCGCCGCATTCGCCGCTTCGACCGACGCCTTCAAGGCTTCCGCCGGGCTGAGGTGCCTCAGTTTGTCGAACGTGTGCGGGATCGTATCGACCGCGATCTTGCTGGCCAGCTCACCCACGGCGTGCCCGCCCATACCGTCGGCCACAACAAACAGGTGCCCGCGCAGCTGCCAAGTCACCTGATCGGGACTCAGATGAACGACGCAAGCATCCTGATTGTTCTGTCGGCGAAACCCGACATCACTCAAGACGGCGTAACGAATCTGCTGTTCCCAAAGCATGAGTGCCTCTTTTGGAGCGAAGGCCCTGCCCTCACTGAGTATCCGTAACGAACTCCACGCCGTTGACGAAGTGGCTCGCGAAATCAAGGCCGCATCTTATCTGCCAGCGTCGATTCACGGAAAGAGACAGTGCAAGGCCATCGGTAGATTTGGGGAGCGATTCGGTCACTCGCGCTCATTCCAAACCGAGTCCTGAAATGAGGCAACCGGCATGGAGCAGGGCGAGAAAGAGAGTGACGTAAGTAACCAGTTAGGCTCTTCGCCAGTTGTGTTGGATGACCATCATCAGCCGCAGGGCGCTAGCCCCGGTTGCGGCGAATTTCAACCGGGGCTAGCACCCTGCGGCTCATTCGCCATGAGAATCAACACGGATGGCGGAGAGCCACCAGTCAAAACTGCACTAGGCTCAATGCGGCTCGAAAATTACCATCCCCGCCCTTTCTAACTTCCCGCCCCTTCGCGGCGAGGTTGCAGCCCGGTTTCACCGATGGACGGCGCATGATGACGGCAACAACAGGACATCTCGGTGACAACTCCTGCCAACCGGGATCGAACCGCGAGACCGCACGGCTGGACGTGAAGAATTACCGCTTTCTGGTGCCCCAATTCACTAGGAGCCATCTCACAACAATCCTGCTCTGCATCGCCGCGCTGTCACAAGCAGGCTGCGTGAGTCGCCGTTTGATGGTTCAGTCCAGCCCTCCCGGTGCGATGGTCTTGCTGGAAGGCAAGGAAATCGGACTCACTCCGACGGGAGTCGATTTCACCTACTACGGCACGCGCGAGTTGACGCTCATCAAGGACGGATACGAAACCAAAACACAACTCGTTCCGATCCGGGCACCGTGGTATCAGTGGCCCGTGATCGAATTCTTCTCCGACAACTTCCTACCGGGACGAGTCACCGACCGCCGCAGCGTCCAGTTCGACATGGAACCAAAACGTATGGTCCCCAACCAAGAACTACTGAATCGCGGCCAGTCTCTCCGCAATGAAGCTCAGATCGGCCAGTAAAGGCAACACCCGGCAAATGATTTACCCCATCGAAGCCAGACGCGCGGGTACGATTTTTCGCCGGGGTTGCCTAAGGTGAACCGCAACAGCCGTTTTGCCCCACACCAGCCATCAGTCTGCGCGAGGATGAATACCCAGAGCTGGGCCGTCCACAAATCACCTGTTGAAAACGGCGCGTCGATTGCGTTTTCAAATTGGCGAGGGGCAGTTCGCGTTTGCTTTTTCCAAGGCTGAAGTCCGGCAATCGAAAACGGGGACTTCCAGAGTGAACGCCACTGAAGTACCCCGTATCTGGCGCGCAAGCGCACCGAGAATGCTCGACCAACTGATGCCAAACGGAACGATGCAACTCGTGGTAAACGCCTTCAGGTGTTGCTAGCATTCGACCTCGTTCAGGACACGTCACAGCCCACCATTTTCCACCCCCGAGGGCCAGCGCATCATGCTTTCGACACACGCCGTTGGCATCGACTTGGGGACGACCTACTCGTGCCTCTCGTACCTGAACGAACACGGCGAACCGATCACCGTCCCCAACAAGGATGGCGAGCTTTCGACCCCCTCCGTGGTGTTGTTCGACGGCGACCATGTCATTGTCGGAACCGAGGCACTTCGCAATTCGATCCGGCATCCCGACAGAGTCGTCGTCCACGCGAAGCGGTACATGGGGAACCCCAATCACCGCTGGAAAATTGGCGGCAAGAGCTATTCACCCGTCGATATCAGCATGTTCATTCTGAAGTCGATGCTCGACAGTGCGCGCGAACGAATCGGGGACATCGATCGTGCGGTCATCACGGTTCCCGCCCAATTCAGCGACGTGCAGCGACAAGCCACTGCCGAAGCGGGTAAACGGGCGGGACTCAAACACGTTGACATCATCAACGAGCCCGTCGCGGCAGCCCTCTGTTTCGTTCTCGGAACCGAAGGGATCTGGTTCACCGAGTTGGCGACGGCGCAGACGATCATGGTCGTAGACCTCGGCGGCGGAACATTCGATCTGTCGCTGGTCCGTTATCAGAAAAACGAAGTTCGCGTGATTGCCAGCGGCGGCGATCTGCATCTCGGCGGACTCGACTGGAATAAGGCCCTCGAAGTGGCGATTGGCAAGCAGTTCCAAAAAGAATTCGGGATCGACCCCTCGAAGGATCGTGAAAGTGCCCAAGCCTTGGCACTCGAAGCAGAACAAACCAAGCGGAGCCTGTCGGTTCGCCCCAAAGCCGCACTCACCTGTGCGTCAGGCGGGCAGCGCAAGACCTACCAAGTGGAACTCGAACAGTTCGAGCGGCTGACGAAGGACTTGGTGGACCGATCGGAGTCACTGACACTCGATCTGCTCAAGGAACACAATCACGGCTGGGCCAAAATCGACGTGGTGCTGACAACCGGGGGCTCGTCACGAATGCCGATGATTCGGTCGCTATTCAAGCGGCTAAGTGGTCGCACTCTGAACACGTCGCTGTCACCTGACCAGTCGATCGCGCACGGAGCGACCTATTACGCGGGGATGCTGTTGTCGAACAGCAGCTTCGCCCAGTCGATTCTCAACCCAACCGCTGCCGCGCGACTGAAGCAGTTCAAGCAACACAGCGCGACCGCACGAGCACTCGGCGTTCTCATCCGAGACACCGACACCCAGACGCGCGTGCCGCACTACATTCTTCCGGCTAACACTCCGCTCCCCGCATCTGTCACGCAGATTTACGGCACGGTCTCGCAGAACCAGCGGCGAGTCCATCTGCGAATCGTCGAGAGCGGCACCGCCGCCGATGCACAGTTCGTCGAACTCGGCATGTGCAAGGTCGATCCGCTCCCCGAGAACCTGCCCGAGGCGACTGAGATCGAAGTGACCATCCGCTACGACGAGCAGGCGCGAGTCCATGTCGAAGCGAAAGTTCTTCAGACCGGACAGGTCGCTCAAACCGAGATCGTGCGTCCCGAGAACATGATCGTCAGCGCTCTCAGCGAAGGAGCACAGGCCGAAGAATCCGACGCCGAAATCTTGGTACGACCGGCCCCCGCAGTCCGGGTCGCTCCCGCAGTTCCTCCTGTTCCCCGATCCGAAGCGCGTGTTGAGTTCATCGCTCCGGCAGGACCGGCCGCGTCAGCTTCACTCAAAGCGGCCGCAGCAGCCAGACCGACGAATGCTCCGACGACTCGGCCAGCGGCGACGAACAAGCCTGCCAACACGCGAGCGGCGCTCTTGGAAGACTCCAGCCTCCCGGTGCCGCTCTGCAATCAGTGCGGTAACCCACTCGATCAGCGCGGTCAATGCGCGAAATGCCGTACTTCCCCAGGAGCACCCAAACCCGCAGCCTCACCAACCCGAGGAGGTCCGGCCGTGCAGTCTGCTACCACAGCCAAATCATCGGCAGCCGCTCAACGCTCGGCCATTTTGAAGTCGGGACCGATGGCTCTACCACCGTTGCCCAATGATGAAGACATCATCGAACTCGAAGAGGCTCGCCCTGCCAGTCCTCTCAAAAGGACAGCCAGCCCGGCCGCTCCCGCAGCAGCGTCGGGCAAGCCCCGCGTCAAAGCACCACCGCTGCCGCCGATGCCGGGACACGGAAAGCCCCCGGCATCTCCCATTGGCAAGAAGCCCACCAAACCGCCCGATTCGGGTGAAGCCGAGTTCTGGAAGGCAGTCGATTCATGACGCAATGATTCGGCGACTTTCGGCGGCGTCATTTCACCGCGTGGGCAACGCGTCGAGTGACGTTTCTTCATCGACGCGCGGGGCGTTACCCACGCGGTGAAACAAAAAGTGTGACACGCTCCCTCACCAAGGGAATAAACCCGATCACAGCGGAGTCCTCTCCGCGTGAGGTTGCTCATGGCTGATGGAATTCCTCTCCCGACGATGGATGAATTGATCGAACAGCATTCCACGCTGCTCTATCGGTACGCCTATCGCCTGACGGGGAATTCGCACGAAGCCGAAGATTTGACTCAGCAAGCGTACCTGCTCGCCCAGCAACGCGGCCATCAACTGCGAGACGTTCAAGCAGCACGAAGCTGGCTCCTCACGATCATCCGCAATGCGTTTCTCAAATCGAAACGACATCGCGGCGGCCAATCACTCGACGGGATCGAGGAACCTCAAGTCATCGAGGAATCTTGGAACTTCCCCATTGATCGCGAACAGTTGCAACTCACCCTGCTGGAACTGAGCGAAGAGTTCCGGTCGCCTCTCGTCCTGTTTTACTTTGAAGACTTCAGTTACCAGCAGATCGCCGAGCACATGGCCGTCCCGATCGGCACCATCATGAGTCGCCTCTCACGGGCGAAAGTATTTTTGAAGAAGCGACTGACCGAGGTTGTTGAAGCAGCCGAGTTGCCTCGTCCCACGAAACACTCCCTTACCCCGCTGCCTCGCGCAGCCCTATCACACGGTTGAAAATCGCCCACCGTTGACCATCGACTCGCACGGAAGAACATCTCGAAATGTCCGATCAATCCACTCCACCACCCGTGTTGACACGCGATACTTTCGATCGGGGAATGGCTCGTGCGATGGAAGATGTCTCCGTGCCTGCCGGGCTGGTTACTCGCCTGCAAGCGGCGGTGAGTGATACACCCGCACAACCGATGAGCGATCCCAGCCGTTACGATGCCGGAACCCGTTGGGCACGGCGACTGCTACTGAGCGGGTGTGCTGCCGTTGCGCTCCTCGCCGCGTGGAGTTCGCTCACTCCGCGCGGATTCGTTGTGACCGAAGCGGACATACGACGACTCGCAGAACTCGACCTGAAGTCCCTCACACTCGCACCGACTGAGACGCGCCGCGTTCTTCCCGTCGGCTGGCAGTCCGTGCGAGGACTCGAACTCGCAAATCGACTGGTCGTCGCGTCGGGCGATTCACCGACCGTGCAGATGTTGCCGCTGTCCTATCAGGCTGATCGACGGCCCCCGAGAGTGACCGGCCTGTTGCTGCCACTTCATGAATCGGATTGGCCCGTGACCATTGCAACAGGCCCATTTTTCGCCGCCGAAATCCGCTACACCACAGCAGGAACGTGGGTCGTCTGGCGCGAGGGAACGACAGTCTTCGTACTGATGCTGCGCGGCGACGCCCGAGTCATGGAACGCCTTCAGCAGGCTGCCGCCAAACTCCCGAACCTCACGTAACAGATGCCTTCCTGCCACGCTCAAACATTTTGCTGGCATGACCTAGCGTGAGGAGAACAGAGAGCGGGAAGTTCCAAACCCGCTCCATGTCGTCGTCACAGGACCGAGCAAATCTTCGCCAAGAAGTCGGCGTTCGTCGGGTATTTGGCCAGCGTCTTGGTGAGCATCTCCATCGCCTCAACCGGACTCAGCGAAATCAGACTTCGACGAAGCCGCGTCACACTTTCAAGCTCTTCCGGAGTGAACAGTTTCTCATCGCGTCGCGTTCCCGATTTGCCGATGTCGATCGCCGGCCAGATGCGCCGTTCGGCTAGTTCGCGACTGAGGACCATCTCCATGTTGCCGGTCCCCTTGAACTCTTGAAAGATTGCGTCGTCCATCCGTCCGCCGGTTTCGATCAGCGCGGTACCGACCACGGTCAGCGATCCGCCCTCGTCGAACTGACGCGCCATACCAAACATCTTCTTCGGGATGTCCATCGCCTTCACATCGAGTCCGCCGGTGCCGGTCCGTCCGGTGTTGGTCCACTTATTGAAGGCACGAGCCGTACGGGTGATGCTATCGAGCAACAGGAAGACATCGCGTCCCGCTTCGGCCATTCGCTTGGCCTTTTCAAACACGAGTTGGCTGACACGAACATGGTTCTCGACTTCGCGGTCGAGTGACGAGGCCACGACCTCACCGTTGACGCGACGCCGCATTTCCGTCACTTCCTCGGGCCGCTCATCGATCAGCAGCACGATCAGGTAAATGTCGGGATAGTTCTTGCTGACCGAGTCGGCGATCTCCTGCAGCAGCATCGTCTTGCCTGATCGCGGCGGTGCGACAAGCAGTGCCCGCTGGCCCTTTCCAATCGGACAAAGCAGATCCATGACCCGCATTGTGATCGGAGTCGGTCCCGTTTCCAGCCTGATTTGCTGAAAGGGGTTAATCGGAGTGAGATCCTCAAATTTTTTGACGGTCTGATAATACTCGGGCAACCGCCCCTCAATCGTCTGCACCGAACGAAGTCTCGGTCCCTGACCGCGCCCACCCGACGCGAACTCACCGGTGATGTGAACTCCTTCACGGAGACCGTACTTCTCGATGAGAGTTCCGGAAACGAACGAGTCCGAATCCTGAGAAACATATCCCGCCTTGGGATCGCGCAGGAACCCGTATCCTTTGGGATGAAGTTCGAGCGTCCCTTGTACCGGCATTAACACTTCAGGACCGCGAGGCTCACCACCACGCGGTTCGTTGTACGGTTGACGTTGCGAATTGTTGTTCTGGTTGTTGTTCTGGCCGCGCTGACCACCGCCGTCGCCGTGAGGACGCCGCTGATTCCCCGGTTGACCGTTGCGCCGATCCGGCTGACCGTTGTTGTTGCGACCGCGCGGAGGCCGGTTCTGATTTTGATTCTGACCGTAGTTTTGGTTCTGCGGAGGAGCTGGCTGCGATGCGTAGCCGGTGTTGTCACCTACGCCGTTTCCACCACGACCACGTCCTCGGCGACGACGGCGACGGTTGGCAGCATCGCCACCCACAAACTCGCCACTACCTGCCGCTCCCGCATCTCCCACCGCTGGCTCGGAACCACCGACATAGCCACGTGGAACCTCGCTCGCCTCGAAGTCCATATCGCGTTCCGAGGGAGGCGACTGTTCGAACTCGGCACGCGCGGCCGCGATCTCTTCAAACACATCTTCAATGACCGGCTTGAGAACATCCTTCTCGGACATGCCCGTCTCCAGCACTCCTCCCAATTCGACGGCATCCGTTGCCGGTGCCCTCCGTCGACGAGGCCGAGGTGTCCGCTTTGGAGCGCCGGGTTCCATCTCTGTCATACAAACCTTCCCCATGGAAAAACTGGTCGAGCGACAACTGTCACTCAAGTAGAAAATGTGCTGTCACCAAACTGAACTTCGACAGCAACCCCTTCCAGGCATGACGCCATGCCAACGGGGCACTCACTAACATGGCAACACAACGTTGCCCGGCCTTCAGCGGAAATCGAACGGTTCCCAGTGTGATGCACTCTCATTCCGGAGCGATCATCCCATCCATTTGGGCAAGCCATCGACGAATTCGCACAAAACCAAATCCAGTCGCAGGCCAACAAACCAAACGACGGAACATCCAATGAACCAACACCAAATGGGCTGCGGGACCAATTGGTCCACTGAACTACTCTCACGAAGCAGACCACAATCCGCCTGAGGATGAACTTTCGAGACCACGCGTTTCAGCAGGTAGGGAACAGCCGCGACTCGACAACGAGCATCGCTCAGCAGACTCGGACACGTGCGTTTCAACCACGATCAACCGCCGCGACCATTTCCGGATCGCAGCCTCCCCGCGCCGGAATCGAATGCACGCGACCACAGACAAAACGCCGCGAACCTCGACGACAGACTCACAACATGACGGGGGACATCGGCACGGCCTAGGTACTCACCGCGGACCAGTCGCCGCATTGGCAGCTTTCGCATCACCGTCATCTGCACCCACCTAGTAAAGCTCGCCACGCGAGGACCAAGCTGGTTTGATGAAGACGACTCGCGAGATCACTGCGGCGGAGCATCAGGGTGCAAATTCACGCCGTCGGAGTCTGACAAGAGAATCGCTTGAAGACAATGACTGTGGGAAGCACTTAACTGCGGACAACCGCTGAAACACAACCACTTCCCACAGACTGGGGCAACCATCACTCTGAACCAAGCCACCCCCCAAGAATCGGCGGGATGATATCGAACTTCAAAGTTCTGTCAATTCAAGTGTCTCCGCTTTCAATGGTTCCAGCGAATTGATCGAGACCGATTTGAGCGAGACCGACAAGCAAGAGTCTCACTTCGCGACGAATTCAATTCAGGGCGGCTTGCTCCGCCATGCCGTGCGCGGTTCCAATGTCTGGTCGTGCTCATTGCATCCGCGCTTCATCTGTGTCTCTAAGAACCTGTCGATGAATCACTCCACCGTTTGTCGTCTTTCGCTCCGCGAAAGCGCGTTCTTTCGTGGAACGAAAGACGACTTTGTTTTTGGACAGGTTCTCAAGGCAGGAAGGCTCTTCACCATGCGTCTGCGGCTGGAATCGGTTGCTGTAGCAATCATGTGGATTGCCTTGATCGGGCTTGCGAGCGATCACACCAAGCCACTCGCTCGCGCCGACGATTCACCCGCGCAATTTGTTCGCGGGTTGAACTTAAATGGCCCTGCTGTCGTCATCGACAAACAGCAATGGCTAGGCAGAGACGCCAGCAACTACTCCTGCAACGGCCAGGCTTTCGACAACCAGACGGCTTCTCTCAAACCAACGACGGATGCTGAGCGAGCCAAGATGATCCGCAGTAGCCGGTGGGGGAGCGAGATCGATGTTGTGCTGACGAACCTCGCACCGGGACCGCATCAAGTTTTGCTGTACGTGTGGGAGGACAACAACTCCGAGACGTTTCGGTTGCTTGTGAACCGTCAAGTTGTCGTCGAGAAGCATCAGAGCGGAACGGCCGGTCAGTGGAAAAAGCTCGGGCCGTGGAAGACCGATGTGCGAGACGGAACGATCACCCTTTCGGCGCGAGGTGGCGCGGCGAACTTGTCCGGGATCGAAGTCTGGTCGGGAACCGGGCCGATTCCGCAGCCGAAGCGGCCCGAGTTTGCCGACGCCGCCAGCGACGAGCAACTCGCGTTCTTCGAGAAACGGATCCGGCCGTTGCTCGTCGAGCGGTGCTACGAATGCCACAGCGCGACCTCGAAAGAAATCGGCGGCAGCCTGCTGCTGGACTCGCGCCCGGCCATCGTGAAGGGGGGTGACAACGGTTCGCCGATCGTGCCGGGTGATCCCGAGGCCAGCCTGTTGATGACCGCAGTCAGTCACAAGAACCCTGATCTCAAGATGCCGCCCACCAAGCGACTGTCAGATGAGGAGATCAACGATCTCTCGAAGTGGATCGCGATGAGAGCGCCCGACCCTCGCACCGCGACGACGGTCGTTCCGCGAAAGGTCTTCGATGTGACGGAGGTTCGCACGCGCTGGCCCTTCGCGCC
Source organism: Schlesneria sp. (assembly GCA_043749505.1). Lineage (GTDB taxonomy): Bacteria > Planctomycetota > Planctomycetia > Planctomycetales > Planctomycetaceae > Schlesneria. Next base: position 600 of record JAYVDI010000289.1, on the reverse strand, counting down.
AGTCACCGATCCGCCGGTCCCGACCGTGCGCGATGCGAAATGGCCGCTCAACGATGTCGATCGGTTCATCCGAGCCGCTCAGGAATCGAAGGGCCTCGCGCCGGTGGGCGATGCCGAACGGAGAACTCTCATTCGCCGAGCCACCTTCGATCTGATCGGCCTCCCGCCGACTCCAGAGGAAGTGAAGTCGTTCGTGGACGATGCGGCCAACACACCGACGGCCTTCGCGAAAGTTGTCGATCGGTTGTTGGAATCGCCGCATTACGGCGAGCGTTGGGGACGGCACTGGCTCGACGTGGTGAGGTACGCCGATACGGCGGGGGACAACTCGGACTATCCGATTCCGCAGATGGTCAAGTACCGCGACTGGGTGATCGACGCCTTCAACCGCGACCTGCCGTATGACCAGTTCATTCGTGATCAGCTAGCCGGAGACTTGCTCGAAGACTCCGCTGCCTCGCGCCCGGCACGGGCGTCTGTCCCCTCGCCCCCGCCCTCGGGGGAGAGGGCTAGGGTGAGGGGGCCGAGTGGCGAACAGACTCCCATTACCTCAAGCGACTCGTCTCTTCCTCCCTCCCCTCGGCGGGGAGGGCCGGGGAG
>JAYVDI010000288.1:0-9728 GCA_043749505.1 Schlesneria sp. | reverse complement strand
CCCAACGTTCCCGTTCGTACCTCGCAGCGTCACTCGTCCCGCCCCGGCTTCACGTTGATCGAGTTGCTCGTCGTGATCGCCATCATTGCCGTGCTGATCGCGCTGCTGCTCCCCGCCGTTCAACAGGCACGCGAAGCCGCGCGGCGGACGCAGTGCAAAAACAATCTCATGCAAATCGGCCTGGCCTTGCAGAACTACATGATGGGACACGAAGTCCTGCCGCCGGGAACTCAGAACGCCACCGGGCCGATCGTCAGCAAAGAGGACGCGACGCAGTACCACATGGGCTGGATCACTCAGATCCTGCCGTATATCGAACAGCAAAATGTCTACCACCACATCGACTTCACGCAGAGCGTCTATGCCCCGGCGAACAACGCGGTGCGCGTCCGGCCGATCCACATGCTGATCTGTCCATCCGACCCGCACATGTGGGGCAAGCCGGTCGGACTGACGACCTACTGCGGCGTCCACAACGACTACGAAGCGCCGATCGACGTGAACCAAAACGGCGTGCTGTTCCTCAACAGTTCGATCCGTTACGAGCAAGTGACCGACGGCAGCTCGAACACGATCTACGTGATGGAGTCTCGCGCCGAAGCCGGTGCCGATCTCGGCTGGATGGCGGGAACGAATTCGTCGTTGCGGAACGGTGTGCTGTGGACCAACCGCAAAGAGGTGGAAGCCGCGGTGGCCGCAGTCCTCGCCAAAGCGGCCGAACCCGCCCCGCCAGTCGCAGCCGCTCCCCCCACGGATCCGTTGCCCGGCGCGCCGGGCATCGCCCCCGCAGGGGGACCGCCCGCGTTGCCCGAAGCCAGCTACCAAGCGCACCTCAGTATGCGACGCGGCGTGATTCCCATGCAGCAGCAACTCGCCAACGTCACCTCTGGCAACAGCGGCCACGTCGGGGGTCCGAGCAGCCACCACACCGGCGGTTGGGAGAACGTGATGGGCGACGGCTCCGTCCGGTTCATCAGTGAGAACATCAGCCTCCCGCTGTTCCGCAATCTCTGTCATCGCGCCGACGGCGAGATGCTCGGCGATTTCTGAGAACCGTAGGGTGCGTGGAGTCTTCGGAACGCACCTGCTGTGGTCAGGCCGCTCAGCTTCCAGTGCGTTCCGAGGACTCCACGCACCCTACTTGCTGACGGTGAGATGCTCGACGAATTTTGATCACCCTCATTCCCTCTTCGTCCGACTCGGAGTCTGGCATGTCCGTCCCAACGAATTCACCTCCCCACTCCGTTCGCCGCCCGCGTGGCTTCACAATGATCGAACTGTTGATCGTGATCGCGATCATCGCCGTCCTGATCGCGCTGCTGTTGCCCGCCGTGCAGCAGGCGCGCGAGCGGGCGCGGCGGGTCCAATGTCAGAACAACCTGTTTCAACTCGGGCTGGCCTTGCAGAATTACGCGTCAGCACACGGCGTGTTACCGCCGGGGGTCGTGAACGCGAAGGGGCCGATCTCGGCGATAGCGCGGGTTTCGCAGGGTGGACAGTACTTTGATGAATCGGATGCTTCAGGCCAAACCGCCGCTCAAGCGAACGCCAGCGAGTACCACATGAACTGGATCGCGCAGCTTCTGCCCTTCCTCGAAAAAAGGAACGAATACCGCCGGATCGACTTCACCAAGAGCGTCTACGCGCCCGAGAACGCCGCCGTCCGACAGAACACTCTTGTGGTGTTGCGCTGCCCAAGCAGCCCTGCGGCGGGGGCGACATCGGAGTACGTTGGCATCCACAACGACTACGAGACACCGATCGATGTGAACCAGAACGGCGTGTTGTTCCTCAACAGCTCGATCCGCCTGCACGATGTTAAGGACGGCTGCTCTCACACGATGTTTGTTGCCGAAGCCAACATCGCGTCCGGCAGCGGACTCGGCTGGATGTCGGGAACGTCGGCCACGCTTCGGAATGCTGTCTTTTGGGAGAACCGAGACAAACCGGAGGAGACTCCGCGCTATCGCGGTCGCGCGATGAGCCATTTCGGCCCTTCGATGCATGTCCAACCCGCCAACCGCGAAAACGGCCCCGCAGCCGTCGGTGGCCCCGGCAGCTATCACAGTTTGGGCTTCAACTGTGTGATGGGTGATGGCAACGTCCGAATGATCTCAGGCAACATCGACGCCTTCGTCCTCCGCAATCTCGCCCACCGCGCCGACGGCGAGATGCCCGGCGAGTTCTGAAGGCTCGTTTATTGCTCATCAGGTTGATATTCGCGCGAACTCCATTAGCCGCAGGGCGCTAGCCCCGGTTCAAACCGGACGCTGGCGCGTTCCGGCTGATCTGCCGTGCGCGAATATCAACCTGAAGAGCATTAACCGCGTGGGCAACGTCCACGTGGTTAAACGAGGCGAGACTGAATTCACGCTGTACCTCACGGCGACTCGGGAGTGACGCCTGTTCCGCCCACCGGTATCCTGCCGCCGGTGAATGCACAGGTCTCAGAACGTGTCTCAGGATAACTCCGTCGTTTGTCGCCTTTCGCTCCGCGAAAGGGCGTTCTTTCGCGGAGCGAAAGACGACATTGTTTTGAACGGGTACTCAGTCGGGAGAGTCGTCATGTTGGAGCATCAGCTTCGTGACCAGTTGTCGCGCGTCGGTCAACGTCTGGGGCGGCTGTGGTTGTGGCGGCAATTGACGTGGTGCTGGATCGGCTTTGCCGTGCTGGCCCTTGCATGGCTGGGTCTCGGTCGGCCATATGCCTTGATGTTCGCGGCAATCGTGGGTGGATCGTGGCTGACGGCGACGTTGCTGTGGGTGAGATCGAAGTCGCTCGCGCTGGCCAAATCCGACATCGCACGACACGTCGAACGCGCGTTTCCCGAACTCGATTCGCGGCTGCTCGCGGCCCTCGAACAATGTCCCGACGTGCAATCGGGCCGTTGGAACGTCCTGCAACGGCAGGTCATTGCCGAGGCGGTCCATCACTCGCACATCAACGACTGGACCGAAGCGGTTCCCGCCAAACGGATGAGGAACGCATTCCTCGGTCAGTCCGTCGCGCTGATGGCGTTTGTCGCGCTCTGCCTCAGCCTGTTGCCGACCGCCGCGCAGCGTGCCTCCGCCGTGACAGTCCGCGCGCCATTTCAGTCGGCTCAAGCAGTCGAAGCGGGGCCGACGATTGAACCCGGTGATTGCGAGATCGAACGAGGCAGCAGCCTGTTGGTCTTGGCAAGGTTCTCGGACAAGCTGCCGGCGGGAGTGAACTTGGTTTGGCGCACACTCGGTGATGCGACGGTAGTCGAGGTGAAGAGTGGAGCGACGGGAACTAATGCGATTCCTGTGGCGGCAAAGTCTGAACCCGAACAGCGACTGCCGCTCACCAAGAGCCTCGACGATCCGATCTTCGGTGGGCGGTTGCCTGCGGTGAAGCACGACCTGCGTTACCTGATCGACTTCGATGGCAAGCAGTCCCGCGAGTACAAAATCACTGTTTATGATCGGCCGTCGCTCGTGAGATCTGACCTCGAATTGACGTTCCCCGGTTACACCGGACTCGACACGAAGAAACTCGAAGACGCCTTCGAGGCGACCGTTGTCGAGGGGACCACGATTCGTGTGACGTGTCGCGTGAACAAGCCGCTCGCGTCGGTGAAGCTCGTCGAGAATGAAAAGTCATCGCTGACACTGACGGCCGATCCGGCGAACCCGCTCGTGTACCAGGCCGACTTCGTGCCGACGAAGCGTCACAAGCTGAAGCTCGTGCTGACCGATGATGCCGGGCGCGTGAACCGCGATGCCGAAGAGTTCCGGTTCGAGGCGCTCCCCAATCGTCCGCCCGAACTGAAGCTGGCGTTCCCCGGTCAGGACGTGAAGGTCTCTCCGCTGGAAGAGGTACTTGTCGAGGCGAGTGCGTCGGACGACTTCGGTCTCGTCGAGACCGGGATCGTGCTGACCATCCCCGGGCGCGAGCCGCTCACGATCACGCTGGGCAAAGATCAACCAGGCTCGCAACAACGCAAACTTTCACACCTGCAACGGCTCGAAGAATTGAAGGTCGAGCCGGATGAACTGATCTCGTACTACGTCTATGCCGACGACTTCGGTCCCGACGGCCAGCAACGCCGAACCAGCAGCGACCTGTTTTTCGCCGAGGTCCGGCCGTTCGAGGAAATCTTCCGCCAGCTTGAGTCTCCCCCCGGAGGCCAATCGCAAGCGGCAGGGAGCCAGCAACAAGGCAACCCGCTGACGAAGCTCGCCGAGTTGCAGAAGCAGATTGTGGTCGCGACGTGGAAGCTCGCCCGGTCGCAGCAGACAAGTTCGTCGAATCCAAAGTGGGATCCAAAACTGGCCGAGCAAGTGAAGGTCATTCGTGAGAGTCAGCAAAAGGCGATCGAACAACTCGAAGCTCTCGCCGAGAAGCAGACCGACGCGAAATCGATCCCGATCCTCGCGTCCATCGCCGAAAAGATGGCCGCCGCCGACCGGGCGCTCGGCCAATCGCTGAGCGAATCGAGCCTGACGCCCCTCACTCCCGCCGCTGCCGCCGAACAGGCCGCCTATCAGGGACTGCTCAAACTGCGGGCGCGAGAACATCTCATGATGAAGGGGTCGCAAAGTTCGAGCGGCTCCAGTGGCAGTGCCAGCGTGTCCGAGCAGCAGCTCAATCAACTGGAACTCGACAACAAGAAGAACCGGTACGAAGACCAGAAGCAGGCTCAACAACAGCCCGGTCAGCAGCAGCAAGAAAATCTCGCGATGCTCGACAGATTGAAGGAGCTTGCCAAACGACAGGAGGGCGTGAACGAACAACTCAAGGAATTGGAGGCCGCTCTCCGCACTGCCAAGACCGAGGCCGAGAAGGAAGAATTGGAACGGCAACTCAAGCGGCTGCGCGACGACCAGCAGCAACTGCTGCACGACGCGGATGAACTCAGCAACAAGATGGCCCAGTCGCCGCAGCAGGAGAAACTGAACGACACGCGCCAGCAGTTGGAACAGACGCGGCAGCAGATGGTCGATGCGACTGAGAAGCTGCGCGAGGGCCAGCTCTCGCAGGCCCTCAACGCCGGGACGCGGGCCGAGCGCGAGTTGCAGCAGTTGCAGGAAGACTTCCGAAAACAGACCTCGGCCCAATTCGCCGACTCGATGCGCACGCTGCGCGAAGAGGCGCGGCAGCTTGCCGAGAACGAGAAGCAACTCGCCGAACGCCTCGCCGCGTTGCAGGACGAAGCAAAGCGCTCGCTCCGCCAGTCGAAGGACCGTCAAAACTTGGAGGCCGAGTTCAAGGAACAGCGTCAACAAACGAACGATCTCGTCGATGCCGCCAAGAGCGTCGTTGAGCAGTCTGAGACCGCCGAGCCGCTCCTGTCGAAGCAGCTCTACGACACGGTTCGTTCGTCGCGCGAGATGAAGACCGATCAGGCCCTTGATGCCACATCGCAACTGCTCCGCGCTGGATTCCTCCCCGAAGCGCAGAAGGCGGAGGAACAGGCCCGCGAGGGGATCGACCGCCTCAAGCAAGGGATCGAGAGGGCGACGGAAGGAATCCTCGGCGACGAAGTCGAATCGTTGAAGCGAGCACGCCGCGAGTTGGCCGATCTCGCCGAACAGCTCGACAAAGAGATCGCGATGCAACAGCCGGGCAGTGGCGAGAAGAAACCCGATGAGCAAGGCGATGGTGATTCCAAGGCCAACTCACCGACAGGCGAAGGCCAACCTACTATAGACCCGTCGCTCCGCCGACGGGACGAGCAACCGGGCGAAGACGGCAGGAAAGGCCAGCCGTCGAAAGCTAACCCAGACGGCAAGCAACCCGGCAACGGAGAAGGCTCGCCCAAAGAAGGCCAACCGCCGGGCGAAGGCCAACCTCAACAAGGTGCAGGCAAGCAACCGGGCCAAGGTCAAAAGGGACAAAGCCAACTAGGCAAAAGTCAGGGCCAGGGAGAAGGCAAACCGGGACTGACTCCGGGTGGCAAAGGCTCGCCCCAAGACGGTCAGCCTTCACCGAATGGCCAACCCGGTCAAGCGGGTTCGCAGGGCGAAGGCGCTGGCGGTCAGGGTGAGTCGCCCGGCGGTGAGTCCTCCAACAAGCCGGGCCGTGCCGGATTGAGAGGCCAATCACAACGTGGCGGCGCGAAGCCAAGTCCCGGCAAACCACAAGGCGGCGATCAAGGTGGCCAAGGTGGAGGACCGGGAAGCGGCAACGAAGGACCGCTCACGGGAGAAAAGTTCACCGAATGGAACGAACGCCTGCGCGATGTCGAGTCGATGGTGAGCGACCCCAAACTGCAAGCCGAAGTCGCCAAGGTCCGCGAGCGGGCGAGAAGCGTCCGCGCCGACTTCAAGCGTCACTCGCAAACGCCCAACTGGGACTTGGTCCGCACGACGGTGCGAGAACCGCTGACCGAACTCCAGCGCCAACTGGCCGAAGAAATCTCCCGCCGCGAGTCCCCCGATTCCCTCGTCCCCGTCGATCGCGATCCCGTGCCGACCCGATATCGTGACTTGGTACGCGGATACTATGAACGGCTGGGAAGCGGGAAGGCCGACGGTGCGAAGGTTGATGCGGAAAAGAGTAAGTGATGAAAGAGTAAATGATGAGAGGCTTCTCTTGTCCCCTCGCCCCGGCTTTGCGGTGAGAGGGCTAGGGTGAGGGGCCGATGCGGTGCGGCGACTGAGTAAGCAAGAGTTCGTTTAACGGGCCAGCCTGTTTTCGGGCGATTCAAGGAAACAAGAGCGTGAATGCCAGTGCATGGGACCGATTCGCGCATGCGCCGTTTGTGCTTCGCGCGTACTTGACGTTTGCGGTCCTCGTCTCTGTCTTTTGGATGTTCCGGAGCGGCACAGGTTGGTTTCCAGAGACCGTTGCATTCACAGGCTGGAGTCCGGGGATGCCGTACATGGCAACGATATTTTTCGCCATCCATGCTACTTTGACGCCAGGAAGAGAATCGGTTTACGCCGTCGTCTGGATGCTTGGTTTGGGGATGGTGTTAGGAGCAGAGGATGCCATTCGACATGCCTTGTGGCCATCACCCGATTTCAACAATCCTTACTTGATCTACCACCCGTATCGCCCGGCATTCACAGTCGGACTGCCCGCATGTTGGCTCGTGCTGCTCATCTCTCCACGAATGCGAAAATGGATTCATGACGCCCCACGCAACACCACAAACAGCAGCACAGAATCCATACGTTTCGTTGATTCCGCTCGCCCCTCACCCTAACCCTCTCCCCGCAAAGCCGGGGCGAGGGGACTGGAAAAGACCTCGCAACACATGCTTCCTTCTCAGCTCACCTTCGCAGCACTCGTCATTGGTGGTCGGGAATGGATTGCACCGGCTTTCGGGTTGGTGGCGGTTGCAGCGCTGGTCGTTGGGTGGCGGTACTCGACCGCGCTGCTCGAGATGCGCACTCGGTGGATGGCGGGAGTGTGCAAGGTGGTGGCGTTGGGGCTGCTCTGTCTCTGTCTGATGGAGCCGTTGTGGAGTGGGCAGCGGGCGCGGCCGGGGGCGAATTTGTTTGCGATCCTGGCGGATGACAGCCAGAGCCTGACGATTCGCGATCCGAAGGCCGACGGGGCGCGGGGCGACTCGCTGAAGAGGCTGCTCACGAATGAGGAGGCTCCGTGGCAGGTGCGGCTCGCGCAGGATTTTGATGTGCGGCGGTACGCCTTCGATGCGCGGCTGCAAAGCGTGGCCGACTTCTCGCGGCTGGAGTTCGCCGGGTCGAGGACGAACCTGCACGCGGTGCTGACCAACTTGAAGGAGCGGTTCAAGGATCGGCCGCTGGCGGGCGTGTTGCTCTTCACCGATGGCATCGCGACCGACGCGACGGGGGCGTCGTTTGACGCGACCGGTTTGCCGCCGATTTATCCCGTGATCGTTGGCACCGGTGACGGACATCGCGACCTGGCGATCAGTCATCTCACCGTGACGACGACCGCGTTCGAGGATGCTCCGGTGACGATCCAGGCGGATGTGTCGCAGCTTGGCCTCGCCAAGTCGAAGGTCACGGCGAAGGTGCTTGATGAGGACGGCAAGGTCGTCAAGGAGGAGACGCAGGCGTTCGGCAGTGACTCCTCGCCGCTGGCGTTTCGGTTCCAGATCAAGCCGCTCAAGCCGGGGCTGTCGTACTACGAGGTGAAGATCGAATCGGACGCGATCAAGCCCGACGCCGAATCGACGGCGGCGAACAATCGGCGGCTGGTGGCCGTCGATCGCGGAGCCGGGCCGTACCGCATCCTCTATCTGTCGGGACGGCCCAACTGGGAGTTCAAATTCCTGCGGCGGGCGATCGAATCGGACGAGCAGATTCAAATGACGGGCGTGATCCGCGTCGCGCGGCGCGAACCGAAGTTCGATTGGCGCAGCAAGGAGGGCGAATCGACGAACCCACTCTTCCGAGGCTTCGACCGCACGACCGAAGAGACCGAACGCTACGATCAGCCGGTGTTGGTGAGGCTCAACACGCGCGATCCCAACGAGCTGCGCGACGGCTTCCCGAAGAAGGCCGAAGACCTCTACAAATACCACGCGGTCATCGTGGACGATCTGGAAGCCAAGTTCTTCACGGCCGATCAGCTTGCCCTGTTGGAACGCTTCGTCTCGGAACGGGGCGGCGGATTGCTGATGCTCGGCGGGGCGGAGTCCTTCCATCACGGCGGCTACGACAAGACACCGGTCGGCCGCATGTTGCCGCTCTATCTCGATGCGGCCTCGGCGATGGAGAACGCGGTAGTCGCGACCGGCTTCCGGTTGACGCTGACTCGCGACGGCTGGCTACAACCGTGGGCACGGCTCCGCTCAACCGAGACCGAGGAACAACAACGACTCAAGGAACTGCCGAGCTTCCGCACGCTCAACCGAACGGGGGGACTCAAGCCCGGCGCGACGGTGATCGCCGAAGTGACCGATGCCGGAGGACTCAAGCATCCCGCGCTGGCCGTGCAGCGATTCGGACGCGGACGCTGTTCGGCAATGCTGATTGGAGACCTGTGGCGCTGGCAAATCGAACGAACCGACGAGCAGCGTGAAAAAGATGACCTTGGCAAGGCGTGGCGGCAGATGGTGAGATGGCTCATCGCCGACGTGCCAGATCGGATCGAACTCAAGGTGACCGAGCGAGACGATGTGGGCCAACCGTTGACTCGACTCGAAGCCCGTATCCGCACGAACGAATTCCAACCGCAGGACAACGCGGCGGTCAACGTCACGCTGCGGCTGCCCGATGGAACGACGGTGACTCAACCGGCCGAGCCGTCTCTCGCCGAAGCGGGCTTGTACGAGACGACGTTTGCCTCGCGCCAATCGGGCAAGTATCGCGTCGGCGTCGAAGTGATCGACGGCGACGGCAAACCGCTCGGCAAGTCTGAAACGGGCTGGGTGGCCGATCCTGCCGCAGAAGAGTTCCAGCGTGTCGCCCCCAACGTGGATCTGCTGACCTCGCTCGCCAAGCAGACCGGCGGCGAAGTGGTCAGCGACGGCCATCTTGAAGCCTTCGTGAGTTCGTTGCCCATGAAGAAAGCTCCGCTCACCGAAGCCTACACGACACCGCTGTGGCATCAATCGTGGGTCTGGCTGCTGATCGTCGGCTGCCTGTGCGGCGAATGGGGACTAAGACGCTATCGGGGGTTGCCATGAGGAGTCAGGAGACAGGAGTCAGGAGTCAGGAGTCAGGATGCCTTAGATTCCTGATGCGGTGGTTAATGAGACACCTGAGCGGGGCGGCGTCAGCCCCCCGGTTCTTTGAAAACGGGCTGACGCCCAAGAACCAGGGGG
>JAYVDI010000287.1:0-10799 GCA_043749505.1 Schlesneria sp. | reverse complement strand
TAAGAACCTGTCCAAAAACAATGTCGTCTTTCGCTCCGCGAAAGAACGCCCTTTCGCAGAGCGAAAGGCGACAAACGGCGGCGTAATTCTTGGACAGGTTCTAAACGCACTCTCGTGGTGAGGCAGCATGCTTACCCTTCGGCACCATGACGAGCGTCAACTGCTTCTGACGGCGGACTCCGAAAACGACACATGCGAGTTCGGCGAACGGCTGGCTGGAGTCCTTTCTCCAGGCGCGATGGTGGCGTTGGTCGGTGACCTCGGCGCGGGAAAAACACTGCTGGTCAAAGCGATCGCCGCCGCGTTCGACGTTCCTGCCGATCAGGTCAGCAGCCCGACGTTCACACTAATTCAAGAGTATGCTGGGCGAGTCCCGCTGCGTCACTGCGATACCTACCGGCTGCGCGATCCCGACGAGTTCCTCGATCTCGGGCTGGATGAACTGTTTGCCCGCGACGGCATCGCGCTCGTCGAGTGGGCGGATCGTGTGAGCCACTTGATGCCGCGCGATGTACTCAAGATCCAGATCGAGATCACCAGCCCCGATGCCCGACGGTTTGAAGTCACGTCGTCTGGGGCCGTTTCACAACAGACCTGTGATCGTTTGGCCAGAGGCTTCACTTCAGATGTCACTCGGCACGCTTCCCGCGACTGAGGCTGCTGGCTACCTTGAGTTGGTTCTGTTTGTGGGTGAGTCGGTGGCCGGTCGAGAGAGCCGCCGAATTACCGCAAGCCGCCATGTGACTCCGTGCCTCACACACACGCTCGATGAACGACAACTCACGATTGGAGGACTGTTCCATGTCAGCCCCGACTTCTTCAGTGGATCGTCGTCAGTTTTTGCAGTCGTCCACGTTGGTCGCGGCTGCTTCGCTGACTCCGGCTCTGTTCAATAATGTCTCGGCCCAAGAAAGCCCGAGCGAGGTGTTGAATGCAGGCGTGATCGGCACCGGACGCGGCATGGCTCACGCCAACGCGGTCATTAATGGCAAAGGTGTGAAGCTCAACTACGTCTGCGATGTCGATCAGAAGCGGCTCGACATCGCGATGAAAACGGTCACAGACAAGGGGGCGAAGGTACAGGGAATCACCGATTTCCGAAGGATGCTCGACGATCCCAAACTGGACGTCGTTTTCATTGCAACCTGCAATCACTGGCATGCACCGGCGACGATCATGGCCTGTGCGGCAGGCAAGCATGTCTATGTTGAGAAGCCCGGCAGCCACAATGCCCGCGAGGGGGAGTTGATGGTCGCGGCGGCTCGCAAGCACAAGCGCGTCGTTCAGATGGGCAACCAGAGAAGGACTTGGGCCGGTCTGCGCGAGGGGATCGCGAAACTCAAAGAGGGGCTGATTGGCAACGTGCTATATGCCCGCTGCTGGTACATCAGCAACCGCGCCACGATCGGCACCGGAAAACAGGTGCCAGTTCCCGAGACGCTCGATTACTCGATGTGGCAAGGGCCAGCGCCCGAACGCCCGTACCTCGACAACCTCGTTCACTACAACTGGCACTGGCGCTGGCATTGGGGCGGTGGTGAGCTGGCGAACAACGGCATCCACTCGCTCGATGTGGCCCGTTGGGGACTCGGCGTGGATTACCCGACGCAGGTCAGCTTCCTGGGCGGTCGTTATCACTTCACCGACGATCAAGAGACGCCCGACACCGGCGCGGCGGTCTTTCATTTCGCGGGGGACGGCACTAGTCCCAGCAAGGGGATCACGTGGGATGTGAGCAGTTGCCATCCTCGCAAGGGCGAAAAAAATGGCTTCGTCACGTTCTACGGTGATGCAGGCTCGCTCCACATCGATGGAGGCAGCAGCTACACTGCGTACGATCTGAAGGGAGCCGAGATCACGACGGGAAAGGGCGGCGCTGGCGAGCAGGAGCACATCCAAAACTTCCTCGACTGCATCAAGAGTGGCGAGACACCGAACTCAGAAATTGGAGAAGGCCAAAAGAGCACGCTCCTCTGCCACCTCGGCAACATCTCGTACAAGCTCGGCCGGATGGTGAAGTTCGACCCGGCCACGAAGCAAATCGTCGGTGACAAAGATGCCACCGCACTGTGGGGCCGCGAATATCGCAAAGGCTGGGAGCCGGTTGTGTGAGAGTCGAGCCTTAACGCTGCGTCGATTTTGAAGTCCGGCTTTTCCGAAAGCCGGACTTCTTTTTTTTCTCTTCGCGCAGACTCCGCTTCGCAGTGAGTCGCACCAGACGGAAGTCCGGCTAACAAAGCTAAGCCGGACTTCGGTGTCGGACATCCATCAATTGACGGGCGGCGTAGCCGGGGGCGTGCCTGCCGGATCAGCAGGCGTTTCGGTGGCAGTGACCTTGGCTTTGACGAGCGTCTTCTTGCCCTGACGCAGGTTCTCGAAGCTCTCGCCTGAGACCACGTAGTACCAGTCGGCGAAACGGGCGTTCAATTCCTTGACGAGCTTCTCGCCATCTTTGACTTTCTGCCCGAACGCCTTGGAATCGGCCTCGTACTTCTTTTGATCCGCGTCAAATTTAGCGAGGGCTGCTTCGTGTACCTTCTTCGGGTCTGGTGCCGTGTTGGTGGGAGCGGCCGCATCGGCGGCCGCGGCACTGTCCGCAGCAGGATCAGCGGGCGGCTCTGGCTTTACGGGTGCTTCCGGCTTGGACCCAAGCCCCACTTCGTCGAAATGGACCATCACGAACAAATAGCGACTCTTCAGCTTGGGCTTGTCGGAGTCCAACGGCTTGTCGGCTTCTTTTGATTCCGCTCCGTCCTTCTTTTCTTCGACTGCCTTCTTCTCGGCGTCGCCTTCCTTCGCTGCAAAGCCCGCTTCAACTTCCTGTTCGTTACCGCTGAAGATGTCTCCAAACTTCAGGTCATACGCGACGCCCTGATTGGTAATGGCGATCATCTGTCCCTCTTTGGGGACCAGAAGCGTGCGGTTGGATTTGCGGTCAGTCGCAAGGAAGAAGCCCTTGTCCTGAAGATCGAGTGCCGAGAATTGGTCCCGTTGCAGCTTCCCTTCGCGCAGACCCTGCATGAGTTTCGCGGGCTTCTGTCGGACACCGACGATCTTGAGGTCATCGAGTGACTTGATCAGTTTGTTAATCTCTTCCTGATTCACCTCTTCGGTGGCTTCATCCAGACCGGCGAGCTTCCACGGATCGCTGGAAACCTTGCGGGACAGCTTGCTCGTCTCTCCTTCGACAACGGCTCCCTGAGAGAGATCGACCGAACTAGTGTCGATCACGATGTCTGAGAGACGTGTCGCGTCGAGCTTCAACAAGTCAGGCTCGATCCAGTCGGCGAATTTCGTCGAGACCTGGATGTCGAGCTTCGCGAAGTACGTTGCCTTTTCATCGGGACGACGAATGTAGAAGTTGCCAGGCCGGCCCTTAAGTTCCTTACCGATGATGTAATCGGCAAGGACTTTCCCGGCCTCGTCTTTCAGTGTGATGCGGTTGCCGATCCCTTTTAGGTCGGAGTGCGAATCGCCCTGTGGATCGAGGACGCCAAACTCGGCGTGTTCGTTGTCACGCGGTCCAGCGAAGCCTTCCCGCTTGATGCCAATCATAGACGTGGCGGTCTTCGCCAGACGCTCCTGCCCATCAGCCGGATAGTTGTTGCGAGTGGGGATACGCCACAGGCCGTCCTTCCCTTGAACGACACTGAATGGACGAACTTCGGCGGTCTCCGCATTATAGCTGGAGACTTGCAGCGACTTCGCCGCGTCGGCGTCCTTGAACTCGGGAAAGAAGACCTCACCAACCCCGGTGATGGCGGCGGTCTGCTTGGGTGTCGAAGGGCCTGCGAAACGAGCGGCCACCACGGAGACGACGGCCACTGCGATAAAGGCGAGAGTACGTTGGAGTTCGTTCATGACGACGCTTCTGCTGGAGGAGTCCAATTTCAAATTCATTCCAAACAACTCAGTCGAACTCAATTCCGTTCAACCGTTTCCACTCAACTCGAATGTGACCGACAAAAGCCTGAATCAAGTGAGCCGGGCGGCGTCAGCCCCCGGATTCTTAGCGGCAATCAATAGTTTGGGAGCTTGCGCCACCGGCGCACCACGACATTAAACGCGCCAACTCAATCGTTTCGATGTGAGCCAATCACTTTCCAACCGGAGCGCGTCTCGACGGAGCGATGTCCTTGTACTCATCTTTTAGCCGCAGCACCCAGACAAGCAAGCCGAGGACGATGGCTGGGATCGGTGGGAAGAGGAGCGCCGCAGCGTAGTAGCCTCGCTCAACCGCGCGCACATTTCGATCGGACTCGATCTTCCCCTTGTCGATGCTCTGTTCCTTTTTCTGGTTGATGGCCGCTTCGGCGACTTCCAGTTTGCGAGTGGTTTCGGCTTGAGCAATGAGCAGCATTTGCGTGCGAGTCGAATCGTCGAGCGAAGCATCGTTCTTAATCTTCTCGACCTTTTCGGCGAACTGCTTCTTGGCATCCTCCAGCGCCGTCTTCGCCTCTTCGGCGGCCTTCTGGCGTTCCTTGGTCGCGTGTTCGATGAAGCGTGCCGTCTGCTCTTCCACGCGAGCCAAAGTGCGGTGCTTCGGACGGCGTTTTCGCAGGGCAATGTAGGCCTTGTCGTCGGCGAGCGAATCGACCGCGTTGAGCACGAACGTGACGTTATCGAGGCTCAGGTGGAACTGCTTCCGTTCGCGGACGAAGAAGAACCAGTCGGAGATGATGTCGGCATCGGCGACATAGATCACGTTGAACCGGTCACCAGTCGCATTCTTCGGTGAGGCGATTTGGGCGGCGATCACATGGGCAAATTCGTCTTCAATGCGCAATGGATCATCGTCGATCTGGATTCCCATGAAACTGTTCTTCACGAGGTCTTTCCATTCGAGCAATCCCGAATGGACGCCGGTTCGCAACAGCGGTGTGAACTCCAGCTTGCTCCCTTCTCGCGGCTTAATCGTGCCGGAGAAGAACAGAAACATTTCCTGCAAACCACTCGTGACTTCGCTGTCCGGGTTAAAGGCTTTGGCCAAGCCGCTCTTCGGAGTGATGGCCACGATTTCGGGACGCAACAATTCTGAGTACTCGGGATGGACCTGCATCGCCGTGTAGTCGAAGACGACTTGGTCGTAATTCCATTGAATGCCCAAGGCATTGACGAGCGAAGTGGCCTTGCCCCCTTCCGCCTTCTGTTCGGGAGGCTGCCCCATTTGCATCATCGGATTACCGCCCGCACGCGGCTTCGGTTGGCTCGGCGAGAGCTGTGGGTTCGTTGCCGGAAGCGGGTCGTCGAAGATCAGAACCGCTTTTCCCTTTTTAACGTAATCGACGAAGTTGCTCATTTCGTTCTGACCGAGCGACGAGGGCAGCACGGCGATCAACACGTCGTACTTCGACTCATCAATCGGCCCCGCTGGAGAGACCGCTTCGACTTCGTACTGCTTCTTGAGTTCCGTGACGATTCGCCACTCGGGTGAGCTGCGGAACGACTGCATGTCGAATCCGCCGGTCAGCTTGGCGTCCGTTTCGAGGATCCCCACTTTGCGACGTTTCTCGGCGGCGACGGTGTTCACCGAGCGAGTCAACTCGTACTCCAGTGGTAGTCCCACGTCGAAGAACGGGATCACCACTTCGTGCGCACCACTGTTGATGACCGCGCCGAGATAGACCTCGTCCACCTGCGTTCGCCCGGCGCGTTCCGACTGAACTTTGCGGCCTTCGACCCCGAACTTCTTGGCCTCTTCGGCTTGAGGACTGGCCGGATCGACTGAGACCACTCGCACCGTGATGTTGCCGTGGCTGGCCTGTTCGTACTGAGACAGCAGCCCGAGGAGCAGCGTCTTGACGGGCGCGTAATCGCGGGGAACTTCCTTGCTGACGAAGGCCTGGATCGTGACGGGACGTTTGGCGTTCAAGTTGCCCAACAGTTTGTTCGTCGTCGGGGCCACCGTGAAGACTTGCTCACCGGTCATATCCACCGTCTTGCTGCTTCCCGAAAGAAGTGCGTTGCCGCTGACGAGGATCAGCGCCAGGGAAACTCCGCGTGCGGCGTACTGCCAGCCCATGCTGGCTCCGCGCACGCCACCCTTCCAATGCCGCTGACCAATCAGCACCAGATTCACGTAGAGCATGAACCCGGTAAACGACAGGAAGTACAGGACGCTTTTGGCTTCGATGAGGCCGATGCCAAACGGAGCGAACTGGCGCGGCAGGCTCATTTGCTCGAAGAACTGGTCGTTGCCGACGAGCGCTTGCAGCGGAGCCGGAATCGGGACCAAACCAATCACGATTGGCAGTACGCAAATCAGTGACGCCAGCACGAACGCGACCGTCGCGCTGCTCGTCAGATACGAGGCCACCATCCCGGCACTCAGCAAGGCACAGCCCGCCATCCAGTAACCAAAATAGTTGGCGAACAACAGCCCCGCATCAGGCTCACCGATCCAAGCCAGCACGACGGCGTGAGTGAGCGAAAAGAGAAGTGCCACGGTGTAGACGGCCACGACCGCCAGATACTTGCCGAGCAAGACTTCCAAGTCAGAGACCGGGAGCGTGAAGAGCAGTTCTTCGGTGCCGAGTTTACGTTCCTCGGACCAGACGCCCATCGTGATGGCGGGCACGATGAACAGCAGCAGTTGTGGGAACCACTCATTGAGCTGATCGAGCGTCGCAAGATTGTTCGTGAAGAACTTCTCTTGGAAGGCGGCAAACGCTCCCACGAACACAAAGGCCACGATAAAGAGGTAGCCGATCATTCCGGAGAAGTAACTCCAGAAGTTGCGTTTGAAGACCGCGAGAACAACATGACTTCGCATCGTTGGGAGACCTCGATGAATATCGTAGGACGGGCACTCTTGCCCGTCTTTCGGATTGAAACGGACGGGCAAGAGTGCCCGCCCTACGTTCTTCGGCAGGCGGGAACTAACGCCCGGCACCCGTCAATTGGCGGAAGCGACCTTCCATGCCTTGGCCGCCCTGATCCAAATCCTCAACGCTGCCGTCGAGGACCACACGACCTTCATTGATGAGGATCACGCGGCTGCACACCGCTTTGACCTCTTGCAGAATGTGGGTGGAGAGCAGGATCGTTTTCGTCTTGGCCAAGCTCAGGATCAGCTCGCGCACGTCGTGAGTTTGATTCGGATCGAGACCGCTCGTCGGCTCGTCGAGGATCAGGACTTGCGGATCGTGCAGCAGGGCTTGAGCCATGCCGACTCGCTGTCGAAAGCCCTTCGACAACTTGGCGATCGGCTTGCCCCAGACACCCTTGAGCGAGCACTTGGTCGCGACGAACTCAAGGCGATCCTTGAGTCGCTCGGACGACATGCCGCGTGCGGCTCCCAAGAATTTGAGGATCTCGGAGGGTGTCATCTCCAAGTAGAGCGGCCCGTTTTCCGGGAGATATCCCAGAATCTCGGCCGCCTTCAGGCGATCGGTCGCCACGTCGAAGCCACCGATTTTCGCACTGCCCGAAGTGGGTGCGAGAAAGCCGGTGAGCAGCTTCATCGTGGTGGACTTGCCTGCACCATTCGGTCCCAAGAACGCCGCCACTTGGCCACGCGGGACGGAGAACGACACGTTTTGTGTCGCTGCAAATGGTCCGTAAAACTTGCTGAGGCCCGTTGCCTCGATCATCGCCACAGACGTGTCACTCATGGAGTCGCATTTCACCAAATCAGGTCGGAAAAATCAGTCGGCCCATCGGCGTTGCACACAACAAAATCTATTACTGGGATCGTCAGAGAATGTCCAGCAAGTCAGCCTGAACTGCAGGCCATCGCCTTTTTCAACGTAGGATGGGACCAGCTCGCTTCCAGCGCCGGCCCACCATCATGAATCTTCGAGAATTGCTGGTGGGCCGGCGCGGCGAAGCGCCGCTGGTCCCACCCTACATCTTGTCCAGCTTCAAAAAGGCATTGGCCCTGCCTGAACTGTGGAATCACTCTTCCTCCGAGACCAGCGCCGTGTTCGATTCAAACTCGATTCCAAATCGCTGGCGGAACCCGGCACGCCAGCGGTTGTCCACGATCGCCTGAATTTCGGCTCCGATGAACTCGTACGGCGTCGGCAAGAAATTTGTTGAGAACTGTTCACGCAGAAATTGTTTCTGCAAATCGGCGAGGGTCGTGACGCCTTCCGCTTCGCTGGCGATGCCGTCGCGGTCGTGGACTCGCACCACGTAGAACGCATTCCGCGATGCCGTTGAAACAACACTGACATCACCGTTGGCCATGTCATCGAAGATGGCCTTCATGAATTGGTAGCCGGGCTGACCGATCCCGTCGATGGTCGATTCCGTCGGCTGTTGCAGGCCGAACTGAGGCAAGCTTTGGGGAAGCCGGAGCCACGAGAACTTGGTGGTCTCGCGAATCGACGCGGCGGGCGAGTCGTTCGTGCCGTTGATCGTCTGGCCAGAGAGCGCGGCCGCGATATCGGCCTCACCCTTTTTGATGAGCGCGACCAATTCGTTGGCCCGCTTCTCAGCCAGTGGCCGAGCCTTTTCAAACTTCCAAGCTTCAAGCACTTTCTTGTGGACGAGGACATCCTTGAAGTCAGGAGCCTTGGCGGGAATCTCAGCCGTTTTCCAAAAGGTGTACCTAGCTCCTCGTTCAATGTCCGCGCGGCGTGGCGAGAACTTCGACAGCCGATAACCTCTGCCCGAGCCTTCCATTTGAAAGACCTCTTCGGCCACCGAAGTGCGACTTCGGGAGGCACCGCTCGCCGAAACAGGATCGGTTGCACTGCCGACCCGTTCGTCGAGTGAAGTCATCATTTCCAGTTGAGACATCTCCTTTGTCTCTTTGTACTCCAGGCCATGCTTTTCAGCATATTCCTTTAGCTGCGTGGAGAATTCGGCGGCGGCCTGATCCCGAGCCTTCGGTTCCAGCGACTGGTAGCCGAGGCTCAGGTCCATCATCATTTCTAAGGCCCCGTCCGACACTTCGCTCATTTTGACGAGTGCCTTTTGGGTGCGAACCGTCTCCCGAATCTGCTCTTTCAGATCGTCATCGAGTTCGCGGTAGCGAGCTGCGAGAGCTGGCATCGGAAGCGAGTCTAATGAGGGCAGCTTCACCGCCGGATCGGTGGCAGTCGGGTTGTCGTCCGAGGGGAGCGCAGGGGCGGGTGGCGACTTGTCAGCAGCCTTTTTCTCGTCGGCTCCCTGCACTTCCGGTTTCGCCGGAGCATCTGCGGGTTTAGCTTCATCGGTCTTTGCGCCGTCCGCATCGGATTTGGCAGCAGCAGCAGTCGTTGGCGCGGCCTTCGGTTCCTCTACGGCGTCATCGCACGGAGTCCCTTCCTTTGAGTCTCCCTCTTTTTTGGCCGGAGTCTTCTCTGCGGGAACGTCTTTTCGCTGCTCAGTCGCATCTGGCAACTTTGGCTCGGCAGGCTTGTCCTCGGATTTGGCATCGGTTGCAGGGGGTGCCGTGTTCTCGTCAGGAGTGTTGTCTGTTTTAGTGGCGTCAGCAGGGGCGGACCCACTTGGGCTATTCGAGGACGCGTTCGGATTCAGGTCAGGCAACTTCGAGGATGGCTCAGGAATGTCGAACACGCGGTACGACTCTTTGTTGGCCAAGTAGTGGTCGGCAACATCTTGGTCCGTGATCTCTGGCACTTGCTTCTCGTAGGCTTCCAAGTTGGAGGCGACAAGATAGGCGAGTTGAACTTTGGGTGGTTCCAGGAAGCCGGGCGTTCCTCGTTCGTCGGCGAAGCTGTTTTTGTGCTTCTCGAAGAAGTCACGCAAATCGCCCTCGGACGGATCTGGAACGAGCTTGGCAAACTCCGCGATGGGGACCGCAACAGCCGAGAGCGCTTGTCGCACATGTAGCTTTTGGAACGACCGCCACAATTGTTCGGGCGTCTGTTGAGCGATGCGACCACTGTAAGCGCCTCGCGTGAATTGGGCCATCGTCGGATGAGCTTCAGCCGGAGCCGAGATCAACTGGGCAACCATCTGCACTTCCAGCTCTTGCCGCACGCTGTCGAACAGTTCCCCCTCGGACAACCCGGCCTCGCGCAGAGCCGCTTTGTAATCCTTCTCGCTCAGCTTTCCTTGAGTGGCCTTGGCGAGAAAGTGATTGACCGAATCATCCTTCAATGAGACGCCCATGCGGCGGGCCTCGCGCTGCAGCAGGGCGAACGAGACCATCGAGCCATCATCGACTGAGCCGAACCGTGGAATACCGCGCTCATTCGCCGTCGCTTTGGCCACTGCGGTGAGGAAGTGGTCTACTTTGAGCCGCTTCGATCGGAATACATTGAGGTCCGATCGCGTGTAGCTACCGACATTGGTCTTGACGATGACTGGAGGGCCAGACGCCTTCATCGAGATAAAGGCGACCAAAGCACCGACCACTAATCCGGTCACCGCGAACTCGGTGGTCTGGCCGCGCCGATACCCGAGAATCGCCATTCCCCCCGCACAGAGGACGGCGAGGAAGATCACGTTTCCACCCGCTCCTGCCTGCGAGGTGCGGGCAAGATCGTCGAAGAGAAATGCGAACACCGCGAGAATGGTAATGACCACCATCCACTGCTTTTGATTGCGTCGGACGGAGGCTGAAAACTTGTTGATCATCCAGGCATCCTTTACCTACAACGTCGGTCACAGACTGGGGTGAGGCGATCAAGAATGACCGCCTCACGACGGAGAGCGTCGCTTGACAGACCGGCGCACAATCCCTTATTGGAAGCCCCCCCGTGCAAGCGGGCGGCATTGTAGCTAGGTCGATTGACCGCACAAGAGAAGCGGCAATTAAGAGTTGTGGCGGGCCACTTCTCGCGAGTTGTTGGTCCTACGTTACGAGTTACCAGCCCCACACCAACCCGCAGCGTGAGCGAGGG
>JAYVDI010000286.1:0-5523 GCA_043749505.1 Schlesneria sp. | reverse complement strand
AGGCATCGTCTTCCTCTCGCAAAAGTTCCTCCCACGATGCCCCTTTCTCGTCGTTTCAGACTCCCTTTTCCATCTATCCCCGTGGTCCGAATTATGGGGTCCACTTCACTACTTCGGAAAGCGTCTCACCGACACGTCGTTTTCTTGAGTTGGGCCTGGTCGGCTGCGGCCGTTGGCGACAAGGGATTCCCAGAGCGATTGCATCTCGGCGACACGGGCCGGTTGATTGTCTGCGAGGTTCTGGGATTCGATCAGGTCGTTGGCGAGGTTATAGAGCTGAACGCTAGTCGTAATCTTCGGCTGAGCAGAGAGGTTGCTCCACGAACCGCCGCCACTGGAGCCGGGGAGATACTTCCATGAGCCTTTGCGAACGGCGGGTAGGCCGTTGCTGCCGCAACTGACGGCGTGTTCGCGGATTGGCCGGTCGTTGCCCTTGAGCAGCGGCAGCAGACTGAAGCTGTCCTCGCCCGCATTGTCTGGGAGCGGCTGGTCGAGGATGTCGGCGACGGTCGCGAGCAGGTCGGCGTGATGCACGAGTTGCTCGCAGACGAGGCCAGGGGCGACGACGCTCGGCCAGCGGACGATGTATGGCACGCGATGTCCGCCCTCCCAAGCATCGCCCTTGTAGCCTCGCAGCGGCCCGCTGGAGAAATGGCCGCGCGATTCGAGTTCCTTCACGCCGGCATACGACGCGAAGCCGTTGTCCGCCGTGAACAGCACGAGCGTGTTGTCGGCCGCGCCGCTCTTCTCGATCGCATCCAGCACGCGACCGACGGCGGCATCGGTTTCCATGATGAGATCGGCGCAGTCGTTGTCGAGTCCGCTCTTGCCGCGCCACGCTTTGTTGACGGCCAGCGGTGTGTGTGGAGTCGTCAGCGGCAAGTACAGCAGGAACGGCTCGCGAGCGGTGCTGCGTCGCTGGATGATGTCGCACGCGCGATCGGTCAACGCGGGCAGAATGCCTTCTAGCTTCCAATCGGCCAGCGCCGGTCCCGGCAGACTGGCTTGATTCTTCACGAGCTTCGCGGCGGGAAGAAATTCGGAAGGAATGCCGATCGTGCGATCTCCGTCGATGAAGCAGTACGGCGGCCAGTTTGGGACATCGGTGCCAAAGTACTCGTCGAACCCGCGCGTCATCGGCCCGCCGCCGATCGGTCGCGCATAGACTTCGTTCCAAGCGGCTCGATGCGCGTCGGTCACATCCTTGTCTTTCGCACCGTCTCGCGGTGGAGTGAGCAGCGGCTTCTGATCTTTGGTGATGTTCCATTCCCAACCGAGATGCCACTTGCCGACGCAGGCCATCGCGTACCCGTGCTGCTTCGCGAGACTGGCAACGTCAGACGATCTTTCGCGATTAGCGGCCCGTCGAGATACCCGACGATCCCCGCCTGCAACCGCGTTCGCCAGTGATACCTCCCCGTCAGCAACGCATACCTCGACGGCGAACAAACGCCGCTCGACGAATGCCCGTCGGTGAACCGCATCCCCTGCGCGGCCAGCCGATCAATGTGCGGCGTCGCGATCTTGCTCCGCTCCGGGTTGTTGCACCGCACATCTCCGTAGCCGAGATCGTCGGCCAGAATGATGACGATGTTCGGCTTGGCCAACTGTTTGTCAGCAGCGTGCAATTCGGCCAGCGGAACGAGCAGCAGCTTGGCAAATGCGAGGGCATATTTCGACATTGGTTCGGTCCTCAATGAAGGTCGCTTGGTTCGATGAAGGTCATTAAGTACGGATGCGCTGAGTACCCACTCGTACACCGCACGCCGGATCGAGCGAGTGCATCAAGATTGGGCGTGGGGATTTCGCGGCAGCCGTTGAACCCGACATCACTCCAACCGAGATCATCGGCCAGGATGACGATGATGTTCGGCTTGGTCGGCTGTTCGTCAGCGGCATACAAAGCGGCCAGCGGAGCGAACAGCAGGGCAGCAAGTGCGAGGAGGAGTTTCATGTCTGGTCCGGTTTTCAGTGGAATGATTTGGGTCGGAAACATTCGTCTCACCACAAGTCGCAGGCATGTGCGCGAACATCGGTCGAGATCTCGTGTCCCGCACACGCCTGCAGTTTGCAATGAAATGACGGTCACTTTGTTTGGAAGTTGGCGGATCTGTAGTCCCAGCTTTTACCTTGGTCGTGCGTGACGAAGAGGCGGTAGTGGTAGGTGGTGGCCGCGCTGAGTCCACTTAGCTCGAAGTGATTCATTCCGGTCGCGACGTTTTGTTCGGGCGTGGCGAATTGCCAAGTCCGTTCGAGACGGTGCATGTCGATTGGAACGGCGACGCCTAGAGTCACTTTTTGAGGCGGATCGGTCAAGCAATCCACGGTAATGATCAGATACCTACCGTGCTCCTGGTCAACCTGAATTGGGTCTAACGGTCGGGAAGGGTGTGCGGCGGCGTTCCTTAAAACAATACTCCTTCATTGCGAAACGAAACAGACTCATCTTGTGAACGGCTCTATCGGACCTGATATTCGGCGGCAAGAGCCTCGCCCGAGGCCCCTGCCCACCTCGGCCCTCAACGAACCCGCATCCACCGATTGAGCCGCCCTCATGAACCCCAGCCAGATCATTCAAGCCGTCTAAGACTTCATCAAGACCATTCTAAAAGTGGTCTGGATGCGGCATCGAGTCGTATTCGACATCCTGTTCTTGGTCGTCGCGGCGACCGTCGGCTGGATGGTCTTGAGCGACTTCAGTCCCGCGAATGTGGTGCATGTCGGCCCGCGCGATTCGGCGAGCGCTCGGGCGGGAAAGAGCGTCGTGACGGAACTGCGTCACACGATGTCTCCCAGCGGCATTCCCTATCGCGTGCGAATCGAGAACACCGCAGGCTTCGAGGATGTTCGCCAAAACGTCGAGAACACCATCGACGGAATCGCGATCGGTTTCCTGACAGAGGTCGAAAACCGGCAGGGTGATGGCGATGACAAGACCGGTCCGCTCAGCGCACTGCTGCCGCTTGATTGGGACTATCTTCACGTCATCTGCCGCACGCGATTCCTGCGCGAAATCGAACGCCGAACGGGGAAGATCCCCCTGAATCTGTCGGAGGTCTTGAGCTACATCGACAAGAAGCATCGCGTGTTCTTGGGAACAGCAGGCAGTAACTCGGCCAAACTCGGTGAGATGATTCTGGACCAGTACGGCGTCAGCACGTCCTCTCATGCCGCGACGGGGATTGCGGACTGGACAGGTATGCGGCAGGCATTCCAAGAAAATATAATCGATCTCGCGTTCTACTGTGGGCCGGTCGGATCGAAGACCATCATGTCGATCGCCGGTGATGAAACAGTCGCGTTGATCGGTGTCGGACCGATCGCGGAGGCACTCGCACTCCAGCAGAACATGGTCGTGGTTCCTGCGCAACTTCCCGAAAATCTGGCTCGAGCCGAGGTCGTGCCAAAGATCGCTGCCGGTGCCATCAACAGCGGTGAAGGCTCGGGGGAAGTGAGCGCGCAGCCGATTCCGTTCTGTCTGAAAGGGCTGGATACGATCAAGGTGCGGCGGTTCCTGGTCTGTTCCAGTTCGCTGTCCACTGCCGACGCATACATCATTGCGCAAGCGGCCAAGAGGTCGCTGGAGGGCGATTATCTGATCGACTTCAACTTGAACCGGGTTCCCACAGTTCGTGATGTTCAAGCGCCACCGTCTCATATCCACCTGCATCCGGGAACAGAACTCCTTCGCGACCACAAACCCCTGGTACTGTGGATTAACCCCAATACTTGGCCAAGTTGGCTGCAAATCACGCTGTTCGGCCTGGCGTTCACACTGGGGATTGAATTGCTGCGAATGGGGCAACGAACACTCGACGAACTCGCCGGTTTATCGACTCCTCAGGCCAGCAGGCCGAGCGCCACAGGCACACCGATCCCGTCAGCCGTTGCAGCAGCCTACACAATATTCAAACAGCGCATTGAACGCTGTGAGTTGGAACTTGAAACGCAAACCTACGTCGAGTCGGATGCCAAACTCAGCGAATGGACGGAACGAATCAGGTTCATTCAAAATGACATCCGCGCCGACCTGACTCTCACCGACAACCAACGCGAAAAACTCCTCGCTGGCGTGCTGTCGTTGCGTGTGGACCTGATGTCGCTCCCACGCGAGTCGGCTCCCACCAGCAAACGAAGTCGTGGCAAGACGACCACTGCCGCTGTCGCCGCATCCGGCCGACAACACTCTGATGCTTCGCTGAATGCGATCTCGAATGATGACTCCACGGGTGACTCCATCTGATGCTTCCATCGTGGTGCATCGAGACCGAGCAGGCTCCTTCGACAGGTCGATCTCTCACGTCGTGGTCAATAAGCCTCACCGCTGCGACACCTCTCTGTCCGGTGCGACTCAACCAAAACACGGGATTCTCTCACGTCTCCGAAATCGCTGTTTGACAGCAGTCTCCCGGCCCCTTTAGCGTGGGCGCAGGCACTGGCGACTGGAAGCGGTGCATCGAAGTGACAGCTTGTGAAGGCGACAAACATGCGCGAAACAGTGATTCGATGGTTGACGGGTGGAGCGATGTTCCTGCTGGGAGCGGTACTGGCCTGCGCGGCAGAACCAACCGTCCAAGATTTTGATGGTTGGAAGATCACGATCACTCCGGGGAACTTTCCGATTGCGGCGGGAACCCAGGATCATGTGCCACCTGTGCCCGCTTCAGAACTTGACTCGAACGTCTCCTTCAAAGAGGGGACATTGAAGCTGGTCTCGCTCCGACAAGACGCGGCACCGGAACCGGATGAGGTTCAGAAGGGGGCGCTCGCTCCGGCTCCAATCCCGACATCCGATGCGGGCGACAGCGATATGCCAATCATCGTTCCCGGCGTCTGTTGCGGTTCGGAAAAAAACGTCGCACCGGATTCACTCGCTGGGCGAGTCGATCCGCATTATTTGTCGCAGATGTACTCGGATGTCTACCGGTCAATTCCCTTCAATCGCTCCGAGTACAACGCCAATCCAAGCTATATCCACGACGCGACTATGGAATTTCTCTTCGGCCAGATGCGACCAACCGTGATTCACCGCAACACCACCACGGTCAATCACTATCACACAGGTTACGGCTTCAACGGTTATGCGTATCCGCCAGTCCAAGCGTACATCCCCGGTGTCGGCTTGCGCATTCACCGGACCCATTAGAACACATTTCAAAACTTGTTTCTGCTTCAAAAAATAGCCCGACGCGCAAGCGAGGGCTAAACATTCGATGACGGCGAATTCTTCACTTGCGCGTCGGGCTGGTTTTGAAATGCTCTCTAACCAGAAATTCGATGTCCTCAAGATGAGTCCGTAAGGTAATCGTTCACAGGCCGGATTGAGTTGTTGAAGGAATTGGTCTTCGCGCGGGTCGTGAAATTGGTGACATCTGGCGTATGTCGTCGCCGATTGGCCCGCCGATTTCCACCGAGCAGAGGACTGCATTGCCGCCCGAGTTTCGGGCGCTGCTGCAATCGGTCATCGACCATTACGAGCGTCGGCTCGCGATCCTGGAGGCCGAATTGCGGGTGTCGCAGCAG
>JAYVDI010000285.1:0-9411 GCA_043749505.1 Schlesneria sp. | reverse complement strand
ACCTGTCCAAGAATTACGCCGCCGTTTGTCGCCTTTCGCTCTGCGAAAGGGCGTTCTTTCGCGGAGCGAAAGACGACATTGTTTTTGGACAGGTTCTTAAGTTGCTTTGACCGCGTGGCACGGCTTTGGAATCCTCAGAGAAGTAGGTCACATCCCGACTTCGTTCCACTCGCAATCCGGGCCAACCAACGACACTTACCCGAAACGTGAGCGAGGAGCTTTGGGAGGATTTCCTCGCTCACGCTTCGGGTGAATGTCGCTGGGGAGACTGTTTCCTGCCGCACACCTTACTGGCTGAGTTGTCGGATGCCGAATGTGCTGGTGGTCGGATTGTAGATTTCGTCTCCCTTGGCGTTCTGCACGTAAATGGAATTGGTGTTGTTGACCACGCACGGCAGTGTGCCGGTTGTCGTCACCTTGTGAACGCGATAACTGCCCGCCGTGTTGGCGGCGGTGGCCGACACCGTACTGACGGTCGTGGTCCCCACCAAGACCGTGTAGGTCTGCGCGGTCGTGGCATTGTTGACCACGGTGAACTTCCACACGTTCGTGGCATCAACGCGGGCAATAGGGCGGTAGATGCGGATCCAACCGGCAGTGAGTTTTGTCACATCAATGGTCGCGCTTTTTACGGTTCGGACGCTGCCGAAGTTTTGCTGATAGACGGCCGTGGGGCGGTTCTTGGTTGTATTGACGGTTTGGACGACGGCTGTGTGACGTGAGGTATAAGTCGCCGTTCCAATTTTTGTTCCTGCACCAAATTGGATCACATCTCCGGGAAGACAGGCTGCAGTCGGAGTGGAATCCGTCCAGACCGTAGAAAATGAAATCGTCGTGACCAATGTGCCCCAGACGTAGTCTCCCGTGGCCGGTGAATCGGCACCGAGATCGGCAGCGTAGAACTCGCCGCCACAGGCACGGAGAGCCTCGGTCGCCATGTGGGCGCATTCACCGCCGCCGAGGCGGGTACTGAGCTTCCCGTTCAGGAATGTGACCATCGAACTGCCGATAGTCTGAGCTTCGACGGGCTGACTGAACGCTCCGCAGATTATGAGCGCCAAGCTCGCACTCCAGACGACACGTTTTATTACTCGATTCATTTGAGTTTCCCTTTTATTTGATCCGTAGCAGTTGTTTGCCGCGTGGATGAGACCGACCGAATACGCCTGGCCAGTGCTTGCCATATCAGTCTTGGTCACAAAACCAGTCGTCAAACAAAAAACTCGCGCCAATTTCGTCACTGGAAGCAATGTTGCGCCGAACGTGCCGGTTTGTTGAAAAATGTCAACAGTCGCGGGTGGCTCAGCTTGCTTCTTCTAATGAGGTGCGCAGCATAAGAAACAAACCTCAAGCTGAGCGATGATGAAAAGACAGGGTTGATCTTCTTTGAGGCCCGTTCTGAACGTTATGGGGCCTGCGTCCCCCGGTCTAAAGAGAAGCAAGCCGGGCCACGCCGCGCGGTCTGAAAGACACTAAATCGCTCAATCTCTCTCAACTCTCAAAAGCCAGTTGACCGTGGCAACAACAACCCGACGCGGTGACGCGAATTGACAGGGCTTGAGCTTGTTCGACCGCGTGGAACGGCTTCGGAGTCATCGGAGAAGCAGTGTCACATTCCGACTTCATCCAACTCGCAAGCCAGGCCACCCAGCGACACTCACCCGCAGCGTGAGTGAGGAACTTTGGACGCTTCTCCCCGCTCGCGCTGCGGGTGAGTGTCGCCGGAGAGACGATGTGCTCGCCGCACGCCTTACTGGCTGAGTTGGCCGATGCTGAGCGTGGTGCTGGTGGGATTGTAGATTTCGTTTCCCTTGGCGTTCTGCACGTAAATTGAGTCGGTGTTGTTGACCACGCACGGCAGCGTGCCGGACGTCGTCACTTTATGCACGCAGAAACTGCCAGCGGTGTCGGCCTCAGTGGCAGACACCGCGCCGATCGTCGAGATGCAGTCCATGACCTTGTAGAACTGCGCGGTCGTGGCGTTGTTGACCACGGTGAACTTCCACACGTTCGTGTCATCAACGCGGGCCTTGGGCCGGTAGATACGGATCCAACCTGTGGTGAGTTTGGTCACATCAATCGTCGCGAGTTTCACGGTTCGGACGCTGCCGAAGTTTTGCTGATACACGGCCGTGGGGCGGTTCTGGGTCGTATTGACGGTCTGGACGACCGACGTGTGACGTGTGGCGTATGTCGCGGTCCCGATTTTCGCATTGTCGCCGTACTGGATGATGTCGCCCGGCAGGCAGACGCTAGCCGGGTTGGAATCTGTCCAGACCTCGTCGACAAGTGAAATTGTCGTGACGAGCGTGCCCCAGACGTAGTCGCCGGTGGCCGGAGAATCCGTGCCGAGATCGTCAGGGTAGAACTCACCGCCACTGACTCGCAGAGCCTCGGTCGCCATGTGGGCGCATTCACCGCCACCGACGCGCGTGCCGAGTTTTTCATTCAAAAAGGTGACCATTGAACTGCCGATGGTCTGGGCTTCGGCGGGCAGGCTGAACGCTCCGCAGATCATGAGCGCCAGACTCGCACGCCAGACGACACGTTTTAGTCGATTCATTTGAGTTCCCCTTTTGATTGACCTGTAGTTGTTGTTTAACCGTGGCTGGGACTGGCCGCGCACGCAGCGCTGGTAAGTGACATATCAGTCTTGGTCACAAAACCAGCCGTCAAACAAAAAACTCACCCTTTTCCGTCACTGGAAGCAATGCCGCGCCGAACCTGCCGTCTTGTTGAATGAGCTCAACAGTCGTGGCAACACGTGTGGCAACAACGGCTCAGCCTTGTGGTGAATCAGAGACAATCGACGGGTCTTTTTCCGTCATTAAGAACAATCTCACAAATTGTGTTGCCGACGATTTGACTTACGGAAGGCATGGCCTAGCCTCGCAATAGCCAACGAAGTCAGACTGTCCTTGAGGTGTTTGCCGGTTGGCGAGCAGCAACGGTTGTGACCGAGTTAGAGCCGCTGGGCCTCGATGTCTCACTCGTACCAGTGTGGGGGAGCGAACTCTCCGCATCGGGAAGCGGGACAGGTCACCGGCTTTTGTCACGGAGTATGTCATGAAAAATCGACCGATTCAGGGTGATGCTCGAACCACTCGGCGCACCGGGACCGCGACCGTGGAGATGGCGTTGGTCTGTCCCGTGCTGTTCCTCATGGTCTTTGGACTGTTTGAAGTCGCGTATGGATACATGGTGCAGCACTTGATTGAGGATGCGGCTCGGCAGGGTTGTCGGGTCGGCATCTGCTATCGCAAGACGAACGCGACCGTGCTCAGCACTGTCAACGGCCTGCTCCAGAAGGAAAGAATTGTTGGAGCGAATACCACGATCTTGGTGAACAACGTGGCCGGCGATGTCTCTGCCGCCAAGACGGGTGACGACATCACGGTTCAGATCACGCTGGCCTCGTCGAAAGCCTCGATCTTTCCCAGAACGGGCTACTTGAAGGGGCAACTCAAGGCCACGAGTACCTTGCGTCACCAGTAATGAAAGGACGCTCCCATGCGGTTCCGTTTGCGTGTACATCCTGATCTCCCTCATTCGTCCCATTTCCGGCCACCGGCCACCGGTTCCGGTTCGATGCGACGCGGTGCCGTGATCGTCGAGATGGCGCTCGTCGCGCCGTTCCTCGTCATGTTGCTGTTGGGAATTTGTGAGGTCGGACAAGTTCTCAGGGTCAATTCCTTTCTGGCGGAAGCGGCGCGTACGGGCTGTGCCGCTGGAAGCCTGCCCGGCAGCAGCAACGGCGACGTGATTCGGGGGGTGCAGAACGGGTTGTCCAACCGCAAACTGACAGCCAGCGCGGCGGTGATCACCATCAAGGTGAACGGTGTGGTCGGGAGTGTCGCCAAGGCCCATCGCAACGACAAAATCACGGTGACGGTGGCGATCCCCATGTCCGCAGCCGGGTGGACGGGTTCGTCCGTTTTTGTCTCCCGCAGTTCCATCCAATCCGAAACGACCGTCATGCTGAAGCAAGGATGATTCTCAGCCCATTTTGAAGGTGTGAACCTCAACATCTTCTTGCCTCACGAGTCTTCAGTTCAAAGGTGCATCATGAAAAAGAGTTTCCAAGTTTTTTCAAGGCCGGTAATCCGGCGGCGGGGAGCGGTCGCGGTCCTCGTGGCGGTGTTGATGATTCCGATGCTGGCGTTCGTGGCCTTCTGCGTTGATATCGGCTGGATGACGACGACCAAAAGCGAACTGCAAAACGCGACGGATTCTGCGGCGGCAGCCGGAGCGCGGCAGCTCGTCGATAATTACGGTACTTATTCGGCCGCTTCATCGTCCCAACGCCAAACTCTGGTTGCCAGTGCCAAGAGTGCGGCCAGCACCTATAGCACACAATTTGGCGGCTACAACAACGCTGGCGGAGTCGCTTCGTTACGGGTTCTCGCAGGGGATATTCAGTTCGGCTTCACGGACGCGAGTGGGAATTATGAATCCTCAGCGACCTATGCCGGCTATCCCAACACGGTGCAGGTTGTGGGGCGGCGCGATGTGAGTGCCAACGGCCGACTACCCCTGTTCTTCGCGGGAGTCATGGGAAAACGCGATACGGCACTCACGGCCACCGCGTCGGCCACCATCTTTACCGGGTTGATTACCTCGTTCAATCCGCACGGTGGTGGAGACGGAGCTGATGGGGGCGGAGCTGGAGGTGGAGGTGTGGGGGACGATTACTCGGGAGACGGGAGTGGACAAGGTTGCGGTTTGCTGCCCGTGGCATTTGACATCAACGTCTGGAACCAGTTTTTCACAACCGGAAAATCAGCGGATGGAGTTGTCCACACGGATGCAACCGGATCACCACAGATTCAAGTTTATCCCAGCCCGCAGAACGCACCGGGCAACTTTGGGTTGTTGTGCCTCGGCTCCGACACGAACGCGACTCCTAGCTATTCAAATTGGATTCTCAACGGCCCCGGCGACAGCGACCTGCAAAATCTGATTGGTCGCGGACGTTTCCCCGTGAGTGAGCCAGCTCCCAAGGCTTGGAAGGGAACGCCCGGCTTGCATAACACGTTGAGAAGTGATTTCACCGCCATCATCGGGCAACCTCGTTTGCTGCCGTTATTCAAGCCTGCCTCTGCCAGTCCCTATCAGGCGGCGTCCGGGGCTGGAAATAATGCCACCTACAACATTGTGGGATTCGTGGGAGTGACGGTGACTTCGGTCACGGGGAACGGCAATAACTTGAACATCACCGTGCAGCCTTGCAGCGTGATCGCCCCGACGGCGGTGTTCGACCCGGCCTCGGTTTATCCCGCCGGTGCGGAACCGGCGAGCCGGCTCAAGACGTTCACACACGTTTCGGCAAAGTTTTCCCGATGAGGGCGACGGAATGCTGTGGCATTGGGGCCGCCCGCAGAGTTGCCGTGAACTTCGGTGGCTGGGCAGACAGTTGAGACTCACCCACTTTTGAAAAACGGTAGGACGGGCAATCTTGCCCGTCCTCTTTTTGCAGGCTGCTTCGGCGAGTGACGGGATGGCCGGGTGAGGAACGTCTTCGTGACACCCCGGCCTGCCATCTCAATTCGGGGTTCTGCTACCAGCGCCTCCCGGTGGTGCCCCAACGATGCCACCCAACAATTTGTGTCCGACCTAAGTTTATGGGCAAAGCCACCTCGCCTTCCCGAAATCCGGGTTCTCGGATAGGCACTTAAAGTTGTTGTGATTAACTCGCGGTGAGTTGCCGTCCCGCCAGCAGCATCAACTCGACCGCCTCGCGGCCGGTCATGCCGAGGCGGATGCCGAACGACTCGGCTTTCGGCGTGCAGCCGACGATCTTCGAGTCGAACAGATCTTCCGGCTCGGACAGCGGCTGCGCGGGGGTGCCCTTGCAGATGGCAATGGCCTGCCCGAATTCGGCCGGTGTCTTCAAGTCGTAGATGCCGCAGCCGACGATCCCAGCCATGGTGATGATCGAGCAGTACTGGCCCTGATGCCAGCGGTTGCTGATCCCGAGGGCGGGGCCATTCTCGAATTGCAGTTCGCGGTTGGAGGTATTTGGCAGGGTGGTGTTCATGGTGGGAGACCGTGCGCGGAATGGAAAACGGGAGAGTGCAACGTGGAAGGCAAACTTGAAGTCCGGCTTTTCGGAAAGCCGGACTTCTCAGCGGGGCGAATCCTCCTCTTGGGAACTCCGGCTAACAAAGCTAAGCCGGAATTCGGCCTCGCGCACGACCGCTACTCGGGTTCGCCGACATCGACGTGTTCCCAGTCGGTGTCAGCGGCACGGTTTTGGACGTTCATCACGATCTGGCGGGCACGGTCCAAGTCATCCTGTCGGACCATGACGCTCACCAAGCCGGGGGCTTCCGCGCGGAACGACGCCGTGTTGACTCCCGTCAGCACGGACGTGATCCCCTCCGCCTCGAGGTCATTGGCGATCAACGTCGCTTCGATCTCATTGGGAACCTGTACCAATACTTCGAGTGAGCTCGCTTCAATGGTCATGGCTGACTCCAATCAAAAAAAGGGGGTGTCGAGGCCGAGAGAAATCGCGATCAGCTTGACGGCAGGCGGCTCGCCAAGACCACCACAGTCAAGTGCGCATCATGTATAACGCTGCCGAGTCATCCCGTCATGCAATCGCGTGGACAGTTCGAGGAAACACGGAGTCGAATCAAATGTCTTCCGCCATCACTCTCTTGATCGCCATCGCCGCCATCAGCCAGACCGAAACGGGTGCCAAGCCTGTGCGGTCGGTGGTCGAGTTTCAGACCGGGCAACGGTTCCAAACGGAGCTTGACCGCACGTTGTCGGCCTCGTGGGCGAACGTCGAACTGCGAGACCTGTTGAAGAAGATCGGCGACGAGCGGCGGATCGCGATCCTGCTCGACCGGCGCGTTGATCCGACGGTACAGTTGCCGCTCAATCTGACGAACAGTTCGTTGCGCGAGGGCGTGCGAGATTTGGCGCGACTGATCGGAGCCGACATCAGCATCGCCGACCCGGTTGTCTACGTCGGCCTGCCCGCTGCCACTCAACGATTGCGGACGCTGATCGAACTGCGGTCGAGCGAACTCTACTCGCGCGAGTCCTCCATCCCCGAGAGGCGGCGCGTGGAGTTGTCCGCGAAACACGATGTCGCTTGGCAAGACTTGGACTCACCGATCGAGATCGTGCAGCGCATCGCGGATCGTTACCGATTGACGATCGGCCATCTCGACCTGCTGCCGCACGACCTGTGGGTGGCGAACACACTGCCGAGTGTGACAGCCGCCGAAGCGCTGTCGCTCGTCCTGATTCAGTTCGATCTGACATTCGCTTGGACGGGTAAGGTAGAGAGCGGCGGGGCAGGGCAGGGGATCGAGTTGGTCTCGGCTCCGGAGTGGCCGGTCATCGAGAAACGTCACCGAGTGAAGGGCCGGACTGCGGCGGAGGCTCTCAAATTGGTGCAAAAGTACGGCCCGGAACTTTCGCAGAAGATTGCGAAGAGCGTGACGCTCGACGGTTCCGAACTCGTGGTGAACGGACTGCTGGAAGATCACGAAGCGGTCGCGGCGTTGCTGGGTGGCTCGGCGACAAAGCGGCCCGACGCAACCACAGGTATCAAGCCGATCAAGCAGAGACTGTTCACGCTCAAGATCGATCGAGTCCCCGCCCGCGTCCTCATGAAGAAGCTCGAAGAGTCCGAGATCGTCTTCGAGTACGACGCCGAGCAACTCACCGCCGCCGGCATCGACCTCGACCAGCCGATCAAACTCGAAGTCGAAAAAGCCTCCGCCGCCGAATTCTTCAAAGCGGTCTTCGATCCCCTGCGGCTGACCGTCGAAATCAACAACCTGACGGTTAGGTTGAAGCCGAAGTGATGACGCTTGGGAACAGAAGAGGTCGTGCTGCGTTACTTCTTAGGCGATCAGCAAGACTTGATTTACCCAATGTAGACGTGTCACTCCGTGACACGAAGGGTTCCCGCCACGGGGTGTCGGGTCTACTTTCACTTGCCGGTCGCCTTATCGACACGCTGGCCTTTCACGTTGCTTCGGCCTGATGGCTTTCCTAGCCAATCTTGGGCAACCGACTTTCGATCAGGACTGAAGACCAAGATGTCGTAGTCGTCGGTCGCGGGAAAATGCATGATCACCCGGTTTTCGTCGAAGGCCACCCAGGTGGGTTTCGCGTCAGAGTGACTCAATGCTGTCGTCCCATCGGCTTTGAGTGTGAGCGTGTTCGGACTGCCCTCCGGATAACTCCACTTCGTATTGGCGATCGCGCGGGTCAGGCTTTCACGTCCGGCAATCAATTTGGACGCCGGGGCATTCGTTGAAGCGAGGGCCAGACTCAGCGAGTTCGCCTTGAACGCCTCCAACTCATTCAGCACGGATTTGGCGGCTGCGAAATCCTTCTTGCTGCGGTAATTCTCTGCGGCCTTTGAAAACGCCTCCTCGCACTTCTTCTTGGCCACTGCGGTCTTCGCCAGATACTCGTTCAAGGCAGACTTCATGACCAACGACGCGGGTAGCCGAGTCGTGTCGGCTTCGAACGCTTTCTGTTCCTCTGACAACTGCTCAATGAGCTTGATCTGCTGATCGACCTTGAGCTTCGTGTTCTGCTCCAGTTTCTTCTGTTCGAGGGAGAACGCGGCCAACAGCTTCTCGTTTGCTTTTTCAGCACCGGACTGGAACTCTTCCTTGGCACGCTTCAGTTCCACCGTAATCAGATCGTTGGCGTCTGACTTCGGCGCGTCTTGACCCTCGACCGCAGCCAGGCAGAGTACGCACACGATGAATAGGACCAGTTTCAGTTGAACCATTTCACTTCTCCTCCGGCGACTGCTGTGACGCCAACCAGACGCTGACGCCGCATCACTGCGACATCTGTTCGAGGCAGTATTGCGGAGGAAATCGCAATCCTCCAGCGGCTACTTTGAAATTGTTCGTCGAAGCGGCTCGCGATTCCTATGAATAGCGAGAGTGACTGACCGCAATTTGGCCGAAGTCAGTGGGCCTCATTTTTCTGTCGGTGGATCGGGGGGCGAAGGGCGTTGAGTCAGCTCTTGAAGTCGCCGCTTGGCGTACCTGAGCCAGCGCTTGGCCCACACGAATTCGGTGGCCAGAATCGCGAGGCCGGAGGGAATGACGATGAAGGCCGGGCCGGGGGCGACCACCATGATGATCCCGATCAGCAGCACTGTGGTGCCGACCACGGCCACGACCACTTTGCGGGCCTGTCTCCACCACCACTCCCTCGACCACTTGATGGCTCGCGGGAACCTTCGCCTCCGATACTTGGCTGGTGGAGGCGGACTCGATTCGGGAAGGGGGGGAGCGTCCATGCGGAGATTCTACTTGAGTGTCCAGATGCGGCTGAAGTTGAGCAGACTTCCGTTTCCGTGAGCCTATCTGATTCTTGACGTTGCTTGCACTGACCCGGACGCTCCGAGCGTCCGGGTCA